>JBEBSS010000041.1:0-25251 GCA_040394175.1 Leucobacter soli | reverse complement strand
GAGCTAGAAACGGCCAGAAATGGCCGTTTCCTCCGACCCACGCAACCGGGGCCGAGACGGCCCCGGAGTGAGCTAGAAACGGCCAGAAATGGCCGTTTCCTCCGACCCACGCAACCGGGGCCGAGACGGCCCCGGAGTGAGCTAGAAACGGCCAGAAATGGCCGTTTCCTCTACGCTCACTCCCATTCGATCGTTCCGGGCGGCTTCGAAGTCACGTCGAGCACCACTCGATTCACCTCGGGAACCTGATTCGTGATCTTGTTCGAGATCCGGGCCAGCACCTCGTACGGCACCCGCGTCCAATCCGCAGTCATCGCGTCCTCAGACGAGACCGGTCGGAGCACGATCGGATGACCGTAGGTTCGGCCATCGCCCTGCACTCCCACCGAGCGCACGTCCGCGAGAAGCACGACGGGGCACTGCCAGATCGCTTCATCGAGACCCGCAGCGGTGAGCTCGGCACGAGCGATCGCGTCGGCCTCGCGCAGCACTTCAAGCCTCTCGCGGGTGACCTCGCCCACGATCCGGATCCCGAGACCCGGACCGGGAAAGGGCTGTCGTCCGACGATCGCCTCGGGGATGCCCAGCTCGCGACCGATCGCCCGGACTTCGTCCTTGAAGAGCGCACGAAGCGGCTCGATCAGCTCGAAGTCGAGATCGTCCGGCAGACCGCCCACGTTGTGGTGGCTCTTGATGTTCGCAGTGCCCGCGCCCCCTCCGGATTCCACGACGTCCGGATAAAGCGTGCCCTGCACGAGGAACTTCACCGACTCGCCCGAGGCTGCGGCCTCCGCGACGAGATCTCGCTGCACCTGTTCGAACGAGCGAATGAACTCCCGTCCGATGATCTTGCGCTTCTCCTCGGGATCGGTGACGCCCTCGAGGTGGCCGAGGAAGGTGTCCGCTGCATCGACGGTGATCAGTCGCACACCGGTGGACGCAACGTAGTCGCGCTCGACCTGCTCGCGCTCGCCCTTGCGCAGCAGCCCGTGGTCCACGAAGACGGCAGTGAGCTGGTCGCCGATCGCCTTGTGCACGAGCGCCGTCGAAACGGCGGAGTCGACGCCACCGGAGAGGGCGGAGATCACGCGCGCGTTGCCCACCTGAGCCCGGATCGCCTCGATCTGCTCCGCGATGACATTGCCTGCCGTCCAATCGGCGGGAATCTCGGCGATCCGATGCAGGAAGTTCTCGAGCACGCGCTGGCCGTGATCCGAGTGACGCACCTCCGGATGCCACTGCACACCGTAGAGCTTGCGCTCGGGAGAGCCGAATGCGGCGACCGGGGTGAGTTCCGTGCTCGCGTAGACCTCGAAGCCCTCGGGCGCCTGCTGCACGGCATCCCCATGGCTCATCCAGACGTTCTGCGAGGCGGGCTGGCCGCCCAGCATCGCACCTCCGTCACCGAGCACGGTCGCTTCGATCGCACCGTACTCGCGATCGCCGGTGTTGCCGACGGTGCCGCCGAGTGTGTGCGCCATGACCTGGAACCCGTAGCAGATGCCGAGGGTCGGCACTCCGAGCTCGAAGATCTCGGCATCGAACTGAGGGGCGCCCGTCTCGTAAACCGAAGAGGGGCCACCTGACATGACGATCCCGAGGGGGTTCTTCGCGCGAACCTCCGCCGCGGTGATCGTGTGCGGGACGAGCTCCGAATAGACCCCGGCCTCGCGCACGCGGCGCGCGATGAGCTGCGCGTACTGCGCACCGAAATCGACGACGAGCACCGGTCGGTGCGTAGGTGTGGAGGTCATGCGTTGCCTTCCGTGATGGATTCAGTCGAGGATCGCTGAGGCTTCGCCTCAGTCGACCCGCCGTTGTGGGAGTCGAGAAATGCCGTGACCTCGCGCACCACGCGTACCTCCATGAAGAACGAGAGGAACGGTACGACACCTCCGAGGGCGAGCTGGAGGAAGCGTGTGAAGCGCCAACGCATCGGGCTCCACACCATGAAGCAGGAAATGAGGTAGAGCACGTAGAACCAGCCATGGCTGATGAGGATGAGGAGCGAGAGGTTGGTGCCCGTACCGGTGCTGGTGATCTCGCAGACTTCCTGGAACGGGTTGAACAGTGAGAACCACTGACATGCCTCGCCGACGACCACCGGAGCGAAGTACAGGCCCCCGGCATCTCCGCCCGCGAAGAGTTCCAGGTGCGTCGGCGAGTACTTCAGAATCATCTCGGCGAGCAGCAGGAGCAGCATCACACCGGTAATGATCGAGGCGACCTTGTAGAACTTCAGGGCCTTGCGAATTCGAGGATAGTCGGCGGGTTTGGGCTGTAAGACCATGATCCCAATCCTATCGCGGTGCGATCGGGCAAAGCTGCGCGCAAGCGCACGGCTCCGCGGCGTCGAAGGTGCGCTCGATACGCCGGCTCACTCGCGATCGATCGCCTCGCCCGCCTCGCCCAGCAGCTGAAGCTCATGAATCTTCTCCCAGTCGTCTCGGACCAGACGGAACCAGAAGAAGATCGCGAAGCCCGCGAATACGACCCACTCGGCCGCATAGAAGAGGTTGAGCCAGTTGATCGATTCGACCGGAAGGGGCGGCACGGATTCGATCGTGTCGAGGCCGGCGGCATCCAGCGCGTCGGAACTCAGCATTCCTCCCGGATGCAGTACCAGGAAACCGGCGTAGGCGCGTCCCTCGAACGGCTGCCAGAGGTTGACGAGTTGAGCCGGAACCATGCTGAGAAGACGGTCTGGATCCTGTTCCGGGCCCGGAGCTACCGGAGCGTCCCCCGGCATGTAGCGACCCTCGATCACCATCGGCTCGCCCGCGAACCCCGACTCGATCTTCGCGAGCGCGCGGTTGGCAGATTCGACATCTGGAGCCCAGCCGATGCCAACCGCGAGGTTCCCGCGAGGTGCTTCCTCGGTCGAGAAGTGCCCGACCACCCAGGCTCCCGCTTCGTCTCCGTTTCTGCGCTGCTCGACGACCGCGAAATCGCCGCCGACGAATGCTCCCTCAACCGAGAAGACGTAGCCGGCGGTGTCGTCAGTCACCGGCTCTCCCGGCTCTGTGCCGTCGCTGAGGGCTCGCACGTCCTCGGCCGCGACCGAGCTCTCCTGGCTGAGGGAGATCGCGTGGCCGAGCTGCCACTGTCCGAGCCAGGCGAACCCGCCCGCAACCAGCAGCGCGAGCAGCAGCGCGCCGATCCACTTCGGCTTGCGCATGACCTTGGCAAGAGAGGGATCGCCTTCGTAGGACGGACGCTCGCGGCGCCCGGGGGCTTCAGTCACTTGGCGTGATCCTCGTCCTTCGAGGATCTGGGCTTCGCACTCGGCTCGGGAGCACTCAGACGCACCCGGTCGGCCGCCTCATCGCTCAGTTGCTGCTGGCTTGCGATCTCTGCCTCGACCCTGGCGAGATACCGATCGACCTCGGTCTTCGTGCGCTGCTTCGACCAGCCGAGCACCCCCGCCATGAGCTTCGCCGCCACGGGTGCGGCGGACACGCCCCGATCCCACGCTTCAATCGAGATCCGGGTACGGCGCGCCAGCACGTCGTCGAGATGCAAGGCACCCTCGTGGCTGGCCGCGTACACGATCTCGACACCGAGATAGTCGTCCGCACCGGGCAGCGGCTCCGCAAGATTCGGGTTCTCGCGGATCAGGTCGAGCAGTTCGTTCGAGAGCGAGCCGTAGCGTCGCAGCAGATGCTCGATCCTGGTCGGGTGCACGTCGAAGGCCCGAGCGATACGGCTGCGACGATTCCATGCAGCCTTATAGCCTTCGGCGCCGAGCAGCGGCACGTCCTGGGTGATCGACGCGGGCACTCGCCCGTCCAGTGCATCCGCGGCAGCATCGATCGCGTCTCTGGCCATGACCCGATAGGTCGTCCATTTCCCGCCGGCGACCATCACCAGGCCAGGGACCGGCTGCGCAACGAGATGCTCGCGCGAGAGCTTCGAGGTCTCATCGCTCTCGCCCGCGAGCAACGGCCGCAATCCCGCGAACACGCCCTCGACATCGTCTCGTGTGAGCGGTGTCTTGATGACCCGGTTGACGTGCTCGAGGAGGTAGTCGATGTCTGCCGCCGTAGCAGCGGGGTGCGCCTTGTCCAACTCCCAGTCGGTATCGGTGGTGCCGATGAGCCAGTGCCTCCCCCACGGAATGACAAAGAGCACGCTCTTCTCCGTACGCAGCAGGAGGCCGTACTTGGAGCGGAAGCGGTCGCGCGGAACCACTAGGTGAATCCCCTTCGAGGCCCGCACCGAGAAGGTGGCGCGCTCTCCCACGAGCGCCTGCAGATCGTTCGTCCACACTCCGGTGGCGTTGACGACCTGCTTTGCGCGAATCTCGAAGGTCTCGTCGGTCATCAGGTCTCGCGCGGTCACACCGACCACGCGCTCGCCGACCTTCAGGAACCCCTCGACCCGGACGCGACTTGCCACGTGCGCACCGTACGACGCCGCCGTACGGGCAAGCATCGCGACGTAGCGGGCGTCGTCGACCTGGGCATCGCTGTAGCTCAATCCACCGCGGAACGCATGCGGTCGAAGCCCCGGCGCCTCGCGGGTGAGCCGACGGCGGCTCACGTGCCGATGCCAGGGAACACCCGGGGAAGTGCCGCCGGTACGCGCGAAGAGGTCGTAGAGCAGCATGCCCGCGCCGACGTAGGCGCGCTCGATGACCGGAATCGTGACCGGGTAGAGGAAACGCACGGGCCGCACCAGATGCGGCGCGATGCGCTGCAGAAGCAGGCCGCGCTCGATGAGAGCCTCCCGCACCAGCCCGAAGTTCATCTGCTCCAGATAGCGAATTCCGCCGTGCACCAGTTTCGAGGAACGGCTCGACGTGCCGAAGCCCCAGTCGCGCGACTCCACGAGACCGGTCGACAGACCACGCGTGACCGCGTCGAGCGCCGCGCCGGTGCCGGTGATTCCGCCACCGATGACCAGCACATCGAGCTCGTGCTCGGGATCGCGAAGGGTATGGATCGCGGCTTCACGCTCACTCACACCGAGCTTGGTGGCGGTCATCGGTTGCGTCTCCTTGACTTGGGTTAGCGTTCTGCGTAGACGACACCAACGCGTTGGAACTCTTTGAGTTCGCTGTAGCCGGTGGTCGCCATGGCGCGCCGGAGCGCGCCGATCAGGTTCGCGCTGCCGTCGGCGATGTGTGCGGGCCCCGAGAAGATCTCGCTGAGCGGGGCCACTCCACCGACTCGCATTCGCTTGCCGCGCGGAAGCTCGTCATGGTAGGCCTCTTGCCCCCAGTGCCAGCCCTGTCCGGGGGCATCGGTCGCTCGAGCGAGTGCCGCACCGAGCATCACTGCGTCGGCGCCGCAGGCCACCGCTTTGATGAGATCGCCGGACGTGCCGAGACCTCCGTCCGCGATGACGTGCACGTAGCGTCCCCCGGACTCGTCGAGGTAGTCGGTGCGCGCACCGGCGACATCGGCGATCGCGCTGGCCATCGGTGCGCGGATGCCAAGGGTGACGCGTGTCGTCGAGGATGCGCCGCCTCCGAAGCCGACGAGCACGCCTGCCGCTCCGGTACGCATCAGGTGGAGTGCCGACTGGTATGTGGCTGCGCCGCCGACGATGACGGGGACGTCGAGTTCGTAGATGAACTGCTTCAGGTTGAGCGGTTCGCGATCGGCGACCGACACATGCTCCGCGGAGACCGTGTTGCCGCGGATCACGAAGAGATCGACCCCGGCACTGGTCACGGTCTCGCTGAATTCTGCGGTGTGGTGCGGTGACAGGGCGCCTGCCACGGTCACCCCGGCATCGCGGATCTCGCCGAGTCGAGCACGGATCAGCTCCGGCTTGATCGGCTCCGAATACAGCTGGCGCATGCGTTTGACGGCCTCGGCGTCATCGCCCAGTCTGGCGAGCTCGTCCAGGACCGGCTGAGGATCTTCGTAGCGCGTCCAGAGTCCCTCGAGGTTCAGCACTCCGAGTCCGCCAAGCTTGCCGAGGGCGATCGCGGTCGCCGGCGACATCACCGAGTCCATGGGAGCACCGAGCACCGGGATGTCGAACTGGAATGCGTCGATGGACCACGCTGTCGACACCAGTTCCGGATCTCGCGTGCGCCGGGTCGGCACGATCCCGATCTCGTCGAACGTGTAGACACGCCTTGCGCGTTTGCCGCGGCCGATCTCGATCTCAGAACTCATCCAGCATTACCTTTCACGCCCGAATTCACCATCGGTCACTCCGAGCCCGATGACGGCCTCGGCACATACGGAGCGATACCCGACCGGGTCGCCGCGCGAGCGCCTTGGTGCTCACGCGACCAGTCTATCGACCCCTGGCTGGGCAGTGTGTGTGGGCTGAGGTCGCGTGCGCGCTGGCGTCGCGGTCTCAGGCAGGATCTACCGCCGGTAGTTGGGGGCTTCGACGACCATTTGGACGTCGTGAGGATGCGATTCCTTCAACCCGGCGGCGGTGATGCGCACGAACTGGCCTCGCGCCTTGAGCTCGTCGATCGTGGGGGCGCCGACGTACATCATCGACTGACGAAGGCCGCCGATGAGCTGATGCGCCACCGAGCGCAGTGGTCCGCGATACGCGATCTGGCCTTCGATTCCCTCGGGGATCAGTTTCTCATCGCTCGAGGCATCGGCTTGGAAGTATCGATCCTTCGAGTAGGAGGTGCGTTCGCCGCGGGTCTGGAGCGCGCCGAGCGAGCCCATGCCCCGGTAGTTCTTGAACTGCTTGCCTCCCATGAATACGAGATCGCCGGGGCTCTCGTCGGTGCCTGCGAAGAGGGATCCGATCATGACTGAGGACGCGCCAGCGACGAGCGCCTTCGCGATGTCACCCGAGTGCTGCAGCCCGCCGTCGGCGATCACCGGGACTCCCGCGGGTGTCGCGGCCCTCGCCGCCTCGTAGACGGCGGTCACCTGAGGCACGCCGACTCCCGCGATCACGCGGGTCGTGCAGATCGACCCGGGGCCGACTCCGACCTTGACCGCGTCGACGCCGGCCTCGACGAGCGCCTTCGCTCCGGCGTAGGTGGCGATGTTGCCGCCGATCACATCGATATTCGCGAACGCGGGATCGCTCTTGAGCTGACGAATGATGTCGAGCACGCCCTTGCTGTCGCCGTTCGCGGTGTCCACGACGAGCACGTCGACGCCGGCATCGACGAGTGCTGCAGCACGATCCAGCGCGTCTCCGAAGAAGCCCATCGCCGCGCCGACGAGAAGTCGACCGGCGCCGTCTTTCGCGGCGTTGGGGTACTCCTCTTCCTTGTCGAAGTCCTTGACCGTGATGAGTCCCGTCAGCCTGCCCTGCTCGTCGACCAGCGGCAGTTTCTCGATACGGTGCTCTTTGAAGAGCTCCGCGGCCGCCTCCCGCGAAATACCGGGGTGACCCGTGATGAGCGGCATCGGCTTCATCGCGTCGGCCACGCGCATCGTCTGGCGATCCTCGATCGAGATGAAGCGCATGTCGCGATTGGTGATGATGCCGACCAGCACTCCCGCATCGTCCACGACGGGCAGGCCGCTCACGCGATACTCGCCGCAGATCGCGTCGACCTCGGCAACCGTCGCGTGGACGGTCGTCGTGACGGGGTTCGTGATCATGCCGGCTTCGCTGCGCTTGACCCGGTCGACCATCTCGGCCTGGTCGGTGATCGAGAGGTTGCGGTGCAGAATGCCGAGTCCACCGTTGCGGGCCATCGCGATCGCCATTCGCGTCTCGGTGACGGTGTCCATGGCGGCAGACACCAGCGGCATCCCCAGTCGGATGCGGCGCGTCAACTGCGTCGAGGTGTCGGCCTCGCTCGGAATCACATCGGTGTGCGCCGGCAGCAGCAGCACGTCGTCATAGGTCAAACCGGTGAATGCGAACGGATCGCGCTGTTCCATTATTTGCGCCTCTTCTGAAGGTGGGAGTGATTCGGTCTGGCGAACGACGCCGCGCACGACCGGGCAGTCTGTGTACTCAAGTCTAATCGCCGCCCGGAGCAGAATATTCCCAGGCGAGCCGGGTCTTCGTCGCTCCCGGAACGGTGTCGGCGCGGAGGGTGACCGCCTCGTTCACAGCGAGATCACCCCGGTCTCCGGCTGGGCCTGCGCAGACGCGCTCTTGCCGTCCTTGCGCACGGTGCGGAACATATCGATGATGAGCAGGATCACCGCGATCCACACGGTGATGAAGCCCACCCAGCGTGTGAGCGACATCGGTTCGCCGAAGAGGAAGTATCCGGTGATGAAGTTCATGATCGGCGTGATGAACTGCAGGAATCCCATGTGGCTGAGCTTGAGTCTCCGGTTGCCCGCGGCGAACAGCATGAGTGGGATGGCGGTGACCGTGCCGCTCAGCAGCAGCGGTATCGTCACGGCCGGGCCGTGCTCGAACGCGCCGAGGTGACCGAACATGATCGAGAGCAGCGCGAGCTGTGCGATCGCGATGATGCTACCGAAGACGGTTTCGACGGTCAGGCCGGTCAGTGCATCGACGTCTTCGCTGACCTGCTTGCGCACGGCTCCGTAGAGTCCGAACGTCAGCGCGAGGCCGAGCGCGATGAACGGGAACCGTCCGTAGGCGATCGCGCTCACCAGCACGCCGATCAGCGCCACGGCGACCGCGACCCATTGCATGCCTCGCAGCTTCTCCTTGCGCACGATCACACCGATCAGGATCGTCACGAGCGGGGTGATGAAGTATCCGAGCGCGGTCTCGATGATATGACCCGTGACGATGCCCACCACGAAGAACTGCCAGTTCGCATACAGCAGCACCGAGCAGAGCAGGAACCAGCCGCGCATTCGCGGAGAGCGCATGATGGCGGCGAAGCGGCCCCAGCCGCGGATCAGCGTTGTCACGACGGCGCAGAAGCCGAGCGCAGTGAGCACTCGCCACGGCACCAGTTCGAACGGGTTCACCGCACTCAGCAGGCTGAAGAAGAGCGGAAACACCCCCCAGCTGAGGTAGGCGCCCAGGCCGTAGACGTAGCCGATCCGTTGTCGCATCACCCCAGCTTAGGTCGTTGGCACAGCCCCCGGGATCCACTGAGCGGCCAGTGGCCGCCAGCCGATTGCTGCGGGACCCATGGACAGCTGCTCGGCATGGCCGGGAGCGATCACCCGGAGGTGCTTCCCCGCGAAGTCGACGACGTACACGACATCGGCTCCACGGTAGACGCGAGTGAGCACCTCGACCGGATACGGCGTGCCCTCCTCGATGCGAGCGGCGATCAGGATGTCCTCCTGGCGCAGCATCACCTGCCCGTCGCCATCGGCTTCGGACGCGTCGATTCGAATGTCGAAGCCGCCCTCCGAGGTGATCGCGCTGGACCCGCGCTTCTGGGCGGGTAGCAGATTCGCCGCACCGATGAAGTCGGCGGCGAACGCGGTCTTGGGGGTCGAATAGATCTCGTCGGGGCTGCCGACCTGCTCGATCACGCCGGCGTTCATCAGGACGATGCGATCCGAGAGGCTCAGTGCCTCCTCCTGGTCATGGGTGACGAACACGGTCGTGACGCCCAGGGAGCGGTGCAGTTCTTTGAGCTCGATCTGCATGTCCTCCCGCAGACGCGCGTCGAGGTTCGACAGGGGCTCATCGAGCAGCAGCAGGCTCGGCGTGTTCGCAATCGCGCGTGCGAGCGCAACTCGCTGCTGCTGCCCGCCGGAGAGCTGCGTGGGCATCCGATCAGCGAGGTGGGCCATCTGCACCCGTTCCAACGCGTTGGTCGCGATCTCGAGCTGCTCCTTCTTCGACTGCTTTCCCTCCATGCGCAGCCCGAAGCGCACGTTCTCGCGAACGCTCATGTGCGGGAACAGCGCGTAGCTCTGGAACATCATGCCGAGGTGGCGCTTCTCGGGCGGAAGGTGGGTCACATCGCGTTCGCCGATGAGTACCCGGCCGGAGGTCACCGCTTCCAGACCCGCGATGCAGCGAAGCAGGGTGGTCTTCCCGCAACCCGAAGGGCCGAGCAGGGAGATGAACTCGCCGGAATCGACTTCGAGGTCGACTCCCTTGAGCACCTGCGTGGTCTTGAAACTTTTGGTGACGTGTTCGATCGTCAGGGTGCTCACGAGACAAACATCCTTCCCAGGCCGATGAGTTTTTCGAGTATGAGGATCAGCACGACCGTCAGCAGCACCATCATCGTGGAAACTGCGGCGACGGTCGGCGAGGTGCTGTATTCGAGCTGCCCGTAGATCGCGATCGGCAGGGTCTCGAGCTGCGGTGTGCGCAGGAAGAGTGCGATGACGGCGTCATCGAACGAGATGTTGAAGGCGAAGAATGCTCCGGCTGCGATGCCCGGTCGTGCCACGGGCAGCACGACGAGCCGATAGCGATTCCAGGCGCTGGCACCGAGGGTGCGCGCCGCCTCCTCGATGAAGGGATCTCGGCGGGCCATCACGCCGGTCACCGTGCGCATGACGTACGGGATCGTGATCACCGTATGGATCACGATCAGCACCCAGACGTTGGGCGCGCCGATGGTCATGGACGCCACCGAGAGCGCACCGATCGCGAGGATGATGGTCGGGAGCGTCAATGGCGACATGAGGAACGCCTGGATCGCTCCCGAGCCCGGGATGTTGAACCGGGTGAGCGCGAGGGCCGCGGCGGTGCCGAGCACGGCGGAGCAGACTGCGGTGATGACGCCCACCATGAGGCTCAGGCGGAACGGAGCCAGATAGGTATCGGTCGTCAACGCCTCGGTGTACCACTCGAGAGAGAACCCCTGGGGCGGAAACGTGAGGAAGCGGTTGCTGCCGATCGACGCGCCTGCGACGACGACGAGCGGCATGAGCATGTAGACCGCGACGGCGATCACCAGGAGCACCGCGCCGATCTTCGCGAGGAGTGGAATGGATTTGACCATGTTTCAGCCCTTCGTTCGCCCGAGCCTGGCGGTTGCGATCAGCACGAGCATGACGCCGGCGAACAGCATGACTGCCTGGGCTGCCGCGAACGGCCAGTCGAGGTTGGTGGTCGCGTCGACGTAGATCGTCTGCGCGAACACCGGAATCTGGGCGCCGCCGATGAAGCGCGGCGTGATGAAGGAGCTCACCGAGAGCACGAACACGAGCGAGGCGCCGGCCACGATCCCGGGGAGGGTGAGCGGGAGCACCACGTGCCAGAGCGAACGCCAGTATCCGGCGCCGAGGGTGCGCGCCGCCTCTTCGAGCTGCGGCTTGATGCCCGAGACGACGCCGAGGATCGAGAGCACCGCGAACGGCAGGAGCACCTGGATCATCGCGATACTCACCCCGGCCTCGGTACCGAGGAAGCCCTGCGTCCCTTTGACCAGCAGTTCCGCTCCCGGGACTTTCATCATGAGGCCGTTCGGCCCCATCAGCACGACCCAGCCGAACGTGCGGACCACCACGCTCGTCATGAGCGGGAGGATCACGACGATCAGCAGGAACGACCGGAGCTTCGACGAGGCACGGGACATCAGGTACGACAGCGGCAGGGCGATCAGGATCGTCACGACCGTCTGGACGATGCCGAGTCTCAGCGACCGCCACGCCGCCTGGAGGTTGTAGCCGGAGTCGAAGAGCCGCTGGAAGTTGTCGAGAGTGAACCCGCCTGCCGGCGATTGGACGCTCATCAGCAGCATGGCCGAAACCGGCGTCACGAAGCCGAGCAGGAGCAACAGCGCCGCCGGCAGGAGCAGGAGCAGGGGCTCCTTACGGGTTCTCTCGTTCATGTGCAGACCTTAGTTGGTGATGACGTTGTTCCAGGCGTCGACCCAGCTCTGGCGCTTCGAGGCCAGGTCGCCGGGCGCGTAGACGACGAGCGAGTCGAGATCGTCGCCGGTCAGCACGTCCTTCGCGGTCTCCCCCGAGACCTCTGCCTTGATGTTCACCGGCGAGTAGCGCATCTTCTCGGCGAAGACCTGCTGCGCCTTCGGGCTCAGCTCGAAATCGACGAACAGCTTGGCCAGTTCGGAGTTGTCGCGTCCGGACACCACGTTGGCGGTGATGAGCGAGGCTCCCGCACCTTCCTTGGGGGTGATGAACTCCACGGGAAGGCCCGCATCCTTCAGCGTGCCAGCGTAGTCCATCGAGTAGGGGGCGAGCCAGGTGCCGCGCTGCGCGAACGCGCTCTGCAGGTCGGGAGAGGTGGGCACGACGATCGCGTCGCCCTTCGAGACGAGCGAGCCGAGCGCTTCGATCGTCGGTTCGGCGTTCTCGAGTCCGTTGCCCTGCACGTCGGCGAGGCGGAGCATCGAGAGGAGGCCGTAGCTGTTCGAGAGGTCCGTCAGGGCCAGGTGACCCGCGTACTGCGGATCGAGCACATCGAGCCATGAATCAGGTCGATCGGCTCCCGATTCGGTGTTGAACACCAGGCCGACGGGGGCCAGCTGAATGGCCGGTCCCTCTCCCTGTGCGAGTCCGGCGGTGGCCACCTGGGCCAGATCGTCGTAGTTCGTCAGATCCTCGGGGGCGATCGGATCGATCAGCCCGTCGCTCGCGGCCACGAACTCCTGTCCACCGGAGAAGTGGACGACGTCCAGCTGGGGGCTGGACTTCTGAGCGGTCAACTGTGCGAGCGCGTCAGCGCTGTACAGCGTGACCATCTCGATGTCGGCGCCCGTCTCTGCTTCGAAGGGGTCGACAACGGCCTCGACGAAGGCCTTCTCCCAGTCGCCGCCGAACGTGGTCACCACGAGCTTCTGGCCCGCATAGGGCTTCGACTCGTCGGTACCTGCGGCGTCGGTACCCGATGTCGCGCACGCCGCAAGCGCGAGCGCGCCCACGGCGGCAACGCCACCGAGTACGATCTTCTTGAATTTCACGATGTTCTCCTTTGAATGTGTGATGTTACTCGTGAGAAATATGCGAATGTCGAGTACGGGTTACTCGGAGAGGCGCCCGATGGTCAGCTGCTTCGCACCGTCGATGCGGATCGCGGCCGACTCTTTCGCGAACTCGGCGAGTCCTTCGGTGATGGTTGCCCAGATGTTGACCGGGGTCCAGCCGAGGGGGCCGAGGGTACGTGCGCCACGGTCGTAGAAGACTCCGATCTCCCACCACTCGAACGGGAGTCCGCCCATCTGCATCGGACGCTGCCAGTACCACTGCAGGTCGCCGGGAGCGGGGATCACCTGCTGGTTCTCGAGCGGCACGGCTGCCGGGTCGAAGTTCTGGGCTTCTTCCGGAAGCCCGACCATGACCTCGGGGCCCGCGTACATCGCGTGCATGGCCTGCATGGTGACGGGCTTCTCGAGCGCCTGCCACATGACCTTGCACGTCTCGGGTGCGTCCGTCTCGAGGAGAGTCGCGATCGCCCGTGTGCCGTTTTCGTACTCGAGGAAAATCTTCTTCGCCATGGTGTGGTGTGGTTCCTTTCGGCCTGATGCTTCAGGTATTCGTGGGTGGGTTCGGTTACTGTTCGGGAGCGTCGATCGCTGCGCGTACGGTGTCGATGAAGCGCGTGAACAGGCCGGTCTCTTCGGTCTTTTCGGAGGGAAGGGACATCTTCTCGGGGTGCCACTGCACTGCGAGCAGTTCCCAGTCATCGCCGATGGATTCGATTGCTTCGACGACACCGTCCGAAGCGAACGCGCTGGCGATCAGCCCTTCGCCGAGCCGGTCGACGGCTTGATGGTGGATCGTGTTCACGATGCGGTCAGTCGTCCCGTATGCCTGAGCCAGTCTGCTGTCGGGGAGGAACCGCACGGCATGACGTCGATCGAGCTGTTGCACGCCGTCGACGACCCGCGCATGCACCTCCGTGCCGGGGAGGTCGATCACGAGCGAACCGCCGAACGCGATGTTCGTCACCTGCAGTCCTCGGCAGATCGCCAGGGTCGGCATGCCCTTGGCTCGCGCTCGTCGTGCGAGTTCGAGTTCGAACTCGTCGCGATCGGCCGAGTAGCGCTTGCCTGCTTCGGGAGCGCGGCCGTAGCGACTCGGGTCGACGTCCTCTCCTCCGGAGAGTACGAGTCCGTCGATCCGGTCGAGGATGGTGGCCGGTTCGGCAGAGGGCGGAAGAAGCACGGGCAGCCCTCCGGCGTGGGCGATTGCATCGGCGTATTCGACGCCGAGGGTGTGCGTGGGGCGCCCCTCGCCGAGCTGTGTGGCGATGGGCCGCTGCCAGGTGGTGATTCCGATGACCGGCGCCCCCATCAGCGGTGGCTCCGGCTCGCCTGCGGGCGGTCTGCCCGGAACACCCGAGTGGTCTCGACCACAGAAGCCTCCCTGCTCAATTTCTTCCGCATGATCGCGCGGATTACCTCAGTACGCCAAACATAACATATTTTTGAAGCATATCGGCCATCATAAATATTTGCATGTGCAATTTCAGCCACAACGTTACCGTTTTGATGCATACCCGCGAACAGGCGCGGGGACGACTCGGCCCATTCGCGCGCATCGTCATCGCTGAGGAGGTTCGCCTGCGGACGCGGTCCGTCGCGTGTTCAGCCGCACGATTCAACGGCCAAGCGCCCGCACACGACGCGTCGCTCCATCGGCGAAGTACCGGTCGATCCCGGTTCGCGCCCGCACGAGCGCGGAGTTCGGGGCCGAGAAGCCGAAGTGTACGCCTAGAGCCCCTCGCCCTGATCGACGAAGAGCGAACCGCGCAGAACGGGAGTGAGCACAACGAGCGAGTCATGCACCTCGAGGCCCTCGTGCCTCGTCACCTCGTCTCCGGTCAGGAAGTCGTAAAAGGCTTCCTCGTCCGTTACGAGGATGTTCGCAAGCAACTGGGAGACACCCGTGGTCGCCACGATGAACTTGACCTCCGGCGCTCGCGCGAGGTCGCGTCCGATGCGTTCGAGATGCTTCATCGGCGCCCGGAACCAGACCAGCGCCTCGAGCCCGAGACCGAATACCCTGGGCACCACCTCGGTGCGGGGATGCATCAGCCCTCGCTGCGTCAGAGAATCCATGCGCCGACGAACGGTGGCGACGCTCACGCCGAGCTCCCGAGCGAGCTGCGAGACGGGCATGCGCCCCTCCTCGAGCAGCAACTCGATCAAGTCATTCTCCTCGGGCGAGATCGCATCGTCCGGGTCGACCGGCTGATCGCCCTGCACGACGAGACGGTCGAGGGCGACGCGCTGTTCGGGCGTGAGAAACCCTGGCGACCAGTCGTGCCCCGAACGATAGAACCTCAAGACGGTGGAGGCGTTGAGCGAGGTGATTCCGGGCATCTGCGGGATCTCCCGCTGCAGCAGACTCCGAAGGCCGGATTCATCCCGGGGCAGGAACATGCAGGCGATGTCGTTGCTTCCCTCCAGCACCGACACCGAGGATGCCAGCGGAATACTGGCGAGCGAGCGAGCGACCGACCAGAGCGCACCGCTCTGCGTCGTGATCCTCAGCAGCACCGCACGCGCATGCAGCACTCGCATCACGTCGACGTAGGTCGAGACCCGGACCAGCCCTCGGTCGAAGAGGCTCTGCCCTCGCCGAGCGACCGTCCGCTCCGGCAACTGCAGCGCACGAGCGATCTCTCCCCAGGATGCGCGACCGTTCGCCTGCAGCGCGGCCGCAACCTGCCGATCTGTCGCATCGAAGGTGATCTCATCGAACTGCTGCATGGAAGCCTCTCGTCAGGGAGACACAGTATCAGGTGCGATCCGGGCGAACGAAAAGGGCCGGCGCAATCGCGCCGGCCCTGATCCGTGAAACTGTGTGTTAGCGCACGACTACCGCGAGCACGTCGCGAGCCGAGAGCACGAGCAGTTCTTCACCGCCGTACTTCACCTCGGTTCCACCGTACTTCGAGTAGATCACGAGATCGCCGACAGCGATGTCGAGGGGGACGCGGTTACCGTTGTCATCGATGCGACCGGGGCCCACGGCCACGACCTCGCCCTCCTGGGGCTTCTCCTTGGCGCTGTCGGGGATGACGAGTCCCGAAGCAGTAGTCTGCTCAGCCTCGACCTGCTTAATGACGATGCGATCCTCAAGTGGCTTGATGCTCACCGACACGGTTGACCTCTTTCTGAAGGTGGCTAAGAGTGATGCGATGCCCGCTCGGGCACCCTATGAGGGAGTCTATGGCGAGAGTTGGCACTCTTGCAAGGCGAGTGCCAACGTTTGTCGCGAGGATCGCGGCCAGCGAACAACGCTTCGTGGCCGAGCGTCCCTTCTGTTCCCCGTTCGGGGTATGAAATACTGGGATCGCTGACCATCCGAGGCGGAGTGTCCGCCCGACGTCAATCAGGAGCGAGCCATGTCGAACCCGCAAGATCCGAGTCTGGGACCCGAACCCGCACAGCCGCAGTCCGCCCTCACTCCGCCGGTCCCGCCGCAGTCCGCTCCCGCGTCACCCGCCGCGGCGCAGCCCGCACCGCCGCAATATCCGGCTGCGCCTCCACAGTACCCGGCCCCCGTCTACGCCCAAGCGCCGCAAGACCCCGCCGCGACGACCAATACGATGGCGATCATCTCGATGATCTCCTCCATCATCGGCTGGTTCTCCTTCGGAGTGCTGTGCGTCGTGGGCGTCATCCTCGGACACATCAGCCTGAAGCAGATCAAGAATTCCGGCGAAGGCGGCCGTCCGATGGCGCTCACTGGTCTGATCGTCGGCTACATCGGAATCGCCGGCTGGATCATCGGGCTCATCGTCTTCGTGGTCCTGCTCGGCGTGCTCGGCGCTTCCATCGCGGCCAGCGGATCCAGTTACTAGGCACGGAGGATCGTCATGTCTTACGAACCCAACGCTCCCGCGCAGCCCTACGAGCAGTTCGCGCAGACGGCCGCACCTGGATCCGCCTCGCAGCCGATCCAGGCCCCGTACCCGCCGCAGCCCGCTCCACCGACCACGCTCGCCTACACGAACACCTTCGCCCTGGTATCGATCATCACGGCATTCCTGTCCCCCGTCGCCGCCGTGGTATTCGGGCATCTGGCCCTCAGTCAGATCAAGCGCAACGGGGACGCGGGCCGCGGCCTCGCCCTCACCGGGCTCATCATCGGCTACTCCTATTTCGTCTTCATCGCGCTCTTCGTGATCTTCTACCTCAGTCTCATCGGACTCGTCATGGCCTCGATGGGAGCGTTCATGAGCGGGGTCGGCGACTCCAGCGGCTACTGACCCACGTGGGTGGCCAAACGCACGACCCGCGCGACGAGGAGACGTCCGGAGCACTCGCTCCTCCGGGATGGGAGTGCCTCTTCTCCGAGGAGGGGTCGGCTCGCCTCGACGTCATCGAGTCGGCCGTGCGCGGAGGAGAGAGTGCGCTCTCGATCGGAAGCCGGCTTCGCGCCTCCGGCATCGGCGGCGATGAGGTCGCAGCGCTCCTCACGCAGGCGGACCTTCGGAGGCGAGCGCGCGGGAAGTTCGGTGACGCCGCCTCCCTGATGCGCTTCACCCCTGCGGGTCTCGAACAAGCGAGTCGCGCGGAAGTCTCACGTCTTCACGCCCGGAGGTTCCTCGACGCAGGATGCCGCTCGGTCGCCGACCTCGGCTGCGGGATCGGCAGCGAGTCCCTCGCATTCGCCGCGGCCGGAATCGATACGCTCGCAGTCGAGCTGGATGCCTTCACCGCGAGGATCGCCGAGTACAACCTCACCGCAGTCGAGAGCAGCACCGCCCAGGCACGCACACGGGTGCTGAACGACGATGCACGGCAGGTGTCACTCGAGGGCATGGATGGGGCGTTTCTCGATCCGGCCCGTCGCACCTCCGGACACCGCAACACCGCGCGTCTCGCGAATCCCGATGACTATTCCCCGTCCTTATCGTTCGCCTTCGGCCTGGCCGACCGGCTGCCGACCGGAGTGAAGCTCGGTCCCGGTCTCGACCGCGAGCTCCTTCCCGACTCGGCCGAGGCGCAGTGGGTCTCGGTCGAAGGGCAGGTAGTGGAGACGGGGGTCTGGTTCGGTCCGCTGCGCAGGCCCGGCATCTCTCGCGCGGCGCTCGTGCTCCGTGGAGGGGAAGCGCACGAACTGGCCGCCGCCTCCGACTCCCCCGATGTGGACGTGCGACCGCTCGGCGAGTATCTCTACGAACCCGACGGCAGTGTGATCAGAGCGAGGCTCATCGGCATGCTCGCGGAGCGCCTGCATGCGGGCATGGTGAGCGATGGGATCGCCTATCTCACCTCGGACACGCTCGTACCGACTCCGTTCGCACAGGCGTTCCGGATCACCGAGCAACTGCCGAGTTCGGAGAAGCATCTCAAGCGCAGCCTCGCTGAGCGCGGAATCGGCACGCTCGAGATCAAGAAGCGCGGTACCGACGTCGAGCCGGCCTCGCTGCGCAAGCGCCTCCGGCTGCACGGCCCGAACTCGGCGACGCTCGTGCTCACCCGGGTGGCCGGCCGCCACACCGCGCTCCTCGCAGAACGGGTGTCGTCTTCGAGCTCCGCAGCGCCCCTCAGCTGAGCGCTCACCCGATCGAGCCATAGAAGCCGGCGGCCTCCGCAACTTCATGGTTATAGTCGAGGCTCGGGTTGTAACGGTCTATCGCGTCGATCCAGTGCTGCGGCTCTCGAAGGTCGGTGCCTCCGCTGCAGAGCATGGTCGCCGCGGCGAGCGCGGCGTCGTCGATCCTGTCGATGTCGGCATTGCCCGGCCTCGCGTAGAGGGACCAGGTGGAGGGAAGAAACTGCATGGGTCCGACGGCTCGATCTCCATGCGGGTCTCCGTCGAGTGCACCGCCGTCGGTATCCGGCACGGCAGCGAATCGAGTGCCGTCGAGCGGCACCCCGAGAATTCTCGGCAGCGCCCGACCATCGGCACCGAGTACGGCGCCGCCGATGCTCCCGTGCTCCGATTCGACGTGCCCGATCGCAGCAAGCGTGTTCCAACCGAGGCCGCACGACGGTTGCTCGTCCCTGAGTTTCAGCGCCGCATCGGCATATGCCTGCAGTGCGCGTTCGGGGATGCCCCCCTCCGCTGCCACACGCGCGACCCATCTCGGGTCCGCGGTGGCAGGCCGTTTCAGAACAGGCTGCGGTTCGGCTGGATCCGTCCGCTGCGCCGGGCCGACACGGCTGTCCTCTCTCGCCTCATCGCCCGCAGAGAGTGAAGCCTTCGCGGATGGGTCGAGACCGAGCAACGTGACGCCCACTCCGAAGGACGCAAGTCCGATGAGCAGCGTGAACGCCGCGGATGCTCCCAGCCAACGAGCTCTCCGATCGGGCGGCGCCGCCTTGGACCCCCCGAGCGCCGACTCGATTCCTTCTGCGAAGCCAGGAATCTGGTCACCGCGGAGCAGCCGTTCGAATTCGTCCTCAGCGTCGATGTCGGGGGTCTCGGGCGGTCGAGTGGTCATTTCCGTCACGGCGAGCGCCGCCGCGCCAGCAACGCCAGGCCGCTCATCGCAGCGAGCAGGCCGAGCCCGAACACGAGGTTCGGCCGGCCGAGGTCGCTTCCGGAACGCGCGAGCGGGGGCATGCCGGATCCTCGACCATCTGGGCTCGTCGCCTCACCGGACCCCAGAGCGGGCGAGCTTCCGTTGCCGCCAGAGCCACCCGGGCCGTTCGTTCCCTCGGACTCCCGCTCGGTGAATGAGAGGCGCAGATCGTGCGGTCGCTTCGAGGCGTCGGTCGCCACACCGCTGCTTGCGAAGAACAGATTGATCGCCGGGTTCAGCAGCGCCACGAATTCGTTGGGGAATGATGCGTCGAAGTGCGCGGCCCAGGTACCGGCCGCACCGGCCTGGCCGTCCCAGCTGAGAGCGATCCTGCTCTCGGACCGCCCGTCCGCGTTCATGTCGACCTCCGCACCGGTGAACGTCGCGATCGTGACCCTTCGGGGTGCGTAGTCCTGGCGCACTCCGATGTCGTAGAAGCCGCTGAACTCCGCGGTCACGTAGCCGTCTCCGTTGGCGTTGAGATGCAGGCGTGGATCGGCGAAGTCCCAGCGGTTTCCCGATCCGGAGCTGAGCCGCGCGGTGCCGCTGAACTGCATGACCCGGTTTCCCGCCGCATCCCTCGCGCCAGTGCCATTTGAGAAGGTGAAGGGCCGGAAGTAGTAGCGCTGCTTCTCCTCGATCGTGGTGCCGGGGTGCATGGATTCGAGCGAGACCGCTCCGCCCACGACCTCCCGTTCGAAGCCGACGCTGAAGTTGCTGAACCAGATGTTCGCGATGGTCCAGTCGAGGCTCGCATCGCTCACGGTCGCAACCGGTTCCGATACCTCGATGTCGGGTACCATCCGCATCAGGTCGACCACCCGATACGTCTGAGCCTCGCTCGTGGAAGCGGCCCACCCGGTTCCGGGCTCGGGAGTGAACGTCGCGGTGATCAACCGAGCCCCTCCGCTCGGCCATGCCGCAGTGTCGAGCTCCCCATGCCCGTTCGCGTCGAGCTGAGCCGAGCCGAGTGACGTCGAACCGTCGAAGAACTCGACCGTGCCTTGCGGAGCGCCGAGGTCTGACGGACCGTTCTCGGGCTGCTCGACCGGTGCGGCCGACACGGTGGCACCCACAGGAGCCGACTCGCCAAGGAGATATCGGGTGCGTTCCCCTCTGAATGGAAAGTCCATCTTGGTCAGCGTGGCAGACGTGGCCGGATCCCCCGCTTCGAAGGCTGCGGTCTGGCTCGCATCACCCGTCGGCTGCTGGATCGGCGTGCCGGGTACGGCTTCGCTGGAATGCCCGGTCTCCTCGGATGAGACAGCGGGTGCAGGATACTCGGCGAGGGGCGCCGGATCCGCGCTCGCGGGTCCGGCGACACTCACGATCGCGGCGCAGGTGAGCACGACCGTCAGGCACCCTCGCAATGTGGCGCGGCTGCGGGAACGGGGACGCTGCAAAAGAGGCTGCATCGACCTCAGCTCCCGATGACGATCAGCTGCACGCTGTCCTGGGCGCCATCGCTGCCACCGTCGAGGGTCACCTGCGCCGAGCCAGTGGCCACCGCGGTCACACGCAGCACTCCGGGGTTCCGGGTGCCGCCTTCGACCTGCACCACGCTGGGATCACTGCTGACCGCCGTCCATTCGATCCCAGGGGTGTCGATCACCACCTCGATCTCGTCCCCCACCTCGATCTCCGTAGGCAGCCCCGAGAGTTCACCCACCGGCACGGTCGCGACGACCGATGAGGCGGTCGTCTGAGTCTCGCCCGAGACGCTCGAAGCCGGACTGCACCCCGCGAGGAGCCCGGCGAGCAGTGCTGCGGTCACGATTGCGGCGGTGCGTGCGGCGCTCATGCCGCGAACTCCTCGAAGCGAGCCTCGAGGTCTGCGCCTGCGAGATTGTTGAGACGGTACGCCAGTGCCACCTCATCGGCGATCAGCCGCTGCTCGGCCTCGGTGAACTCCGCGCTATCGAGCATCTCACGGTACGCATCCTTGTAGCTGCGCGGATCCTCGATCTGCGTGAAGCGGTAGAAGCGCACCCCTTCGTCGCCCTCGATACCGTAACTGCGCGCGAACGCGCGGGCGATCATCTGGCCGCCCGAAAGATCCGCCAGATAGCGTGTGTAGTGGTGGGCCACGAAGAGCGGCAACGAGTTCGGAGCGACCTCCTCGAGTCGCTCGACGTAGGCGACGATACCCGGGGTGCGATAGCGGCCGCGCACCTCGCGCTCCCAGTCGTCGCCGATCCAGTATTCGAGATCGGCGATCACGCTGGGAAGCCGGTGCAACTCGGGGCGCCAGAAGGCGAAGCTCTCCCCCAGTCGCGCCCGATGCACCTCGGCTGCAGACTCGATGGCCTCATACATGAGGAAGTGATGAGCCGCCTGGGCTGCGATGCCTGCTCGATTCAGGCCACCTCGCATATAGGCCGTCGCATAGCGTGGCTCTTCCGGCTCCGTCGCGCCGTCGCCGGTCCAGCTCTCGTCGCCTCCATGCCCGCCGAAGGATACCGAGCGGAGGCGCTGCGACAGCGACACGGCCTGTTCGTCTTGCTGGGTCTCACCCATGTTGATCTGACTCCTGATCGTTGAAGTGGTGGTGCGGCAGGCCGCCCGGAGGCTACTCCGAACGGCCTGCCCAGGGTGCGAGGGGCGGCGTCTCCGCCCCTCGCGGTGGGTCACTCCGTCGAGGCTCCCGCCCGACGACGACGCGAGGCCACGAGGGTGACCGCGCCGGCGACGAGCAGCAGGAGCGCCGCCGATCCTCCCATCACGAGAGGAGCGAACTCCGATCCCGTGCGCGAGAGCGCGGAAGCAGGTCCACCAGCTACGGGGGAAGTCCCGCCCTCTGCGAAGCTCACGGGGACCCAACCGAGCAACTGCCCGTCGGCAGTCACGAACGAGAGCCGATGGCTGCCGGTGACATCCGTGGGCACCTGCACGGTGACGAGGCCATTGGCATCGGCCAGGCTCCACCCGAGGAAACGAGGATCGGAGTGCAACGTCACGCCGATCCAGGTCAGCGCGTGGTCCGAGCCCACATTGACGGTCACCGTGCGGCCCGCGACCGACACGACCGTGAAGCCCCCGGAGTTGTCCTCCGCGAGCACGGGTGCTGCCGGATCCGTCGTCGGCTTCGCCGGAGTGACGGTCAGCGCCGCAGTGTCGGTCGGAACCGAACCGAACGCATTGGTCGCGAGCAGGCGGAACTGCGCGCCGCTGTCAGCACGCGCCAAGCCGGTCAAGACGAGTTGCGAATCCGTCGCCCCGGGCACATCGGTCCACGCCTCGTCGACCGACGCGCGCCGCTGCCACTGCAGTTGCGGAGCGGGTGCACCGCTCACCGTCGCACTGAACGTCGCCGTCTCGCCCTCCGCTGCGACGACCGCCGCGGGCTGACCCGTGATGGCCGGAGCCGTGCCTGCGGTGTACACGAGCGAGATGGGCTGCACCGGCTTGGTGAGGTTCGCACCGGACGTTCCGGTCTGCATGAAGAACGACCGGATGCCGGTGTACAGCAACGAGGTGAACTCCGCGGGGAAGGACCCCGTGTAATCTGCAGCCCACGTACCCGGAGCGACTTGCCCCTCCCAGATCGGCGTCACCGTCAGACTCGTCTGACCGTTGCTCGTCTGCGCTTGCGCCCCCGCGAAGGTGGCGACCGTGACTCGCTTCGACTCGTAGAGGTACTCCCCCAAACCGTCCATCCGGAAGAACCCGGAGAATTCGGCGGTGACGTAGCCTGCGCCCGCGGCATTCACGTGCACCCGGGGATTCGCGAAGTTCCACTCGCTCGCCACGCCCGAGGTCACCTTCGCGGTGCCCTCGAAGTCGATCACGGTGTTTCCATCGGAATCTCGCTGACCCGTGCCCTGCGAGAAGGTGAACAGACGGTTCGAGTTGAACTCCTTGTCCCCGGCAACTGGTTCGGGAACGCTCACGGCGCTGCCGATCGCTTCCTTTCCGAATTCATAGCCGAAGCTGCTGAAGTAGTTCGCCACCGACCAGCCGAAGCTGGCACCGGTGATCTGCTCGACCGGTGCACCGAGGACGATGTCGTCGATGACACGGGCGGTATCGACGATGCGGAACGTCTGCGCGGCGGACGTGGAGCCCTCGTGAAGCACTGCGTTCTCGGGAGTGAACACCGCAGTCACCTGATGGGCACCGCCGGTGAACCCTTCGGTCTGCAGCACCGCCGTCCCCTGCACGGCATCGGTTGTCCCGAGTGATGCTCCGTCGGAGAAGAACTCCACAACGCCTGCCACCGCGGGGGCGACAGTCGCCGTGACCTCGACTGGCTCGCCCGCGAAATCCGTCGGGAAGTCTCCCGAGACCTGCGAGGTCACCGTTGTTGTCGTCGCGGCAGCCGACGCGAACGCCACCTGAGAGGCGAACTCGTTCGACGCCTGCTTCACGCCGCTCGCACCCATCGAATAGACCGCAAGGCGGTAGTCTCCGGTCGCGGGCTTCTTCGCGAGCACCTCGGCGTAGGTCACGCCATCGAACTGGAACTCGAAGCCGGCTCGCCCGAATGCATCGGTCTCCCAGCGCACGTACTGGCCACCGGTAGGTTCGGTCTCCTGCACCCACTTGGTGACGACGGCCACCCGCGAGGCGGATGCCGCGTTCTCCGAAGGACGCCAGCCATCATTGGAAATCCATCCGAGCGAGACGTAGATTCCCGCCGGGGCATCGGGGGCTCCTGGATAGCTCGGCTTCCCTGACGTGTCGAAACCGGTTCCCGACACCGTCAGGTCGGCTCCGGCGCGGTCGAGCCCGGTCTGCGGCGACACCGCGAGCTCAGCCGCGGGAATCGCGGCCGACTCGAAGGAGACGGTGATCGGTCGCCCGGCCTTGGTGGCGTCCGAACTCGAACCCGACTGCAGGAAGAACGAACGAACCCCCGAGTTGATGTGCTGCAGGAACTCGTTTGCGAACGTCGCCCCCGTGAACGAACCCGACCAGGTGCCAGCGGCGACCTGCCCCTCGAACGTCGGAGAGACGGTGAACGAGGTCGTGCCGCCCTGCTCCGCAAGGCCGGCCTGCGTGAAGGTCGAGACGGTGACGCGGATCGGTCCGTAGGCGCGATCCTCGCCCCCGATCAGACTTCCCAGGTAGTGGCCGTCGACCACCGCGGTGAGATACCCGTCACCGGCCGCGTTCACGTGCACCTCGGGATCCCGGAAGTTCCACTCAGGCATGCTTCCCGAGGTGAGACGCACCGCGCCGTCGAAGGAAACCACACGGTTTCCTGCCGCGTCCTCCACGCCGACACCGTTCGAGAACTCGAAGTCTCCTTCTGCCCCCAGCACCACCTCTCCGCCAAGCACGGATTTCGCGGGACCGGAACCGAAGCTCAGGAAGTTCGCGATCGACCAAGTGAGGGAGGCGTCCGTGATCTGCTTCACCGCAGGACCGGTCTCGATGGGCAAGACGACCGGCGCGAGATCCACGATTCGGAACGTACGCGCGAGAGAGACCGACGCCGTGAAGTCATCGGTATCCGCGGGCGTGAACACCGCGGTGACCTTGTGCGCGCCACCTGCGAAGCGATCAGTCGTGATCGTGGCCAGCCCGGTCTCCACGGGGGCACCGCCGAGGCTGATCGCTCCTGCGAAGAACTCGACGGTGCCCGCTGCGTCCTGCGGGGTCACGGAAGCCGAAACGGTCACTTCCTCGCCAGCGAAGTCGAGCGGGTACTCGCCCGTCGGCTGCGCCGCGAGATCGGTGCTCGTCTCGACGGCGGGTTCGGGCTGGGGCGTCGTCTGCCCCGCGAAGTACACAGGGGTGAACGCCTCGTTCTTCGCCTTGATCGCTCCGTGCGCACCGAAGGAGAAGAAGCCGCACTGCGCGGCGAGGCAATCGATCGTGTCGCCGAAGAAGCTCGGTACGTTCTTGCCCGGAATCGTGACGGTTGCCGTCCAGTTGCCTTCGGCGTCCATCATCCCATCGGCCACGTCCCCGTCCGCACTGTTCTGGTTCGCCACGAAGACCGGAATGCCGTAGGTGAAGTCGCCGAACCCGACCGGTCCGCTCGAACCGCCCTTG
>JBEBSS010000040.1:0-26217 GCA_040394175.1 Leucobacter soli | reverse complement strand
CTAACACGCAGACCTTCGGGCAGCGCTGAGTCGAAAACGACTTCATCACGCTCTGCGTATATGACGGTCGCGGCGCTGCGAACCGGGCCGTAGGAGACTTCGACGCGCTGGATGCTCAGCGTGGCGATAGCATTGCATCGTGACCCCCACCCGCCATTCCCTGCTGCCCTGGGTGGTGTGGGTGGTGGCCGCGATCGCGTACTCCGTCGCGATCATGAATCGCTCATCGCTCGCGTCGCTCGGTCCCGCTGCACAGACGCACTTCGGCATCGACGCGACCACGCTGTCCGCGTTCGGGGTGATCCAGCTCGTGGTCTACGCGTCGATGCAGATCCCGGTCGGCATTCTGCTCGACCGCTTCGGCTCCACCGCGCTCATCCTGGTCGGCGGCGTGCTCATGATCCTCGGGCAGGTGGCGATGGCCACCGTGCACGACGTGAGCCTCGCGATTCTCGCCAGGGTGCTGCTCGGAGTGGGCGACGCCTGCACCTTCATCAGCGTGATCCGGCTGCTTCCGGAATGGTTCTCGGTGCGGCACCTTCCGACGCTGGGACAGCTTACGGGATTGATCGGCCAGACCGGGCAGCTGGTGTCGGTGACCCCCCTCGCGATCGTGGTTGATCTCTACGGCTGGACGAGCGGGTTCATCGGGATCGCCGCAGTGGGATTGCTGGTGACCATCATCGGTGTGTTCGTGCTGCGCGACCGGCCGGGTGGCGGGACCGCTTTCGAGCGGATGACCGGGCGTCTGGGCGAACTGAGCCGTGACGCGGCCTCGCTCGGTGCCAGTGACAATACGGCGATGCTCGCCGCGGTCGCCCCGCCGGCCACCGAGATGCTTCCGGTGATCCGGGATGCTCAGGCGGGTGACGCACACGAGAAGCCGAAGCGGCGCCTTGTCGGAGTGGGTTTCTGGCACAAGGTGCGGCGCCTGCTGAGCGTTCCCGGAGTGCGACTCGCCTACTGGGTGCACTTCACCTCGCCGTTCGCGTCGACCGCGTTCGTGCTGCTCTGGGGGACCCCGTTCCTGACCGGAGGCGTCGGACTCAGCCAGGCCGCCGCCGGTGGTCTCCTGAGCCTGACCATCGTCTCCGGTATGGTTGCTGGTCTGCTCCTCGGCCCGCTCAGCTCGCGTTTCGCCGAGAAGCGGGTGCTGATCAATCTCAGTACGGTATTCGCGGCAATGCTGGCGTGGCTCCTCGTGCTGGTGTGGCCGGGCACGCCTCCGGTGTGGCTGCTCGCCGTGCTGATGATCGTGATCGCCGCGGGTGGACCCGCGTCGATGATCGCGTTCGAGGTCGGCCGTTCTCACACTCCGAAGAGTTTTGCCGGCTTCGGGACGGGGCTCGTCAATACCGGCGGCTTCACTGCGGCGCTCCTGGTGATCTTCTTCATCGGCATCGCGCTGGATCTCCAGGGCGCGGGATCGCCGGAGCTGTACACGCTTCGCGCCTTCAAGTGGGCGTTCGCGGTGCAGATTCCGTTCTGGCTGCTCGGGATCACGATGATCCTGCTCGAACTCCGCAGGACGAAGCGCTGGATGAAGGACAACGGGCGAACCCTGCGTTGAGCATTGGCCGAGCGTGCGCTGCCGACGCGGCGGGTTTCCGCTTCCTAGCTCTCCGGGTCGTAGTGGAACGCCCTGAGCTCCTGGGCGCACTGGCACGCCCGCGCGAATTTCTCCGCCCAAGCGAGGGCATCTGCGTAGGAGGGGAGCTCGAGCACGGTGAAGCCGCCGTCGAGCTGTTGCGTCTGCCGATAGGTATCGCTGGTGACCGTTCCGTCAGGGTGGACCCGGACAGCGCCGAGGCTCTCGTCGATCCCGCCGCCGAACACCCATACCCCGGCGTCCTTCGCCTCCTGCACGGCAGCGTGCGATGCGTCGACCTTGGACCGGAAGTCCTCGGCTTCTGCGTCGATGCCCTCGCTCGGGAAGGTGATCAGGTATTTCGTCATGGGTGACCGTCCTCGAGGTGGGATGCCCTCATCATCTCTCGGCGCGAGGTGTCGCGCAATGCCGGAGCGGATGCGGCTCGCCCGAGGGGATGAGCCGTTTCGCGTCAGATCACGTAGAAGTCGGCTTGATCGGGACGCTCGGCGAAGGGTGTTCCGCGACGCGGGCGGCCCGCTGCCGGGATTCCGGTGAGGGTGGTCCAAGGATCGGCAGAGCGCACCACAACTGCGTTGGCGCCGACGGCGCTGTCGTGGCCGATCTCGATATCTCCCAGGAGTTTCGCGCCGGCGCCGAGCACCACTCGGTCGCCGACGGTGGGGTGGCGCTTGCCGGCTTCGTGCCCGGTTCCGCCGAGGGTGACCCCGTGATAGATGAGAACGTCGTCGCCGACGACGGCGGTCTCCCCGATGACGACCCCCATGCCGTGGTCGATGAAGAGACGTCGGCCGATGGTCGCTCCCGGGTGAATTTCGATCCCCGTGAAGAAGCGAACGAATTGCGAGATGGCGCGGGGGAGGAATCTCAACCCTCGGAGCCAGAGGCGGTGCGAGAGCCGGTGCCACCATACGGCGTGCAGGCCGGAATAGATGAAGAAGACCTCGGCGCTGTTGCGAGCCGCAGGATCATGGTCGCGCGCAGATGCGATGTCATCTGTGATCCGCCTGAACCAGGCCAACTCACTCACCCCTTCGGAAGCGGCATCTCGGCGATGCGTAGGTTTCTGTTCGGAGACGCCATTTCGGGCCGGGGAGCGGAACGCCCCGGCCCGAAATCAACAACCACCCGGTGGCTGCAGCTATTCCTTAGACGTCGAGGTCTTCGAAGAGGACGGTCGAGAAGTAGCGCTCGCCGAAGTCGGGGATGACGACCACGATCTTCTTGCCGGCATTCTCGGGTCGTGCCGCGATCTGGGCTGCCGCCGAGACCGCGGCGCCGCCGGAGATGCCCGCGAGAATACCCTCGGTGGTGCCGAGCGCGCGCGCCTTCTCGATCGACTCCGCGAGCGTCACATCGATGACCTCGTCATACACCTCGCGGTCGAGGATATCGGGAACGAAGTTCGCGCCCAGACCCTGGATCTTGTGCGGACCGGCCTGACCGCCGGTGAGGATGGGGGAGTCGATCGGCTCGACGGCGATCACCTCGATGGCGGGGTTCTGCGACTTGAGGTAGCCGCCGGCGCCCGTGATGGTGCCTCCGGTCCCGATGCCCGCGACGAAGATATCGACCTGTCCGTCGGTGTCGTTCCAGATCTCGGGACCGGTGGTTGCGCGGTGGATCGCTGGGTTCGCTGCGTTTCCGAACTGGTTCGCGAGGATCGCGCCGGGCGTGTTCGCGACGATTTCCTCCGCCTTCGCGACGGCGCCCTTCATGCCGAGGGGGGCCTCGGTGAGCACGATCTCGGCGCCGTATGCCCGGAGCAGCTTGCGTCGCTCGATGCTCATGCTCTCGGGCATGGTCAGGATGACCTTGTAGCCGCGCGCGGCGCCGACGAAGGCCAGGGCGATCCCTGTGTTTCCGCTCGTTCCCTCGACGATGGTGCCGCCGGGCTGCAGGGCTCCGGACTGCTCGGCCGCGTCGATGATGGCGATGCCGATGCGATCCTTCACCGAGCCTGCAGGGTTGTAGAACTCGAGCTTCGCGTAGACCTCGGCGTTCGTGCCCGCCACGCGGTTCAGTCGAACCAGCGGAGTGTTGCCGAAAGCCTCGGTAATGTTGCTGAACGTGCGTGCCATGGCGGGCGGCGCCCCTTTCGTCGATGTGTCTCGTTCGTTTGTGTGCGAACTCCAGAGAAACTCTATCTCAATGTTATTGAATGTTTCACTAAAGCTTATGGATTATGACGCGACGTTTCTCGGCCTCCATTCAGCCGGGAGCGGGGATCCAAGAACCGGTACGAAAGACCGAGCGGCCAGCCCGCGGCCCTGCGCGCGATAGTGTGAGTGCGTGAGTGAGCGAGCGACCGTGGCCGAAACCCTGGCGGAGATCGAAGCAATGCTCGTCGCGGCCGGAATCGAGCCCGGCGCGGACTCCGAACTGCTGCTCGCCCATGTCCTGGGCGAATCGCGAGGCCGAGTGCAGGCCCTCGCGATCATGGGGACGCGCATTGCAGACGAGGATCGTCGCGCCGCCCTGCGGCTGGCAGACGACCGAGCCGGCCGAGTGCCCCTCCAGCATCTCACGGGCCGCGCGGCGTTCCGCGGCATCGAACTCGAGGTCGGACCGGGGGTGTTCGTGCCGAGACCCGAGACCGAAACCGTGGCGCAGTTCGCCGTCGACGCCTTGGCCGCGATTCCCTCCATCCCCGGCGCACTCGAGCCGATCGCTGTCGATCTCTGCGCCGGAAGCGGAGCGATCGCACTCGCGCTGGCGAATGAGGTGGCGTCCGCCAGAGTGTGGGCGGTCGAGAAGAGTCCGGAGGCGCACGCTTGGGCGAGCCGGAACGTGGCGCGTCTGGGCGACGGACGTGTGGACCTGATTCTCGGCGATATCGCAGATGCCAGAACGCTCCTCGCGCCGGTGCTCGGTCGCGTGAATGTGCTGATTTCGAACCCGCCCTACGTGCCGACCGGGATGGTTCCGCGCGACCCCGAGGTGCGGGACCATGACCCGGAACTCGCTCTGTACGGGGGAGCGGACGGGCTCGATCTCGTGCGAGTGATCAGCGAAGTCGGTCTGGATCTCGTGGTGCCCGGGGGGCTGCTGGTGCTGGAGCACGCCGAGATGCAGGGGGCGCCGATTCGCGCGCTGCTCTCGGCGGACGGCTGGCGCATGCCGGCGACCCACCAGGATCTCACGCTCAGAGACCGCGCAACGACCGCTGTGCGGAGCTGAGCGTTCGGGCTGCGTGAGCTGCCTGGGCCTCGGGTCTGCTCACCGCGGTTCGTGCCGACGCGTGAAGCGACTGCGTCCGAGAGAGCGCCCTCGCTCGCCTCGGGTTCGGTTCGAGCAGAGAGAGTAGAGTAGTGAGCTATGGCCGAAGTCTTCGATTGCAGCGACAGCACGCAGCTCCTCGCGGCGGCGAGAGCCGCTAGGCAGGCGCTCGGGAGAGGCGAACTCGCAGTGCTGCCGACCGACACGGTCTACGGCATCGCCGCAGACGCATTCACCCCCGAGGCGGTGGATCGCCTGCTCCTGGCGAAGGGTCGCGGGCGGCAGTCGCCCCCGCCGGTGCTGATCGCCGACACCGCGACGCTCGGCGCCCTCGCCGCCCACGTGACCGAGCCCGTTCGCGCGCTCGCGGAGGCGTTCTGGCCTGGAGCGCTCACGATCGTGCTCGAAGCGAATCCGAGCCTCAGCTGGGACCTCGGAGACACGGGAGGCACCGTCGCACTTCGAATTCCCGACCAGCCGCTCACGATCGAACTGCTCCGCGAAACCGGTCCGCTCGCAGTTTCGAGCGCGAATCTGACGGGAGAAGCCGCCGCGAGGAACGTCGACGAGGCCCAGCGCATGCTCGGGGACTCGGTGACGATCTACCTCGACGCGGGGGAGGTCGCCGGTGACGGGACCGCTTCGACCATCGTCGACGCGACCGGGCTCACGAACGGTGGTGGCGTGCTCCGCGTGCTCCGCGACGGAGGCGTGAGCCGAGAGGCGCTCGCCTCACTGCTGTCGAACGTCGAGGTCGTGGGGCAGGACGGGCTCTCCGCCGCCTCCGCTCCCGACGAAGAGACGCCGGAGGACACCTCGATCGAGTCGGCTGCTGGAGCCGTTCCCGCCGAGGACTAGCATGCTTCAGTTTCTGCTGGTGGCGGCGATCGCCGCACTGGTGACCGCGGTGTGCTCGATCGGCGTGCTGCACCTCAGCAAGCGCTATCGGCTGGCACCGGAAGTCCGCGAGCGCGACGTGCACACGCAGCCAACGCCCAGACTGGGCGGGGTAGCCATGTTCATCGGGATCCTCGTGACACTCGTGTACGCGGGCATCTTCGGACCGTTCGCCTCGGTATTCAGCGACCGCACTCAGCTCTGGGCGCTGCTCGGCGCCTGCGCCCTGATCGCCGTCATCGGAGTGCTCGACGACCTCCTCGACCTCGACTGGATGGTGAAACTCGGCGCGCAACTCGCGGCCGCCGGCCTGCTCGCCTGGAACGGCGCGCAGATCGTCTCGCTCCCATTCGGAGACACGCTCATCGTCGGCTCGCCGACGGTGAATTTCGTCCTGACCGTGTTCCTGATGGCATTGGTGATGAATGCCGTCAACTTCGTGGACGGTCTCGACGGTCTGGTCGCCGGCGTGGCGATCATCGCGAACGTCGCGTTCTTCATCTACACACAGCTTCTGACGGCGCAGACCGGAACGGACTCGTCCATCACGCTCGCCGCGCTGATCGCCGCGGTCGTGGTGGGGATCTCCGTCGGATTCCTGCCCTTCAACTGGCATCGTGCGCGGATGTTCATGGGGGACACCGGGGCGTTGCTGATCGGCCTGCTCATGGCGACATCGACCGTGTCCGTCACCGGGCAGCTGAATCCTGCGCAACTCGACCAGAAACTCGTGCTCGCGAGCTATATCCCGATCATCCTCCCGATTGCGGTGCTCGCGGTGCCACTCGCCGACTTCACGCTCGCGGTGTTCCGCAGGCTTCTCGCGGGGAAGAGTCCCTTCGAGGCGGACCGTCGCCATCTGCACCACCGCCTCCTGGACATGGGGCACTCGCCGGTTCAGGCAGTGATGATCTTCTATCTCTGGACGGCGATGGTCTCGCTCGCCTGTCTGCTCGTGTTCGTCACACAGAGCTTCTTCTGGCCGGGAATCGTCGTGATCGCCGGCGGGTTGATCTGCATGATCATTACATTGACGCCGCTCGTGCGGGTGCGCGATTGGCTCTCGCAACGCGGATTGCTACGGTTATCTGGTGCGCCAAAGGGCGCGCGAGCCGATGAGAGGACACTGAGTGACTGACGAGACTGCGCCCGGCGAGTCGAATGAGCCCGCAACGCCGGACGAACAGGCAGTGACCAGCATGCCGACCTCGCAGCCCGTGCTGCTGCGTGCCCTCCGCTTCGAGGCGATCGCAACCGTGGCGCTCATCGTGATCTTCGGGGCGATCGGCTACTTCGTGTCGGGAATCCCCGGAGTGACCGGAGGCGCGCTCGGCGCGCTCATCGCGGGAGTGCTCGCCAGCTTCACGATCGGCAGCATCGCCTTCGCGAACCACCGCTTCATCGAGAATCCGAATTTCGTGGTGATCTTCTTCGGAATCGTAGCTGGCGGCTGGCTGCTGAAACTCGTGGTCTTCATCGTCGCGGTGGTGCTGCTGAGAGACCAGACCTGGCTTGATCCGAGGATCCTGTTCTTCGCCCTGGTTGCCGGCGTGATCACCTCACTCGTGATCGACGTGATCGTCGTGACCAGGGGACGGTTCCCCTACGTGGACGCCAAGGGCGTCTGAGCGAGACCCGCACGGCCTCCGAGCACAACTCGGTTTCCGCTCAAGGCGAATTCTTGCTACCATATATATGTTGCCCTTCCGCGTGAGCCGCTCTGTCGTGCGCACCGGGGCACACCATCGTTCGTCGCCGTGTGAGTGGAGCTCGCACCCCGAATCAGGAGAATGGCGCTGCTTTCCAACACCGTTCAACTCATGAACCCGGCATTTCTGGCTGCGGAGGGCGGCGAATTTCACGCTCCGAGCATGTGGGAGTTCTTCCCCGAAGGCGTGCTGTTCGTTGACACTCCCTTCGAGATGAACCGAATCATGATCATTCGCGTGATCATGACCGTGCTTCTCCTCGCTCTCTTCTGGTTCGGCACACGCAAGATGCGCGTGATCCCGACCAGGGGACAATCGCTCGTGGAGATGGCGCTCGACTTCGTGCGCGTCAACATTGCCGAGGATCTCCTCGGCAAGATCGACGGCAAGCGATTCCTGCCGCTCCTCAGCGCGATGTTCTTCACCATCCTGGCGTTCAACATCACGGGCATCATCCCGACGTTCAACATCGGCGTCTCTGCGGTTATCGGATTCCCGCTCACGCTGGCACTGATCTCGTACGGCACGTTCATCTACGCGGGCATCAAGAAGAGCCCGAAGAACTTCTTCAAGAACTCGCTCTTCCCCGCGGGCGTTCCGAAGCCGCTCTACGCGATCGTCACTCCGATCGAGCTGATCTCGACCTTCATCATTCGCCCCGTCACGCTGACACTGCGATTGCTGATGAACCTGCTCGTCGGTCACCTCCTCCTCGTGCTGCTCTTCAGCGCCACGCACTTCTTCTTGCTCTCGGCCCCGGGCTTCATGAAGCTGTTCGGCATCGGCACGCTCGCTTTCGGTATCGCCTTCACACTGTTCGAGATTCTCGTCGCAGTGCTCCAGGCCTACGTCTTCACTCTGCTCACCGCTGTCTACATCCAGCTCGCGCTGGCTGAAGAGCACTAACACCAAACCGGGTCCGGCAACCGCCGCACTCACATACGGAAGGAAACACACACTGTGTCTGTTCTCGCTGCAATCTCGGGCAACATCGCGACCGTCGGCTACGGCCTGGCTGCAATCGGCCCCGCCATCGGCGTGGGTATCGTCGTCGGCAAGACCATCGAGGGCGTCGCTCGTCAGCCCGAGCTGGCCGGCCGCCTCCAGGTCCTGATGTGGATCGGTATCGCGTTCACCGAGGCGCTCGCGTTCATCGCAATCGCCACGCCGTTCATCTTCGGCTAATCCATTCACCTTCCTAGTCTCGAAAGGGAGGCTCGATGAATAACGCAGTGATCCTCGCTGCTGAGGGAGCGGCTGCCCCCAGCCCGCTGTTCCCGCAGATCTACGACATCATCTGGTCGTTGGTGCCCTTCCTGATCATTCTGGTCGCCTTCTGGAAGGTCTTCCTTCCCAAGATGCAGAAGATGCTCGACGAGCGCGCTGCTGCGATCGAGGGCAACATCGCCAAGGCCGACGAGGCTCAGGCGAAGGCGGAGGCAGCTCTGCAGGAGTACACCGCTCAGCTCGCTGGCGCGCGTCAGGAAGCCGGAGAGATCCGCGACTCGGCTCGCGCCGATGCCACGAAGATCGTCGCCAAGGCAAAGGACGACGCGAGCGCCGAGGCGGCTCGTATCGCACAGACCGCCCAGGCTCAGATCGAAGCCGAGCGTCAGAGCGCCGTTGTCTCGCTCCGCAAGGAAGTCGGCTCGCTCGCGATCGACCTCGCTTCGGGCGTCGTAGGAGAACAGCTCTCCGACGACGCGAAGGCGTCGGCCATGGTCGATCGCTTCCTCGCCGATCTCGAGGCATCAGAGAAGGCAGCGAACTAATGGGCAGTGCGTCACGCGAAGCGTTGGCGGCGGCCAAGGCAGCCCTCGGCGGCAAGCTCGGCAAGAGCGCCGGTGCCGAGTTGCTCGCCGCATCCGCGCAGATCGACGGCTCGAAGGCGTTGCTCTCGGCTCTTGCAGACAGTTCGACCGAGGCCGCAGCCAAGGCGCAGCTCGTCGAGCGACTGTTCGGTGGAATCTCCGCCGGCGCACGCTCGGTGCTGATCGCCGCGGTTGAGCAGTCCTGGTCAAACCCCGGCGAGTTCGTCGCGGGCGTCGAAGAACTCGGTCTGCGCGCTGAAGCCGCTGCCGAGAGCTCGCTCGCTGACGAACTGCTCGCCGCTGCCGCCACGATCGACAGCAACCACGAGCTCGAGCTCGTGCTCGGCAGCAAGCTGGGTGACGTACAGGCGAAGGTGCAGCTCGTGGAGCGGCTCTTCACCGGAAAGCTCTCTGCAGCCGCGGTGAACGTCTTGCGCCACCTGGTAGCGAACCCGCGCGGGCGTCGCATCAGCGCGTCGCTGCGTTCGAGCGCTCGCATCGCTGCGGACCAGGGCGGGAGCGAACTCGCAACGGTCACCGTGGCAGCGCCCCTCGACCAGCTGCAGCAGACCCGCATCTCGAGCCTGCTCGAGAAGAACGCAGGGCGACCTGTGCGCGTGACCACTGTCGTCGATCCCTCGTTGGTCGGCGGCGTTCGCATCCAAATCGGTGACGACGTGATCGACGGCAGCGTCCGCTCGCGTCTCGACGACCTTCGCCTGCAGCTCGCAGGCTAGCGACTTTCAACTCGGGGCTCGACGCCTCGGACGAGAACAAGAGAGAACGAAATGGCAGAACTCAGCATCAGCCCCGATGAGATTCGCGATGCGCTGAAAGACTTCGCGGCCTCCTACGAGCCCAAGCAGGCAGAGAAGACCGAGGTCGGCACAGTTGTCGACGCAGCCGACGGCATCGCGCACGTCGCAGGTCTGCCCGGCGTGATGGCGAACGAGCTCGTTCGCTTCGCAGACGGAACCCTCGGCCTGGCTCAGAACCTTGAAGAGAACGAGATCGGCGTCGTCGTGCTCGGCGAGTTCACCGGTATCGAAGAGGGCCAGCAGGTCACCCGGACCGGCGAGGTTCTCTCGGTCCCCGTGGGTGAAGGCTACCTCGGCCGCGTGGTCGACCCGCTCGGCAACCCGATCGACGGTCTCGGTGAGATCACCGGACTCGAGGGCCGTCGTGCGCTCGAACTCCAGGCACCCGGCGTGATGGCACGCAAGTCGGTGCACGAGCCGCTGCAGACCGGCATCAAGGCGATCGACGCGATGATCCCCGTCGGCCGCGGCCAGCGTCAGCTCATCATCGGCGACCGCCAGACCGGCAAGACCGCGATCGCGATCGACACGATCATCAACCAGAAGGCCAACTGGGAGTCGGGCGACACCAGCAAGCAGGTGCGCTGCATCTACGTCGCCATCGGTCAGAAGGGCTCGACCATCGCTTCGGTGAAGGGCGCCCTCGAAGAGGCCGGCGCAATGGAGTACACGACGATCGTGGCTTCCCCCGCATCCGATCCCGCAGGCTTCAAGTACCTCGCTCCGTACACCGGTTCGGCCATCGGTCAGCACTGGATGTACCACAGCAAGCACGTCCTCATCATCTTCGACGATCTCTCGAAGCAGGCCGAGGCCTACCGCGCGGTATCGCTGCTCCTCCGTCGTCCGCCGGGGCGCGAGGCATACCCGGGTGACGTGTTCTACTTGCACTCCCGTCTGCTCGAGCGTTGCGCCAAGCTGAGCGACGAGCTCGGCGCCGGCTCGATGACCGGTCTGCCGATCATCGAGACCAAGGCCAACGACGTCTCGGCTTACATTCCGACCAACGTGATCTCGATCACCGACGGCCAGATCTTCCTCCAGTCGGACCTCTTCAACGCGAACCAGCGCCCCGCTGTCGACGTGGGCATCTCGGTGTCTCGCGTGGGTGGCGACGCTCAGGTGAAGTCGATCAAGAAGGTCTCTGGCACGTTGAAGCTCGAGCTCGCCCAGTACCGTGCGCTCGAAGCGTTCGCGATGTTCGCATCCGACCTCGACGCGGCAAGCCGCAAGCAGCTCGAACGCGGCGCCCGCCTCACCGAGCTGCTCAAGCAGCCGCAGTACACCCCGTACCCGGTCGAGGACCAGACGGTGTCGATCTGGGCCGGAACGAACGGCTACCTGGATGATGTTCCCGTCGAGGACATCCTGCGCTTTGAGCGCGAGTACCTCGACTACGTGGCGAACAACACCGAGGCGCTGAGCACGCTGCGTCAGACCAACGTGCTCGACGACGAAACCGTCGCGGCTCTCGAGAAGAGCATCACCGACTTCAAGCTGGTGTTCCGCACCGCCTCGGGTCAGTCGCTCGCCGAGCAGTTCCAGGCACTCGATGAGGCCGAGATTCAGCAGGAGCAGCTGGTAGTCAAGAAGTAGGCCGGAAGGAGGGAGCCTCGGGCTCCCTCCGATCCGCACACTTCTTCACTCAGCTAGCTCAACCGATACAGGAGAGACATGGGAGCGCAACTTCGGGTCTACCGGCAGAAAATTCGTTCTGCTCAGACGACCAAGAAGATCACCCGTGCGATGGAGCTGATCGCAGCGTCTCGCATTCAAAAGGCGAAGGCACGCGTCGAGGCCTCGACCCCCTACGCGAATGCGATCACCCGCGCAGTTTCGGCCGTCGCCGTTCACTCGAAGACCGATCATCCGCTGCTGACCGAGGCCGACAAGGTCGAACGGGCCGCAGTCGTGATCTTCACCTCGGACCGCGGTCTCGCGGGTGCCTTCAACTCGCAGGTGCTGCGCGAAGCCGAAGAGCTGAGCGAGTTGCTGCGGAGCGAGGGCAAGGAGATCTCGTACTACCTCATCGGTCGCAAGGCCCAGGGGTACTTCTCCTTCCGCCGTCGCGCTTCCGAGCGCACCTGGATGGGGGACACCGAGAACCCGGTGTTCGAGACCGCCAAAGAGGTGAGCGAATCGCTGATCGAATCTTTCGTGCGTCCCGTCGAAGAGGGCGGCGTCCAGGAGATTCACCTCGTATACAACCGTCTCATCAGCATGGTGAGCCAGGTGCCGCAGGTCACTCGCCTGCTGCCGCTGCAGATCGTCGAGGGCGTCGCCGACGCCAACGAACAGGCTCAGCCGCTGTACGAATTCGAGCCTGAAGCCGAGGTCGTACTCGACAAGCTGCTTCCCGACTACATCGAGTCGCGCATCTTCAACGCGATGCTCGAGTCGGCGGCCGCGAAGCACGCCGCAACGCAGAAGGCGATGAAGTCTGCAAGCGACAACGCAGACACGCTTATCCGCGACTACACCCGCCTTGCGAACAACGCGCGCCAGGCCGAGATCACCCAGCAGATTTCCGAGATTGTGGGCGGCGCCGACGCGCTGGCCGGCTAATCCCAGTACGAAGAGAGAGAAACATGACCGAAACCGCAGAGGTGACCAAGACGGTCGGGCGCATCGCCCGCGTCACCGGCCCCGTTGTCGACATCGAGTTCCCGCACGACGCGATCCCTGCCGTGTACAACGCGCTCGAGACTCGCGTTGACTTCGGCGAGGAGTCGGAGCCCTTCACCCTCGTGCTCGAGGTAGCTCAGCACCTCGGTGACAACCTGGTTCGCGCAATCGCGCTGAAGCCGACCGACGGTCTGGTTCGCGGCCAGGACGTCCTCGATACGGGCGGCCCCATCAGCGTTCCCGTGGGCGACATCACCAAGGGCAAGGTGTTCGACGTCACCGGCAACGTCCTGAACCTTCCCGACGGCGAGACCTTCGAGGCAACCGAGCGCTGGAGCATCCACCGCACCCCGCCCGCCTTCGACCAGCTCGAGTCCAAGACTCAGCTCTTCGAGACCGGCATCAAGGTCATCGACCTGCTCACCCCCTACGTTCAGGGCGGAAAGATCGGCCTATTCGGTGGCGCCGGCGTGGGCAAGACCGTTCTGATCCAGGAGATGATCCAGCGCGTGGCGCAGGATCACGGTGGCGTGTCGGTGTTCGCCGGTGTGGGCGAGCGCACCCGCGAGGGCAACGACCTCATCCACGAGATGGAAGAAGCGGGCGTCTTCGACAAGACCGCGCTCGTGTTCGGCCAGATGGACGAGCCGCCGGGGACCCGTCTCCGCGTCGCGCTCTCGGCACTGACCATGGCGGAGTACTTCCGCGATGTGCAGAACCAGGACGTGCTGCTCTTCATCGACAACATCTTCCGCTTCACGCAGGCCGGTTCCGAGGTCTCGACCCTGCTGGGCCGCATGCCCTCGGCAGTGGGTTACCAGCCGAACCTCGCGGACGAGATGGGTGTGCTCCAGGAGCGCATCACCTCGACCCGTGGTCACTCGATCACCTCGCTGCAGGCGATCTACGTGCCCGCCGATGACTACACCGACCCGGCACCGGCCACCACCTTCGCGCACCTCGATGCGACCACCGAGCTTTCGCGTGAGATCGCCTCGAAGGGCCTGTATCCGGCAGTGGATCCGCTCACCTCGACCTCGCGCATCCTCGATCCGCGTTACTTGGGTGCCGACCACTACCGCGTGGCCACCACGGTGAAGCAGATTCTGCAGAAGAACAAGGAGCTGCAGGAGATCATCGCGATCCTCGGCGTCGATGAGCTCTCCGAGGAAGACAAGATCACTGTGGCACGCGCACGTCGCATCCAGCAGTTCCTGTCGCAGAACACCTACATGGCGAAGAAGTTCACCGGTGTGGAAGGTTCGACCGTCCCGCTGAAGGACACCATCGAGTCGTTCGATGCGATCGCCAAGGGCGAGTTCGACCACGTTGCCGAGCAGGCGTTCTTCAACGTCGGCGCGATCAGCGATGTCGAGGAGAACTGGGCCAAGATGCAGAAGGATCTGGCCTAGATCATGGCGCTCAGTGTCAGCGTCGTCTCGGCGCATTCCGAGATTTGGAGTGGCGATGCCACCCAGGTCATCGCGAAGACGACCGAGGGCGAGATCGGTATCCTCAGCGGTCACGAGCCGCTGCTGGCTCTGCTGGCCAGCGGCGAGGTGCGTGTGACCACCGCCGGCGGTGAGAAGATCAAGGTCGATGCCGAGGACGGGTTCCTCTCGGTCGATCATGACACCGTCACCATCGTCGCAGGACAGGCAGCCTTGGTATAGAGCAACGCGCATCGCGTGTTGCTGCCAAGGCAGCTGACCCTCACCCGTCGGCTGCTCGCGACCTCTTCTCATGCACATTCTGCTGCCGCCCTCCGAAACCAAGCGTTTCGGGGGCGGCAGCATTTTTGTTCCCGGCTCGCTTGCGCACGACCGCGCACTCCGCGAAACCAGGGATAGGGTTCGCGAGGCGCTGACTGAGCTTTCCAGCGACGAGGAAGCCGCGGCCAAGGCGCTCAAACTCGGGGTGAAGAACCGCGACGAGGTCGCCCGCAACTTGGTCCTCGACAGCAGCGGTGCGATGCCCGCGATCGAGCGTTACACGGGTGTGCTCTATGACGCGCTCGACGTGGCCTCTCTCGACGGTGCCGCCCGCGAGTGGCTCTCGAGTCATGTGTCGGTCCAGTCCGCATTGTTCGGCCTCCTGAGGGCCGATGACGAGATCCCTGCCTACCGGCTCTCGGGTGCTTCTCGACTGAGCGGCCTCGGATCGACACTGAAGCGAGTTTGGGCCGAGGCACATGGCGGGGTGGAGTGGCAGCAGTTCGAGTGGATGCTCGATCTGCGGTCGAAGGATTACGTCGCGCTCGCACCGATGCCCGACGGAGTGGGTGCGTGGTTGCACGTCGCCCAGCGTGCCGACGGTGGCGCGGTGCGAGCGCTCAACCACTTCAACAAGGCGGCGAAGGGCGACTTGGTACGTCGACTCGCACAGTCGGGCGCCCGGATCGGCACCGAGGCCGAGTTCATCGAGTGGGCCGCGTCGCACGGGCTCGAAGTCGTGAACGGCCCTCACCCGGGTGAACTGACGCTCATCACCGGGCTCGGCGCTCCGGGTGCTGCGGCGAGACAGAGTAATTGAACGTGCCTGGATGCGCGGGCAGACGCCGCGGCGCGCTAGGCTGAACAGGTGTACAGAGGAGGCGCGTCGTGACTGTGCGTGGAGAAAATGCAGTGCGGCGGCGCATCCGTACCGGTCCGAACTCGGATCTGGAGGTCGAGCTTTCGTGGCACGGGGTGTCTGACGTCGGCCTGCGGCGTGAGGTGAACCAGGACAGCTACGTGGCGGTGCCACCCATGTTCGCCGTTGCCGATGGCATGGGCGGTCATGCCGCTGGCGAGATCGCGTCCGAAGCGGTGGTGCGCCGACTCGCCGAACTCGGTGGGAAGACGTGCGTCAGTCATGCCGACTTCGAAGCCGCGCTCGACGACGCCATCGAGGACATCGAGTTGAACGTGGGGGAGACCGAGCTCGGTACCGGGACCACGGTCACCGGAGTGATCCTCGGCAGCGATATCGACGAACCCAGCTGGACCGTCTTCAACATCGGTGATTCCCGCGTCTATCAGCTCTTCAAGGGAGCGCTCAGCCAGCTCACGGTGGACCACTCCGTCGTGCAGCATCTGATCGATACCGGGCAGATCACGGCGGCGGAAGCGGAGATCCATCCGCACGCGAACGTTATCACTCGAGCCGTCGGCCTCGGTGAAGATCCAGTCGCGGACTACAGCCGCCTGGCCCTGATTCCCGGGCAGCGCCTGCTGATCTGCTCCGACGGGCTCACCAAGGAGCTCACGGACACGGGGATCAAGCACTACCTCAGCGAGTCCGGGACGGCACGAGCGGCGGCCGAGAATCTCGTCGCAGCCTCGCTCGGCAATCTCGGCCGCGACAATGTGACGGTGCTGGTCATCGATGTGCACGCGGTTGGTGACTCTCGCGACACCGTCGAGGTGCCCACTCTGCCCGAATCGCTCAACTAGCTGCCGCGCACGAATCAGGCGACAGCTGCGCTTGCCCGTGCTGCAGCCGCCCGACCAGCCGGGCAGCACCTGCCTGTGTTTGCCGGAGTGCGCACCGACGCGCAGAGCCTCCCGGAGAGAGGCCAGCGCCTTGGCGCGCACTCCAGCAGCGGACGAGGTCAGGCAGCCTCTGCGGTAAGCGCCTCGTCGAGTACGCGGACGACCAGCTCGATCAGCTCATCGGTGAACTGCAGCGAGGGCAGGAACCGGATCACATTGCCGAAGGCGCCGGCGCTCAAGAGCAGCACGCCCTGCTGCGCCGCACGGTCGATGACGCGCTGCGTGAGATCCGCATCGTGCTCGAGCGTCCCAGGCTTGGTGATCTCGATCGCCAGCATGGCGCCGATTCCGCGAACGTCCGCGATCGCCGCATGCTTCTGCGCGAGTTCCCCGAGCGCCGGCTTGAAGACGCCTTCGATGTGCTTCGCGCGATCGAACAGCCCCTCGCTCTCGATCTGCTCGAAGACCGCCACCGCGGCAGCGCAGGACACGGGGTTGCCGCCGAAGGTGCCGCCGAGCCCGCCCGGCTGGGACTTGTCCATGATCTCTGCGCGGCCGGTGATACCCGCGAGCGGAAGCCCGCCGGCGATTCCCTTGGCGGTCAGCACGATATCCGGACGGACGCCGAACTGTTCGATCGCGAACATGGTCCCGGTACGAGCGAGGCCGGCCTGCACCTCGTCCGAGATGAAGACGATGCCGTTCGTGCGGCACCAGTCCGCGAGGGCGGGCAGATAGCCGTCTGCGGGAACGATGAAGCCGCCCTCGCCCTGGACCGGCTCGACGATGAGGCAGGCGAGATCTTCCGCTCCTGCGGTCTTCTCGAGGTAGGTGATCGTCCGCTTCGCCGCCTCTGCGCCGGAGAGCCCGTCGCGCAGCGGATACGAATTCGGCGCCTTGTAGATGTCACCGGCGCGGGGTCCGTAGCCCGCCGCGTATGGGGCACCCTTGAAGTTCATGCTGCTCGTCAGCATCGTGCGGCCGTGGTACGCGTGTTCGAGCACTGCGACACCGGGGCGCCCCGTGTGCTTCCGCGCGATCTTCACTCCGTTCTCGACGGCTTCGGCCCCCGAGTTCATCAGAAGCGTTTTCGCGGGGCCCTCTCCCGGGAAGTGCCGGGCGAGATGCTCGGCGACCTGCACGTATGGCTCGTACGGGGTCATGGTGAACAGGGTGTGCGTGACGCGGCCCATCTGCTCGCGAGCGGCCGCGACGACGGCCTCGTCGGTGTGGCCGATGGTGGTCACGCCGATGCCCCCGCAGACGTCGACGATCTGGTTCCCGTCGACATCGACGAGGATGGAGCCGTGGGCGCGCTCGATGTAGAGCGGCATGACGCTGTGCACTCCGGGAGGGATCACGGCCTGCCGCCTGGCATGCAGCTCGCGGCTGCGGGGCCCAGGAATCTCGGTGAGGACTCGGGGCTCCTGGGTGATCTCGGTTGCGTCGGCGTGGGTAGCAGTACTCATGGCCCCAGCCTAGTCCTCAGCGGTGAGAACCTGCTTCTGGAGTCGTGGGGTCTGCCGCAGCGCTCGCCGGTGCGGATGCCGGTGCGGGTGCCCCGAGTCGGGCGAGGATCCTTGCCAAACGATTCGACCTGACCTGTTCGCTGGGAGCGGTCATCAGCGGATGCAGCACCGAGTACCTTCCTGAGCTGTTCAATGCGGCGAATGCGGCGGCCGCGACGGGTGCACCCGCGAGGGCCTTCGCCAGATCCGCGGGGACCTCGGCCTTGGCGGATCCCACGTATGCGCGTTCCCAGCGGCCATCGTCCTTCGCCCGAGCGATCTCGCTCATTCCACGTTCGCGCATCCGTCCCTGGGCGATCAGTTCCTCGACGATGCCGATATTGCGCTGCGACCACATCGACGCCTTGCGCCTCGGTGTGAAGCGCTGGCGGAAGACGGCGGCGTCGAGACTGCCTTTCTGCCCGTCGATCCATCCGCTGCAGAGCGCTTCTTCGAGTGCTTCTGCATAGCTCAGCGAGGTCGGGGTCGTCGTGCCCTTCTTGGCGAGGACCAGCCAGACTCCGTCGGAGTCGTGCTCGTTCGCGTCGAGCCATTCGCGCCAGGCGACCGCATCGGCGACGGTGAGAAGGGGAGGGAGTTCGCTGCTCATGCACTCATCGTATGCGGGGCGGACGACCGTCTGCGAGATGCGTCGTGAAGGGCGCTGCGCCGCTCCCCGCGCAGCGATAGGGTGTCGGTATGGGTGACGCGCACGAATACCGGGTCGAAATCGAGTGGCTCGGCAATCAGGGTTCAGGCACGAGCGGGTATCGCGACTACGGGAGGCAGCTCGTCGTGCGCGCCGAAGGGAAGTCGCACGAGATCGAAGCGTCGGCAGACCGCACGTTCCACGGCGACGCCGAGCGATGGAACCCCGAGGACATGCTCGTCGCCTCGCTCGCGCAGTGCCACATGCTCTCCTATCTCCACATGGCCGTGCGCGCCGGAGTAGTCGTCACCGCCTACACCGATGAGGCCATCGGGACCATGGTGCAGCAGGGGCTCGGTGGTCACTTCACCGAGGTCGTGCTGCGGCCCATCGTGACGGTCGCCGAAGCGTCCATGGTCGACGCCGCTCGCACCGCACACGCCGATGCATTCGCGAACTGCTTCATCGCGAACTCGGTCAACTTCCCGGTGCGGCACGAGCCGAGGATCCTCGTCGCCGGGTAGCAGCCGCCGAGGGCACCTCGGTCCGCTCCCTTCCTCCCGTGCAGTTGTCACGGAAGTGTCGAAGTCGCGATCGAACCGCACATCAGTGACAGGGATCTCGGTCCTTTCCTCGAACCGCATCCGGCATTCGTCACAGGCGCATGGGAACCCGCCCGATCTCCTAGAATGGAGATCATGCCCGAGAGCTCCGAGAACAAGTCGTTCTTCATCACGACCCCGATCTTCTATGTGAACGATGCCCCGCACATCGGGCACGCCTACACCGAGGTTGCGACCGATGTGCTCGCGCGCTGGCATCGGCAGTCCGGCGACGACACCTGGTTCCTCACGGGGACAGACGAGCACGGGCAGAAGATCCTGCGCACCGCGACCGCGAACGGCGTCGCGCCGAAGGAATGGGCCGACCGCCTGGTCGAAAGCGCATGGCGTCCCCTGCTGCACACGATCAACATCTCGAACGACGACTTCATCCGCACGACCGATGCGCGCCACGAGGCCGGCGTCGCGAAGTTCCTGCAGAAGCTCTACGACGAGGGGCATATCTACGCCGGGGAGTTCGAAGCGCTCTACTGCGTTGGATGCGAGGAGTTCAAACCCAAGAGCGAGATTGTCGACGGCACCGGTGCGTTCGAAGGCGAGAAGGTCTGCGCGATCCACTCGAAGCCTCTGGAGCTCCTGCAGGAGAAGAACTACTTCTTCAAGATGAGCGCCTTCCAGGACCGCCTGCTCGCGCTCTATCAGGAGCGTCCGGACTTCGTGCAGCCCGCGAGCGCCCGCAACGAGGTCATCGCCTTCGTGCAGCAGGGACTCGAGGACCTCTCCATCTCGCGCACCTCGTTCGACTGGGGCATTCCGATCCCGTGGGACAGCTCGCACGTCACATACGTCTGGTTCGATGCGCTGCTCAACTACGCCACCGCGACCGGCTACGGCTCCGACGAGGCGCAGTTCGCTCGCCGATGGCCCGCCACCCATATCGTCGGCAAAGACATTCTGCGCTTCCACGCGGTCATCTGGCCCGCAATGCTGATGGCTGCGGGCGTCGAGGTGCCGGAGCATGTCTTCGCGCACGGCTGGCTGCTCGTCGGCGGCGAGAAGATGTCGAAGTCGAAGCTGACCGGCATCGCACCGAACGAGATCACCGACACCTTCGGCAGCGACGCGTTCCGCTACTACTTCATGCGAGCGATCAGCTTCGGGCACGATGGTTCGTTCAGCTGGGAGGACCTGGCTGCCCGCTACCAGGCGGAGCTCGCGAACGGCTTCGGCAACCTGGCGAGCCGCGTGCTCGCAATGAACGCGAAGTACTTCGACGGTGTGCAGCCTCAGGCTGGCGAGGAGCGCGACGAGGATCGCGCGATCCGCGAACTCGCTGCCTCCGCTGCGGTGGCGGCCGATCAGCACATCGAGCGATTTGCGATCCATGAGGCGATCGCCGAGGTCTGGCAGCTCGTCGATGCGCTCAACGGCTACATCACCGAGCAGGAGCCGTGGGTGCTCGCCAAGCACGAGGAGCACCGTGCCCGTCTCGGTACGGTACTCGCAACGGCCACGGAAGGACTGCGTGCGCTTGCCGAGCTGCTGCACCCCGTCATTCCTCTTGCGACCGCGAAGCTCTGGGCCGCACTTGGCGCGGAGGAGGCTCTCGGGGCGCTCACGGAGCAGCCGTTGCGCTCGGCGGGGGACTGGAACCGCCTGCCGGCAGGTACCCCGCAGCAGCCGCTCGCCGTGCTGTTCCCGCGCATCGAGGCAGACGCAGTTGCGAATGACGCACACGCATCGGCTGCGCCGGCCGGGTCGGCGCAGCGCACGGGGGCAGGCGAGTAGATGTCTGCCGATGCCGTCCCGTCGGGCGGGCTGCGGAAGCGGGCCACCGGCGATCGTGATCTGACGCGCCCGCCGCTGCCCGATCCGCTGCCCATTCCGATCTATGACAACCACACGCACCTCGAGTTCGAAGACGGCATCGAAGTGCTCGACCCGCTCGACTCGCTCGATCGAGCCGAAACCGTCGGCGTCGCCGGTGTGGTCCAGGTCGGCACCGACTTGGAGACGAGCCGGTGGAGTGCTCAGATGGCCGCCAGCGATCCCCGCGTGCTGGCAGCCGTCGCGCTGCACCCGAACGAAGCCCCGAAGCTGTTCGCACAGGGTCTGCTGAGCGCGCACCTTTCGGAGATCTCGCGGCTCGCGGCTCAGCCGCGAGTGCGTGCCGTCGGGGAGACGGGCCTCGACTTCTTCCGGACCGGTGAGGACGGCCGCGACGCGCAGATCGAGTCGTTCGAGGCCCACATCGATATCGCCAAAGGCAACGGTCTCGCCCTGCAGATTCACGACCGCGACGCGCATGACGCGGTCGTATCGACCCTGAAGCGCATCGGCGCCCCCGAGCGAACCGTCTTCCACTGCTTCTCTGGAGATGCCGATCTCGCGCGCATCTGCAATGATCAGGGCTGGTACATGTCGTTCTCGGGCACATCGACGTTCAAGAATGCGCAGGGGCTGCGAGAGGCCCTCGCCGTGGCGAAGCCGGAGCTCGTGCTCATCGAGACGGATGCGCCGTTCCTCACGCCCGAGCCATTCCGCGGCCGCCCGAACGCTCCATACCTCATGCCGCACACGGTGCGCCGCATGGCGGAGTCGCTCGGTGCACCGGTTGATGAGCTGTGCGCACGCCTGACCGTCAACACCGAGCGCGTCTACGGAACCTGGGAGATGGACGCCGATGTCTGACGGACAGCAGGCGCAGGGCGGGCCCCCGGACGAAGGAGACGCCGGAACAGCGGCTTCGGCGCACGACGCGACGCCTCGTCCGAAGCTCCTCGGCCCGCTCGAAGTGCGAGAGCTCGCCGAGCGACTCGACATCACACCGACGAAGAAGCTCGGGCAGAACTTCGTCATCGACCCGAACACGGTGCGCAAGATCGTCCGGCTGGCTGGCGTGCAGGCGGGCGATCGTGTCGTCGAGGTCGGCCCCGGGCTCGGCTCGCTGACCCTTGGCCTGACCGAAGCGGGTGCGCAGGTGACCGCCGTCGAGATCGACCATCGACTCGCCGCCGAGCTTCCGCACACGTTCCAGGCGATGCAGCCGGAAGCAGCCGCCGAAGGCCGATTGCGAGTAGTGCGCTCAGATGCGCTCGACATACGGCTCGGGCAGCTGATCGACCCCGACACCTGGCTGATGCCCGAAGTGCTCGTCGCCAATCTGCCATACAACGTGTCGGTGCCGATCCTCATGCACTTGCTCGAACTGCTGCCCGGGCTGCGCGCAGGCCTCGTCATGGTGCAGGCAGAAGTCGGTCACCGCATCGCAGCCGGCCCCGGTTCGAAGGAATACGGATCGCCCAGTGCGAAGGCCGCCTGGTACGGCGACTGGCGTATCGCAGGCACGGTCAGCCGACGGATCTTCTGGCCGGTTCCCGGTGTGGACTCGATCCTCGTGTCGTTCGCCCGAGCCGATGCAGCGCTGGGAACCGAGGCCGAGCGCGTCGCGACCTTCGCGCTGGTGAACGCCGCGTTCGCCGGGCGTCGCAAGATGCTCCGGCAGTCGCTGCAGGGCATCCTCGGGATACCGACGAGTGCCGAAGGCGCGAGCCGCGTGCTCGAAGCGGCAGGCATCGATGCCACGCTCCGCGCTGAACAGCTCGACATCGGTCAGTTCCTCGCCATCGCCAGATCGCTCGCGGACTGAACGGGAATGAGACGCACGGCTCGCGCGTTGTATCGCGTATGAGCGGCGTGGCTTCCCCCCTGGGTCCGGCGATCCTCGTGGACGTCTGGTTCGATGTGAGATGCCCATGGTGCTATCTCGGCAAACGCAGACTCGAACTGGCGGTCGAGGACTTCGCGAGGGACTACCCCCGTCTCCCAGTCACCGTTGCCCACCACAGTTTTGAACTCGCACCGGGCATCGCCGAGCGGTTCGGCGGTACCGAAGCCGAATATCTGCAACGATACGAAGGTGCTCCGTTGCCGCAGTCGCAACGGCTGCTTCCCGAGTTGCAGAAGCTCGCCGCATCGGAGGGGGTCGAGTTGCGGTTCGACGAGCTGCAACTCGTCAATACTCGGCGCGCGCACCGGGTCTTTCAACTGGGACAGCACCAGGGGCGCGGCGAGGAACTGCTCGAACGGCTCTTCCTCGCCTACTTCTCCGAGTGTCGAGACCTCGCCGATACTCAGATGCTCGCGCGGCTCGCGGAAGAAGTCGGCATCGACTACGCCGAGGCGTTGGATGCGGCCGAGGGAGGTTCCGGATCCCGCTGGGACGAAGCGGTGTCCGCCGACCACGCGCGCGGGCAGATGCTCGGGGCAACGGGCGTGCCGTTCGCGCTCGTCAACGCCAAATACCGCATCTCAGGCGCGCAGAGCGCCGAGGTATTCGCCGGTGCGCTGCGCGAGGTGGTGCGCCGCGAGGTCGGAACGGCCGAAGGCGCCCGGAACGACTCAGCCGGCTGACTCCTGCGGGTACTCCTTCGAAGTGCACTTGGTGGGCGCCGGCTCGCCGTTCCAGCGATCGAGGGTCCACTGCACGATCTGCGGGGTCAGCGGTGAATCAGCCGCCACCAAACTCACGTGGCTCAGCCCGACAAAGGTGCGGTAGTCGATCGGTACGCCCGCGTCGCAACGTGCATCCACCCACTGCTGCTGCAGTTTTGGCAGAACCAGAGGATCCGCCAGGCCCTGGGCGACCAGCGCCGGAGCCGGGAACGGACCAACCGGCGTCTGCTGTTTCAGCAGCTTGCCAAAGTCGCCCTCCAGCATGCTGTCCGGAAACACCTGGTTGGGCACCTGGGTGCCGCGAAGGATCGCGGAGAGCGCGTCGCTTCCGTTGAAGCAGAGCTGCGAGATGCGTTCGACCGGGCCGACCGAACCCGGAGTGAGATGCTGCTCGAGCGCGAGCTCCGGATACACCGAGTTCCACGTCTTCGCGATGTACGCCGAAACCGTCTTGCCGGGCGCGGTCTTCTTGTCAGCATCGGCGAGGCCGAAGAGGTCCGCGGCCGGAGCGAACGCGGCGACACCGAGCACGGAGAGTTCTGGCGCATAGTCCTCGGCGATCTGCGCGGTCCACAGCGCCCCCTGGCCGCCCTGCGAGTGGCCCCAGACCACCGTGTCAGTGGTGATCGACAGCTCGTCGAACTGGCGCGCGGCAAGTGACGCGTCCAGCACATTCCGCGCTTCCGCGTCGCCCACCAGATAAGCCGCCGTGCCCTCCGTACCCATGCCCACATAGTCCGAGGTCACCGCGACCCAGCCGTGCTCGGTCACCATCTCCTGCATCGCAGTACCCGCTCCGTCGGCGAACGGTGTCGCACCGAGCGAAGGCGCGCAACCGTCGACCACGCCGGTGGTCCCATGAGAGACCGTCAACAGGGGCAACTCGGAACCATCGCGGCTCGCGGGAGCGAGGATCGTGCCGCTTGCGACCGCGGGACTGCCGTCCGGATGAGTGGTCGTGTACAGCATCTTCCACGCCTGAGCGCCTGACGGCACCCCCACCTTGAGCGGCTCGGTGCGGATGAGCTGGCCGCGCTGCGCCGGCAGATCCTGCGGCGCGGAGTAGAACTCGTCCGGAACGGGAAGGGGAGTGCCGCCCAGCAGCTGAGCGCTCCCGTACGCCGCGCCGACAGCGAGCACGAGCGCCAGCGCCGACGCGATCGTGCGCGACCACCGGCCGATCCTCGACCCCCCGGCACGCTCACCCCGGGCACGCCGCTTCTCGGCGCGAGCCGAACGGCTGCGCCAGAACTCGAACAGCGCGCGAAGTCCGTTGAACACCAGCCAGGCACCCACGCCCAGGCGGAATATGGCGAGCGTGAGTACCGGCCACGAGAACGAGAGCACGCCGAGAGCGATGCCCGCAAGCGCGATGAGGATGCCCGATACGCGTCGGTCAGCACTCCCGCGAATCGCGGAGAGCACCGAGACCACCCCGTGCAGGACCAGTGCCAGTGCGACCGCCGCCGCAAGCCAGGGCGCTCCCGAATCGGGCCACAACGCCATGACTGCGCCCACCACGATCAGCGCGATGCCCGAGAGGCGCCCGATCCACGCGGCAGCGCGGGAACCGGCGGGACGGCCGCCAGCTCCGCGATCCTCGACCTCGACACCCGTACCGAAACCCAGCAGCACCAGCGAGAGACCGGCGATGGCAATGCCGATGCCCACGAGAACGGCGATCTGCTGCACCGAGAGCGGGACCAGGATGAGGGCCAGGCCGAGCCCCACCGACACGATGGCCAACATCAGATGCAGCGGTTTCGGCCATCGAGCGTCGCGAATCATCTCTTGTCTCATCCCTGTGTCTGATATTTCAGACTCACTCTGCCACATCTTCCGTTCTCAGGGAATATCTCCGAGGCGGGATACGCTGTAGCCACTATGAACGACACCCTTCGCGTTGACATCTGGAGCGACATCGCCTGCCCGTGGTGCTACATCGGCAAACACCGTTTCGAAGCGGGCATCGCAACCTTCGCCCAGCAGCACCCCGACATCGAGATCGAGGTGGAAAGCCACAGCTATGAACTCGCGCCAGACACCCCCGACAACTACGAAGGCAGCGAAATCGACTTCCTGACCACGCACAAAGGAATGCCTCGGGAACGCGTCGAAGACATGCTGGAGCAAATGACGCAGATGGCGGCCCTCGAAGGGCTCGAATTCGACTTCGACGCGCTGCAGCATGCCAACACCAGCCGAGCGCACCGCGTGCTGCACCTCGCCAAATCGCAGGGACTGCAGTCTGAAATGCAGGATCGCCTCTTCCGCGCCTACTTCTCCGAAGGCCGCCGAGTCTCCGACGTAGAGACCCTCGCCGAACTCGGCGAAGAAATCGGACTCGACGCGGACGAAGTGCGAGATGCCTTCGACGACGACACATACGAGAACGCCGTCGAACAGGACATCACCCGAGCCCGAATGCTCGGAGTGACCGGAGTCCCATACTTCCTCTTCGAAGAAAAGTACGCCGTGTCCGGCGCACAATCACCCGAGATCTTCGCGAACGTACTCGAACAGGTACTGACCCTGCGCGAAGACGACTCCGCACCCGAATACCAGTAAACGAAACGTCACAGGAGCGATCATGAGCGAACAGACCACCACCAAGCCCGAACTGAACGACGACGCCGGGATCGCCGCCGCAGCCTCCGCTGAAAGCGCGGAGATACTCAACCTCCTCGGCGACGAGCAAGCAGCGGGAGGGTGCTGCGGAGGAGCCTGCTGCGCTTCCTGACGGAACCGGGTTGGCTCCCGGCGGCCGGTGGGCCGCCGCGGCGTGACCAGCGGCAACGCGGTGCGTTGCAGTGTGCGTGGTCGGCCGCCTGCTGCGCTTCCTGACGGAACCGGGTTGGCTCCCGGCGGCCGGTGGGCCGCC
>JBEBSS010000039.1:0-26406 GCA_040394175.1 Leucobacter soli | reverse complement strand
TGCCGATCAGGATGTCGATGTCGGGCACGAGCTCCTTGATCTCGTAGATGCGGCGAGGATCGCCCGAGAACTCCTTGACACCGACCATGTTGCCGGCGTTGAAGATGTCGGCGATCAGCTCGGGCACCAGGTCGACCTTCGTGTCGATCGGGTTGTTGTAGCCGACGACCGGGAGACCGACTGAGGCGACGGTGGCGTAGTGGTGCTTGACCTGTTCGTGGTTCGAGCGGTGAATGTTCGGGGGCAGCAACATCACGCTGGTAGCGCCGGCCCGTGCGGCCTGCTCGGCCCAGTGTGCCGACTGGAGCGCGCCGTAGGCGCCGACGCCTGCCATGACGTTGAAGCCTTCGGGAGCCGCCTCGCATGCGACCTCGATGACGCGAGCGCGCTCGACGTCGCTGAGGTTCTGGTACTCGCCGAGCGAGCCGTTGGGAGCGACGCCGTCGCAGCCGTTGGCTGCGAGCCAGGCGACGTGCTCGGCGAACGAATCGTAGTCGACCGAGAGGTCGTCATTGAAGGGGAGGGCGGTGGCGACGATGACGCCGTGCCAGGGCTTCTTCTCAGTCATTGGGGGATCCTTTCGGGCTGTGCTGTCTTCTCGGCAGCGAGGTGTTCGGTCTGTCGGAAGACAGGATCGTCAACGATAAAGTGTGACATTGCACAGCGTAGCATGGGTGATGTACAAAGAGAACACGGCTTTTGCGGATTGCGTGTGCGCTTTGTTCTGTGCACAGTCGCGAGTGAACGAGGGAGAAGAATCATGTCAGGATCGCTGCGGATCTCAGGGGCTCGGGTGTGGAACGGCACCGAGCGGGTATTCGAGGAGCGCGACGTGCTCATCGAGAACGGTGCCGTGGTCGACTCCATCAGCGGGGACGTGCCGAAGTTCGACGCCGGCGGGCAATATGTGATCCCGGGTCTCATTGACGCCCATTTCCATGCGTATGCGACGAGCATGGACGGGTTCGAAAACGAACGGGGGCCGCTCAGCTACGCCGCGATCAACGGGACTCGGCGTCTGGGGCGAGCCCTCCGGCGCGGCTTCACGACGGTGCGGGACGTCGCGGGCGGCGACATCGGCCTGAGCCGGGCCATCGAGGCGGGCCTGTTCGACTCACCTCGGTACCACTTCACGGGGCCGGCACTGAGCCAGACCGGCGGGCACGGAGATCCTCGTTCCGCACATGTCGACGTGTGCTTCGGGCACGGGCACATGTGCGAGGTGGTCGACGGAGTCGACGCGCTGCGCATCGCGGTTCGGGAACGGCTGCGCACCGGTGCGCATGCGATCAAGGTGATGACCTCTGGGGGCGTGTTCTCATTGACCGACCCGATCCGAGTGCCGCAGTACTCTCCCGAGGAGCTTCGTGCGATCGCCGAGGAGGCTGCGCGTCGGGGCAGCTACGTCGCGGCGCATGCCTATTCGTCGGAAGCGGTGATTCATTCGATCGAGAACGGGGTGCGCTCGATCGAGCACGGCAACCTGATCGACTCCGCCACGGCTGCGGCGATGTCCGAGGCGCGCGCATTCCTGGTGCCGACGCTTGCCGCCTATGATGCGATGGATCGTCGCGGCGCCGACATCGGGCTGAATGGGGTCTCGCTCGCGAAGAACGCGGAGGTGCTCTCGAAGGGGCAGGAAGCGATTCAGCTCGCGCTCGCCGCAGGGGTCTCGGTCGGCTTCGGCAGCGACCTCATGGGCGATCTCGAGGATGATCAGCTCCGAGGCGTGCAGTTGCAGGTCGAAGCGAGTGGCGTCGTCGAGACGCTGCGATCGATGACCGAGGTGAACGCGCTTCTGATCGGCGATGCTCGCCTCGGACATCTCGGTGCGGGGGCCTTCGGGGACGCGGTGGTGCTGTCGGCCGACCCGACCGCGGAGCCATCTGCGCTCTGGGATCCGGCCGCGAGGGCAGCCGTCGTGCAGGCCGGGTGCGTCGTCGCCTAGCGGGTGCCCTCTTGGTGTCGGGCGGAGCAGGTGTCACGGATGTGCAGGCGGTGATGGTCCGCGACACATCCGCGACAGATGCTGCCGCCCAGTCGTGACGGCAGGTCCGGGCACCCTGAATGCCACAAAAAGTAATCGCAAGCATAACAAGCGCGAATACTTTGCTAGGCTGTGCTCTGTTCGGTTGCGCAGCGGCCTCCGGTGAGGCCTCGCGCACTGAATCATCGGAGACGTGCGCGGCCACCCGCTTCCCACTCTCTCCGAAAGGAACACGACGTGTCCGCAACCACGGCAACCCTGAAGAAGGAGCGTCGGCTGCCCCGCTGGATGACCTCGTTCGGCTGGCAGATCCTCGCCGCTCTGGTGCTCGGCCTCGCGCTGGGCGCCATCGCCCTGAATCTCGGCCCCGATGCCGAGGGCAACCCCAACGGCCTGCACGCGACGCTGAAGGTGCTCGGCTCCAGCTACGTCGCCCTGCTGCGCGCAGCGGTGGTGCCCCTGATCTTCACCGCGATCGTTTCGAGCATCGTCGGACTGCGCAAAGTGCAGAACGCCGCGCGCCTCGCGGGGCAGACCCTGATCTGGTTCGCGATCACCGCGTTCATCGCGGTCTCCGTCGGGATTCTGCTCGGCGTGACCCTGCGCCCAGGTACCGCGGCCGCGGGTTCCGACCTCACCCCGTCCGATCCCTATACCGTCGGCACCTGGTGGAACTTCCTCATCGGAATCGTGCCCCAGAACTTCCTCGGGCTCGGAGTCAACGCCTCGCTCAACGATGCGGGCGGTGTGACCGCGAGCGCAAGCTTCAATGTGCTGCAGGTCATCGTCGTGTCGGCGGCGGTCGGCATCGCCGCCCTCAAGATCGGGAAGCAGGCAGAGCCCTTCATCGCGCTCACCGAATCGGCGCTCGCCATCATCCAGAAAGTGCTGTGGTGGATCATCCGCATCGCGCCGATCGGCACACTCGGTCTGATCGGCAACGCCGTCGTCGAATACGGCTGGGACAAGATGGGCTCGCTCACCTCGTTCGTCGCCGTCCTCTACCTCGGCCTCGCGATCGTGCTGTTCGTGGTCTACCCGGTGCTCGTCAAGGCGCACGGCCTGTCGGTCCGGCAGTACTTCTCGGGAGTGTGGCCCGCGGTCCAGCTCGGATTCGTGAGCCGCTCGTCGATCGGCACCCTGCCGCTCACCCAGCGCGTCACCGAGCGCAACCTGGGAGTGCCTCGAGGGTACGCCTCGTTCGCGGTGCCACTCGGCGCGACCACGAAGATGGACGGCTGCGCCGCGGTGTACCCGGCGCTCGCCGCGATCTTCGTCGCGCAGTTCTTCGGGATCGAGCTCACCATCGTCCAGTACCTGCTGATCGTCGTGGTGTCGGTCGTCGGTTCTGCGGCGACCGCCGGCACGACCGGGGCGACCGTGATGCTGACGCTCACCCTCTCGACGCTCGGCCTCCCGCTCGAGGGCGTCGGCCTGCTGCTCGCGATCGATCCGATCATCGATATGGGCCGCACCGCGTTGAACGTCGCGGGCCAGGCGCTCGTGCCGGCGATCGTCGCGAAGCGGGAGGGGATCCTCGATCTCGACCTCTACAACGCGCCCCGCAGGGGCGTCGCGTTCGACAACACCGATGCCGATGGCGGCAGTGAGGGTGCGCACGATTCTGCCGCCTCCCCGCGGGCAGAGGCAGAAGACCCGAACGCTGCGGCCGATGCCCTGTCCGACGGAGACCACGCCGTGGTCGGCGCGTCAGACGCGGCTGGGGTCGATGCCATCGAGCGGGCGGCTCGCTGACGCGGGACTCGGATCGCGTGGGTGGGTGCGGTGATGCTGCGTCCACCCACGCGCGGTCTTGCGGGCAGGAGCGCTAGCGCAGCGTGAAGCCGGTGCCCACCGAGTCGAGCGGGTCGAGCGTGAAGCGGTGCTCGCCGGTGCGGTGCGCCGTGCCGGAGACCTCGGGGACGATGGTCGAGGTCCCGTCGGCGCGAGGCTCGCCCGGCAGCCAGCGCGCCTCGAACACCGTATCGACGATGGAACGGTGTTCGAGGGTCTGCTCCGCACCGAGGGTTCCGTCGTCGGCCAGGAGCGCGACGCGTGCGCCGGTGCCCGAGCCGCAGGGGCTCCGGTCGACTTCGCCATCTGCGAAGACCGTGATGTTGCGCTGCCTGGGCCCGTTCTCGTGCGTGCCGAGATCGTCGAAGAGGATGGTTCCATACACGCCCGAGAGCCTCGGGTCGTCGGCGAACTGCGCCTCGGGGGAGTCGTTGAGCGCCCATTTGATCTCGCGACCGAGGGCGATCAGCTCGTTGTACTGCGCGGGCTCGACGGTGAGTCCGAGATCGCTTGCGCGCACCGACGCGTAGATCGCGCCGCTGAAGCTGAGGTCGGCGAGCACTTCGCCGCGAGCGGTGCGCACGGGCACGCCGCGCGCGATCACATGCGACGGCACATTGCGGAAGGTGGCGCGCACGAGCGCCCCTTCGTGCCGTTCGACGAGGGCCGCGACTCGACCCGAGGGCACGTCGACGCGCACCTCGGTGACGCCGTTGGGATCCGAGTCGACAAGGCCGGTATCGGTCGCCCAGACGCCGAGTGCGATCGTCCCGTGTCCGCACGCGGTGGAGAAGCCGTCCTTGTGCCAGAAGAGCACGCCGAAGTGAGCGGGGTCGATGCCCGTTGGCACCACATCGGCCGGGGTGATGAAGCCGCCGTACATGTCCGCGTGCCCGCGCGGTTCGTTGCACAGCAGGGCCCGCATGGTATCGGCGCCGGCTTCGTCGGCGATCGCGCCGAGGCGCCTGGCGCCGACCGTGTCTCCGCCGGGCACGGGGGAGCCTTCGTGCACGATGCGGAAGGGCTCGCCTGCAGTGTGGTAGTCCGTGGTCGAGACCCAGCGCTGCGCCGTGTTGTTGGTCATCTGTGTCCTCCGATTGCTTCGAATCCGATCATGGATCAGATTGGTATGTGACATTGTATTGCGTGTGCGAGTGGTTTTCGAGCCGACACCCGCCTGCGCGAGCGGCTGTGGGGCATCCGGGGAACCAGGGCGGCTGCCGAGCGGCCACCGGCGCCAACCGGCGCAGTTGCTGCTGCGCAGGCGCGCAGGCGATGGGGCGGCCAAGAACCCGAGAACCCGAGAACCTCTCCGAGGCAGACCCGGGCGGCTCGGGACCGCTTCGACACCTGCCGTCCAAGGACCGCCTACCGAGTCGAAGCAGCGTGCGAATGGATCAGGTCCAGGGGCATCGTGCTCGTATCGAGGTTCGGGTTGTCGTCCTGAGTCTCCACGAGCGCCTCCGCCTCTTCGATACTCGACACCGTCGGAACCGATCCGAGAAGCGGGCGTGCACCGGTCTCCTTCATCAGCAAGACCGCGAAGATCGCGATCACCGAGAACGTCATGATCCAGAGCGCAGGCATGAACGGGCTGATCGCGGAACCGTGTGTCGCGTTCACGAGCAGGTCGGCGATGAGCGGAGTCGTGCCCGCGAACAGCGAGGCCGCGAGGTTGTACGTGATACCCATGCCGCTGAAGCGCGCCGCAGTGGGGAACAGCGCGGGCAGGGCCGAGGCCGTCATCGAGACGAAGAATGCCACGGGAATCGCGACGATGCCCAGGGCGACGAACACGACCCACATCCCCGCACTCGGTGCGGCCTGCAGAATCGCGAACGCGGGCAGCATCAACAGGATCGAAGAACCGGTGGCCAGGAAATACACCTTGCGTCGACCGATCCGGTCGGACCAGCGCCCGATCGTCGGCAGCAGCAGCGCCATGACGACGAGCACCGGCACGGTCGCGATCGCCGCGTTCAGGTTCGAGACCTGCAACTCCTTCTCCAGATAGGTGGGCATGTAGCTGGTCAGCGCATACCCCGCGGTCCCTTCTGCGGCGACGATGGAGATGCCGATCAGGATCTGCTTCCAGTAGACCCTGATGAGGCTCGTCAGGCTGTGCCGGTACTGCAGATCGTGGGGGTCGGTGGGTTGGCGGGAGAGCTGAAGCTCTTTCGTCTCCTCGAAGCCGGGGGGCTCGGGGATGCGCATGCGGAAGTAGATCGCGATCGCGCCGAGCGGGATCGCGAGGAGGAACGGAATGCGCCACCCCCACGCGACCATCGCCTGATCGATCCCCATCAGGTTCTCCGTGATGAGCGTCGTGGCGGCGACCACGCTCGCCCCAGCCGCGAACCCGAGGTACGAGCCGACGTTCAGCTTCGATGCCCAGTAGCCGCGATCCTTGTCCGGCGAGAACTCGCTCACATAGGTCGTGGCGCCGGCGAACTCGCCACCGGTCGAGAATCCCTGCATCATCTTGAGCAGGTACAGCGGGATGATCACCCAGAACCCGCCTGCTTGCTCGGCGGAGGGGAGCAGGCCGATCAGTGCGGTGGCGATCGCCATGATCGCCATCGTGAAGTAGAGCACCTTCTGGCGGCCGATGCGGTCGCCGATGGGACCGAGGATCATCCCGCCGAAGGGGCGAACCAGGAACGAGACGGCGAAGCCGAGCAGCGTCACCGTGAGCCCGAGGGAATCGGGCATCCCCGAGGTGAACACCTTCGTCATGGTGACGGCGAGATAGCCGTAGATGCCGAAGTCGTACCACTCCATGAAGTTGCCTACGAACGCTCCGCGGAGCGCGAGCTTCATCTTCGAAGGCTCGACGATGATGCAGTCCTCGACTTCGAGGCGTCTGGTGGGGGGAGTGGCGGACATCGTTGTGCCTCCTCGAATCTCTTCTGCTCTAGCGTAGACGTCGCAGGACCCCGGGGAAGGTGCCGGGGTCCTGCGACGCATGGGAATCTCGGTCCCGCCGCCTAGATCAGGCCCTCGCTCAGCTTGTTCGGCGTTCCGAAGCGGTGCGCGGTGATCGAGACGGCCTGCTCGTGCAGGTAGGGCAGCATCGCGACTCGACCCGACGAGACGACCTCGCCGCCGTAGACGGCGACATCGGGCTTGCCCGAGGCGGCCTCGAAGACGGCCTCGACGGCGGCGGCGCGGGAGGCGCCGGCGACGATGCGCACCCGGGCTCCGGCATGCGCACCGTGCCGTGCCGCGAGCGCGGCGACCTTGGTCTTCCACGCCGCATCGTCTTCGAAGTGCACTGCGATGCCTGCCACGCCGAGCGCGCGGGCGATCTGCGCGGGGAGTGCGACGGGGGTGCTCAGTTCGGAGAGCGAACCGGCGGCCACCGCGGCGGCCACCTCGCGCACGACCTGTGCGGGGGTGGCGTCCTCGGTCGCCCGGATCGTCACCGGCACCGGCAGATACCGCAAGATGTTGCGTTCGATGCCGAGCTGCGAGGCGTCTCGAGCGATACCGAACTCGTCGTCCCATGCTGCTGCGTCCGAACCGAGTGCTGCTCGCAGCCATTCGAGCTCGTCGCCCGCGACTCCGGCCTGCTGCGCTGCCGTGAGCAGCGGAGCGGCCGCAGGGCGGGGCGCGCGGAGCGGAGTGGTGACGGGTGCGTCCTGCCAGTCGACGAGGCCGTGCAGGTAGTTGGGTCCTCCAGCCTTGGTGCCCGCGCCGATTGCGGACTTCTTCCAGCCGCCGAACGACTGGCGGCGGACGATCGCCCCGGTGATGCCGCGATTGATGTAGGCGTTGCCCGCCTCGACGCGACGCAACCACAGCTCGATCTCGCCTCGGTCGAGTGAGTGCAGGCCGCTGGTGAGTCCGTAGTCGATCTCGTTGACCATGTCGATCGCCTCGTCGAGGGTCTTGGCGGTCATGATGCCGAGGATCGGGCCGAAGTACTCGGTCATGTGGTACTCGCTGCCGCGCTGCACGCCGTCGCGCACGCCGGGGCTCCACAGCTTGCTGTCGCCGTTCCGGTCGCGCGAGAGCGGGTTGTCGCTCTCGATCGGCGCCGGCTTGACGAGCCACTTCTCGCCAGGGCCGAGCGTGGTGAGGCCTCTGAGGAGTTTGCCCGAGGGCGCCGTGATGATGGTGCCCATCTGGGTCTCGAGCTGATCAGGGGTGCCGACCCGCAGCGATTCCACTGCGTCGATCAGTTGTCCGCGGAAGCGCTTCGAGGTCGCGACCGAGCCGACGAGGATCACCAGCGATGCGGCCGAGCACTTCTGTCCGGCATGGCCGAATGCGGAGAGCGCGACGTCCTTCGCGGCGAGGTCGAGGTCGGCGTTCGGGGTCACGATGATCGCGTTCTTTCCGCTGGTCTCGGCGAGGATCGGCAGGTCCCGGCGGAGCTCGCGGAAGGCGACGGCCGTCTCGTAGGCTCCGGTGAGGATCAGGCGATCGACGCGAGGGTCGGCGACGAGCTTCGAGCCGAGCTCGCGGTCGGCGAACTGCACGAGCTGGAGCACATCGCGCGGCACGCCGGCTTCCCAGAGCGCCTCGACCATGATGGCTCCGGAGCGTGCCGAGTTGGAGGCGGGCTTGATGATGACGGAGGCGCCCGAAGCGAGGCCGGCGAGCGTGCCGCCAGCGGGGATCGCGGTCGGGAAGTTCCACGGCGGGATGACTGCGATGAGCTTCTGGTGCTGCGGCTTCGCGCCGTCCACCTGATCCAGCAGTTGACCGAGCATGGCGTAGTAGTTGGCGAAGTCGATGGCCTCGCTGACCTCGGGATCGCCCTGGTCGAGTGTCTTGCCGCATTCGGAGCCCATGACCTCGAGCAATTCGGCGCGCTTCTCTTCGAGCTTCTCTGCCGCGCGATAGAGGATCCTTGCTCGCTCGTCGGTGCCGAGCTCCTGCCAGCCGTCCGCGGCTGCGATCCCGCGAGCGATCACGGTTTCGAGCGCATCCGCGTCAGCGATCTGCGCTGCGGCGACGAGGTCGACGCCCAAGGTCGACTCCACCATGCGGTTCGCGATGTCGCGGCCCCAGATGCGATTACCCGGAAGGTCGGGATCGGTGTCGGGGGCGTTGTCGAACTCGCCCGCGCGGCCCGCTTGCACGAGTGCCGCGACGCGCGCGTCGGCGCCTGCTGCGTCGTAGGCGCGGCGATCCTGCGCACGGTTCGGTGCAGGTACCGAGTACGACTCGACCGAGCCGTCACCGGTGATCGCAGCGAGGTCGTCGAGCGAGGCGAGGAAGCGCGTCTTCTCGCGCTCGAACAGCGTCTGGCTGTCGTTGAGCTCGAACACGGCCGACATGAAGTTCTCCTGGCTCGCGCCTTCTTCCAAGCGACGGATCAGGTAGGCGATGGCGACATCGAACTCTTCCGGGTGCACGACGGGAACGTAGAGGAGGAGGCTGCCGACCTCGCGCTTGACGGCCTCGGCCTGGCCGGTCGCCATGCCGAGCAGCATCTCGAACTCGATGCCGTTTTCGGCACCGCGCGCTTTCGCGAGCAGCCAGGCGAGCGCCACGTCGAAGAGGTTGTGTCCGGCGACGCCGATGCGCACGTGCTTCACGCGGTCAGGGTGCAGCGCGTAGTCGAGCACCGCCTTGTAGCTGGTGTCGCTGTCCTGCTTGGTGCTCCAGGTGGCTGCCGGCCAGCCGTGGATCGCGGCGTCGACGAGTTCCATGGGGAGGTTCGCGCCCTTGACGACTCGCACCTTGATCGGGGCGCCACCGTCGGCGACGCGTGCGGCTGCCCATTCCTGCAGGCGCATCATGGCGCCGAGGGCGTCGGGCAGGTAGGCCTGCAGTACGATACCCGCTGCAAGATCCTTGAATTCGGGACGATCGAGGATTCCCATGAACACCGCGAGGGTGAGGTCGAGATCCTTGTACTCCTCCATGTCGAGGTTGATGAACTTCTTGGGCGAGGCAGCGTTTGCCCGTTCGAAGAGTGGGACCAGCTGCTGTTCGATGTGCTCGACGGCTTCGTCGAACGCCCAGTGGTTGTGCGGGGCGACGGTGGAGGAGACCTTGATCGATACGTAGTCGACGTCGGGGCGGGCGAGGAGTTTGTGGGTGCCCGCGAGGCGACGCTCCGCCTCGTGCTGACCGAGGATCGCCTCGCCGAGCAGATTGATGTTGAGGCTGACGTCGTCTTTCTTGATCTTGGCGATGGCCGGCCCGAGCTTGGCGTCGGTGGCGTCGATGATCAGGTGGCTCACCATCTGGCGCAGCACTGCGCGCGCGATGGGCACGACGACTCCAGGCAGGGGCTTCGCGAAGGCGCCGCCGAGTCCGATCGCTCCGCGCATGGGGGCGGGCAGGAACTTCGGCGTGAGCGGGACGAGCTGCTTCAGCTTGCTCGCCGCGGCGTCGAGGTCTTCGGGGCGCACGACGCCGTCGACGAAGCCGACCGTGAAGTCCAGGCCGTTCGGGTCCTTGAGTACTCCTGCAAGGCGTGCGGCAGAGGCGTCTGCGGGAATCTCGGCCGCCTCCGAAAGCCACCGGCGCACGAGCGCGATGGCGTCGTCAGCCAGCTGCTGGGGGCGTACGTTGGGATCTGAGATGGCGGTCAAGGCAGGCCTTTCGTGACGAATGCGAGGATCCGCTCTGGTCGCGGTGCACCACGCGAATCGCTCTGCTGATGATGCCAAGTGTGCCCGCACAAAAGTGTGAAGTAAAGAAACTCTTTCCGTGGAATAATATTAAGAATTAATGAATGGATTGCGAGGGTGAACATGCTCGAGATGAAACGGCTCAGACTGCTCTGGGAGCTGAGCGCTCGTGGCACCGTCGCCGCAGTCGCCGAGGCGCTCAACTACAGCCCCTCGGCGGTCTCGCAGCAGCTCGCACTGCTGGAGCGGGAGGCCGGCGTGCCTCTCCTGCGCAAAGTCGGGCGCACCCTCGAACTCACCGCGGCCGGGGTGACGCTCGTCTCGGAGACCGAGGCCCTGCTCGCCGGTCTCGAACGGGCAGAGGCGGCGCTGCACGTCAGTCATGCCGAGGTCGCAGGCACAGTGCGTCTGTCGGTCTTCCAAACCGCACTCCTCGCGATGCTCCCCGCTGCACTCAAGCGGCTTCGAGCCGACCACCCGAGGCTGCGAGTCGAGATGGTGCAGCACGAACCGGAGACTGCGCTGCACGACACCTGGGCACGGGGCTTCGACCTCGTCGTCGCAGAGCAGTATCCAGGGCACGCGGCGGCGCACTTCGTCGGTCTCGACCGGGAGCACCTCGCGAGCGACCCCATCAGGCTCGCCCTCCCGCTCGTGGGTGCGGGAGACGCTGCCTTCGATCCCGCGGACAGCCTCGCCGCCGCCGCAGAGCTGCCCTGGGTGATGGAGCCGCGGGGTGCGGCGTCGAGGCATTGGGCGGAGCAGGCGTGCCGGAGCGCGGGGTTCGAGCCTGACGTGCGCTACGAGACCGCCGACCTTCAGGCGCACGTGAAACTCATCGAGACGGGCAATGCGGTCGCCCTGCTGCCGGGGTTTGTGCACATCGGTGCAGCCCATCGCCTGCGCCTTGTCGAGCTCCCCGGGAAGCCTCACCGGGAGGTGTTCACCGCCGCGCGTATCTCCAGCGTTGCGCACCCTGCGCTCACCGCGGTGCGGCAGGCCCTGCAGCATGAGGCCGATGCGCTGGTGGGCGCCTGACGGTTCCGTCTGACGAAGCCAGCACTCCCGGCTAGACTCAAGGGAGTAGATACGGGGCGTATGCCCCACGAGTGTGCGGCGCAGTTGCGCCTGAAAGGAACGCGGCATGCCCACCGGCAAGGTCAGGTTCTACGACGAAGAAAAAGGGTTCGGCTTCATCCAGGGAGACGATGGCGAGCAGGTATTCCTGCACGCGTCAGTGCTGCCGGAGGACGCCGAGGTCACCGCTGGCACCCGCCTCGAGTACGGTGTCGCCGACGGCCGACGCGGCCCGCAGGCGCTCTCGGTGCGTCTGCTCGAGACTCCGCGCGCAGCGAAGCGCGACCGCAAGTCCGCGGACGAGATGGCGATCATCATCGAGGATCTCGTGAAACTGCTCGACGCGGTCGGAGGCCGGCTGAAGCATGGTCAGTACCCGGAGCGCCAGGCTTCGCGCCAACTCGCGACCATGCTGCGTCGCGTTGCGGATGACTTCGATGTCTGAGCAGGCGCCGGACGCGGCGATCGATTCCGAATCGGAGCCCGTTGTCGAGGCATCGGCGGAATCCGACGACACGATCGACCCCGAGGCCGGTGCGACGACCGCTCAGTCGAAGGACGATGCTGCGGTCGAAGTGGATCTCGTGGTGGTCGAGAGCGGGGCGGGATCAGACGGCTCCGCGGCATCGGACGATGGGGAAGCCACCGAGCCGGTGGATCCGCCTGAGCCAGATGAGGTGCTGCTCGGCTCGCGCGAACTCGCCCGAGAGGCGCTGACCGAGATCACCGATGCGCAGACCATCGGTGTCGATGAAGGCTATGAGGTGCACGAGTCCCACGTGCTGACCCTGTATTTCGAGTGCCGGATGCCAGGCTACCCGGGGTGGCGCTGGGCGGCCACGCTCGCTCGCGTCGGCGAGGACTCGCCGGTGAACGTGCTCGAAGTCGAACTCCTGCCGGGTGAGGGTTCGGTGATCGCGCCCGAGTGGGTGCCGTGGTCGGTGAGGCTTGCGCAATACCGTGAGGCGCAGGCGAAGCAAGTAGCGGACGAGGCCGCCGCCGCCGAGGCGGCCGCCGCTGAACTCTCCGACGAGGACGACGTCGAGCCCGAGGACGACGTGCTCGAGAACGATTTCAGCGACTTCGAGGATGAGATCGACGGCGTAGACATCGACGAGGAAGACGACTCGGACGACGACTCAGACGACGATTCCGAGGACGACGACGCCGACGAAGATGGGTTCTCAGATATCGACGAGCATGATCTGCACGATCACAGCGACGACGAGGTCGACTTTGAAAGCGAAGAGGAAGAGTAGGCCGCGGCTGCGCTTTCGCCGGAGCTGCTCCTGAGACGAACGGCCGACATTCTCAGCAGGTGAGAGCGCACCGGCGCGCCACTCCGATCACTCGGGGGTGCGCCGGTCCGCTCTGAGCGGGAGCAGCGTCAGCCCAGGTGCTCCAGCACATAGTCGATCGATGCGGTGAGTGCGCGCACGTCGTCCGGCTCGATGGCGGTGAAGGTGGCGATGCGCAGCTGGTTTCGGCCGAGCTTTCGGTAGGGCTCGGTGTCGACGATTCCGTTTGCCCGCAGGGCCTTCGAAAGCGCTGCCGCATCGATCGAGTCATCGAAGTCGATGGTGACGACGACGTTCGAGCGGTGTGATGGATCGGAGACGAACGGGGTGGCCACCGGGGTGCTCTCCGCCCAGTCGTACAGCACGGCCGAGCTCTCTGCGGTGCGCGCCGCCGCCCAGGAGAGGCCGCCATTCGCATTCATCCAGCGGATCTGCTCGTCCATCATTGCGAGCGGCGCGAGGGCGGGGGTGTTCAGCGTCTGGTTCTGCCGCGAGTTCGCGATCGCGCCCGAAAGGCTGAGCGTCTCGGGGATGTAGCGATCAGACGCAGCGATGCGCTCGATGCGCTCGATCGCTGCGGGCGAGACCAGTGCGAACCAGATGCCTCCGTCGCTTGCGAAGTTCTTCTGGGGCGAGAAGTAATAGACGTCCGCCTCCGAGGCATCGAATTCGAGGCCGCCGGCGGCGCTTGTCGCATCGACGACGGTCAGCGCGCCGCTATCCCCGTGCACGCGACGAACGTCGGCCATGACGCCGGTCGACGTCTCGTTCTGCGGGTATGCGTAGACGTCGACGCCCGCTACCGCGACAGCCTCGCTTCTCGACCCCGGCTCTGCCTTGCGCACGTCCGGTTCTTCCAGCCAGGGCGCGCGCGACGCCGCAGTGCCGAACTTCGCGCCGAACTCGCCGAAGGCGAGGTGCTGACTCCGGCGCTCGATGAGGGAGTGCACGGCGGAGTCCCAGAACGTGGTTGCTCCGCCGTTGGCGAGGAGGATCTCATATCCCGCGGGCGCGCGGAACAGTTCGGCAAGGCCTTCGCGGACGCTTCCGACCAGATTCTTCACCGGCGCCTGGCGATGCGAGGTGCCGATCACGCCAGGCTGCAGCGAGGCGAGGAAATCAAGCTGTTCGGTGCGCACCTTCGACGGGCCGCAGCCGAACCTTCCATCTGAGGGGAGCAGGGACGCAGGAATGGTGATGTCGGCCATACGCTCTATTTTAGGGGGCGTCCGGGAAAGCGGATGCCGCCGATGGAATAGGCTGTGTGAGTAGAACCATGTTGCGGAGGTGTCAGTGACCGATCTCATCGATACGACAGAGATGTACCTGCGCACCATCATTGAGTTGGAAGAAGAGGGCATTGTGCCCCTTCGTGCGCGTATTTCAGAACGACTCGGACACTCTGGGCCCACAGTGTCTCAGACCATCGCGCGTATGGAGCGCGATGGACTCGTGGTGGTCAGCAATGATCGACATCTTGAGCTCACCGATGAGGGCCGTACGAAGGCCGTCCGGGTGATGCGCAAGCACCGGCTCGCCGAGCGGCTGCTCGCGGACGTGATCGGACTCGAATGGGAGTACGTTCACGAGGAAGCCTGTCGCTGGGAGCACGTCATGAGCGAGCAGGTTGAGCGAAAGCTGCTCAGCATGCTGGGAAACCCGGTCGAGTCGCCGTACGGCAACCCGATCCCTGGCCTCGAGGAACTCGGCGCACGACCCACCGCGCCGTTCCAAACGGGTGTGGTCAGCGCCATCACCCTTTTCGACGATGGATCTGAGCAGGTTCGCGCGCGCATCAGGCGCCTTGCAGAACCGGCACAGGTCGACCCCGAGCAGTTGCGCCTCTTCGATCAAGCAGGACTGCGCCCGGGAGCTATGGCCGAGTTCGTCTATCGCGATGGCACCGTGTGCATCACGGTCGACTCGGAGGACAGCTCGGACCCCATTCCGATCGAGCTGCCTGCGGAAACCGCTGCGCACCTGTTCGTCTCACGAGCGCTCTAGCGAGGATCTGTCACCGCGACGGGTCCCTGCGGCTTCTTCGCACCCCACTCATTCCGTTCTTACTCGCACCTATGTCGATGGGGCGCCCCCGCGGTGTCCCACTGATGGAGTTGATACCGCATACAAGGAGTCGCAGCAATGCAGCTGACACCGAAAGCCCACATCCAACACGTCGCTGAGATCGCAGAAAAGCGCAGTTACAACGAGCCCGAGTTTCTCCAGGCGATGCACGAAGTGCTCGACACACTGGTTCCCGTGTTCGTGGAGCACCCCGAGTTCATCGAGGCCGGAGTGCTCGAGCGGCTGATCGAGCCGGAACGCCAGATCATCTTCCGGGTGCCCTGGCTGGACGATCAGAACAGGGTGCGGGTCAACCGGGGCTTCCGGGTGCAGTTCAATTCGGCGCTCGGGCCGTTCAAGGGCGGTCTGCGTTTCCATTCGAGCGTGAATCTCTCGGTGATCAAGTTTCTGGGATTCGAGCAGATCTTCAAGAATGCGCTCACGAAGCAGCGCATCGGCGGAGGCAAGGGCGGGAGCGATTTCGATCCCCACGGCAAGAGCGACGAGGAGGTCATGCGCTTCTGTCAGAGTTTCATGACCGAGCTCTACCGCTATATCGACGAGCAGACCGATGTGCCCGCCGGTGACATCGGTGTGGGAGGTCGCGAGATCGGCTACCTCTTCGGGCAGTACCGGCGGCTGACGGGGCGGCACGAATCCGGAGTGCTCACGGGCAAGGGCAAGGGCTGGGGCGGTGCGGAGGTTCGCACGGAGGCCACCGGCTATGGCGCGGTGTTCTTCGCGCAGGAGATGCTGAAGCGGACCGGCGAAGACATCGAAGGGTGCCGGGCGGTGGTCTCCGGGTCGGGCAACGTGGCCATCTATGCGATGGAGAAGATCGCACAGCTGGGCGGCACCCCGGTCACCGCTTCGGATTCCTCGGGATACATCGTGGACGAGCGAGGCGTCGACATCGAGCTGCTCAAGCAGATCAAGGAAGTCGAACGCGGTCGTGTCTCCGAGTATGCGGAGCGGAGGCCCGGTGCGCACTACGTCTCGGGTGGATCGGTCTGGGATGTGCCGGCGGAGCTGGCGTTCCCCTGCGCGACGCAGAACGAGCTGGACGAGCGAGGTGCGAGGGCGCTGCTCGACGGCGGCGTGCGCGTGGTCGCCGAGGGCGCGAACATGCCGACGACCCCTGAGGCGGTGACCCTGCTCCAGCAATCGGGGATCCTCTTCGCTCCTGGCAAGGCCGCGAACTCGGGAGGCGTGGCGACCTCCGCGCTGGAGATGAGCCAGAACGCTGCTCGCGATCGCTGGGACTTCGATCACAGCGAGGCTCGCTTGCAGGCGATCATGCGCGATGTGCACGATGCGGCCTACGAAGCGTCGGAGCGGTACGGTCGCCCGGGTGACTACGTGCTCGGCGCGAACACCGCCGGATTCGTGACGGTCGCCCAGGCCATGATCGAGCAGGGCGTGGTGTGATCCTGCCGATCGGTTTCGACTGAAACGATGCGATCCGGCGGGTCCAGAACCTTCAAGTTTGTATTGAAACTTTGCTTGATGTCGAACTATCTGCGACTGAAAGTTCGTTGAAATCATGCCGATTTCAGGGAGCCTGCTGACGGACCGTAACCAAGGTGTGACAATTTCGTGATCTTCGGTTAGGCTTGACAAAGCTTTTCGGCCACGCGCCGATTGACCAGCACTATTCGCAAGACGTTAGGCAAGTTACTCGTGATTCAGACCCCCGGCAAAGGCCAGGCTTCCGGTGCTGAAGTAGTGACCCATCAGGCTGTCGCTCCGAACAATCAGACTCGCACGCATTCCATCAAGCGATCGGTTCGCATGCTCGGTGCGGGAGTCATCAGTGCTGCACTGGTTGGCGTCTTCGCTCTGCCCGCCTATGCTTCCAGCACCAGCGGCTCCATCGGCACCGCCGAGGAGGCTCAGACGGCATACGCTCAGGCGCTGACGACGAGCTCCCTCCCGGAGATCGCGGTTCCGGCTCAGCTGCCGACCGCTGAAGAGCAGCCGGTCGTCGTGGTCGCCGCAGTCGCCAACGCTGATGAAGCAGGCGTGTCGAGCTACTCGGCACTGCCGATGGGCGCCGGTGCCCCGGGCATCGTCAACGGTGCGCTCGCTCAGCTCGGCTGGGCGCAGGACTGCACCGATCTGGTGCAGAACTCGCTCGCAGCGATCGGCCTGGTCGAGAGCAACAACCACGGCAACGGCCCCGACCTCGGCGTCGGCAGCTTCGCCCGCTTCGGAACCGTCTACGCATTCGATGCGAGCGCACTGGCTCCCGGCGACCTGCTCATCTGGCCGAATGCCCCCCACGCAGCGGTCTACGTCGGCGGTGGCCAGGCAGTGCACGGCGGCTGGGGAAACAACACCGTCCTCGCCGGTCTCCAGAACCACAGCGCATACCCCGAGTACGTCGTTCGGGTCGGCTAGTCAGATTCGTGAACAGGGCGTCGCCAATGGCGGCGCCCTTTTTTCGCTAAGCTTTGATAGTTCGCCTCAGTAGCTCAGTGGATAGAGCACTTCTCTCCTAAAGAAGGTGTCGTAGGTTCGATTCCTATCTGGGGCACTCAACGCGCGACGTGCGCAACTGCGACAGTTGATGCGGTCGCAGTTGCGTTCCCACCCGCTGCGCCGTCACCGCACTCGCGCCCGGCAAGACAATCGTCGATGCGGCGCGGGACGGCCGTCTGCGCTCGCCAAGCTTCGCCCTCTCGGATCGCGAACGCCGCGATCACGAGGGCCGAGACCGAATCGGCCGGCGTCATCCTGATAGCGTTGCCATATGAGCGACGGAGACCTTGCGATCCTGTTCTGGATCATCTTCGCCGTGTGCGGCGCCGTAGTCGCATGGGCGCTGTGGAAGAAACGACAGGGCGGGTCCTGAAGGTGCAGCGCGATCCATGCGCTCTGCCGCCCTGCCGAGAACGGCCACCGGGTGGGGAGCCCGGCTACGAGTGCTGCTGACGTGTGAACACGAAGTGCGTCACTCCGCTCGGCGTGCTCTCGGAGGCGACCGAATAGTCGCGTTCGAGGCCCTCCAGGCCGTCCCAGAGCCGCACTCCGCGCCCGAGCACGATGGGAACCTGTACGACATGCAGCATGTCGACGAGACCCTCGGCGAGGAATTCGCGGACGACACTCGGCCCCCCGCCGAGGCGAACGTCGAGGTTCCCGGCGAGCGAGAGCGCGCTCGCGAGCGCCGCCGTCGGCGACGCTTCGAGGAAGTGGAACGTCGTACCTCCGTCGCACACCAGCGGTTCCCTCGGGCGATGCGTGAGCACGATCACCGGAGTGTGAAACGGCGGATTCTCGCCCCACCATCCGCGCCAGTCGGGGTCGTCCTGCCATCCGGGCGGCCCGAACTTGTTGGCGCCCATGATCTCCACACCGATGCCTTCGAGGGTGCGTCCCGCAAACGCGTCATCGGCGGCAGTGGACGGGTCAACCGTCTGCCGCTCTCGATCCCCGCTCATCCCCTGAAACGTCGCCGTCGGGAAGAACCACTCCATCAAACGAGTGTCTGCGTGCCCGAACGGTGCCTCGAGGCTCTGACCGATCCCCGTGGCGAAGCCATCGAGTGAAATCGCGAGGTTGTGCACGCGAACCGCGGACATGTCGGATCCTTTCGCCCATCCGCCCTCGCGCAGCGCTTGCGCGGACGGTGGTCAGATCCTACTCCCGGTTCTGGAGGATCGCACAGGCACGAGCGCGGATCTCACCCTGCTACCGTCGGTAGGGTGAGCAGGAAGCGCAACAACGGGCAGGCCGGTTCGGCGAGGATCACCGACCCGTCTTCGACCGGCGCTGCCGCCGTCACCGAATCGGGAGGGCAGAAGCTGCTGAGGCGCACCTTCCGAGACCCGGTGCTGATCGGACTCCTCGGGTTGACCGCGGCACTGGCGGTTTGGGGCGTGCTGCGTACCTCCGCCGACCCAGAGGACGGGAGTCTCCTGACGATGTTCCTGCTCTGGGGGACTCCAACGATCCCGGCCGCCTGGTCGGTCGTTCGCGTGCTCTGGAGCGAGGAAGCGCGCGAAGCGTTCCTCATCGCCCTTGCGCGCACCCTCCTCGTTCCCATAGCGGCCGCTGTGCCGCCCGCCGTCGCAGCGACGATCACCGTGCACGTGCCCGCGATCCAGCGACGCATCGTGGCGACGCAGAACGAGTACGGTTGGCGCACATTCTTCGCCGAACAGGACGGATCTCCGCTGCTCCAGTCCGCAGTGCTCATGCCGCTCGTGGGAATGATCTGCGCCATGCTCCTCGGACTCGTGCTCAGCATCGTGGTCGTACTGCCGATCCTCGTGTGGCTGAAGCCGATCGGCACCGCCGAGAGCAACATGCTGCTCACCGAGACCGAAGCGGACCGCGCAGCCGCCACGTCGAGCATTCGCCTCATCGCGGTCGTGCTGATCATGGCGCTTGCGGTGCCCGCACTCATCGTCTTCGGCAAGAGGCAAGCACGCGCCAGCACGTGGTGGGAGGCCTTCGCGAATGCCCCGAGAGTGTTCCGCGAACCCGAATACTTCTACGGAGACCTGCTCTGGGCGCTCGGAGTCGCCGCGATTCCCCTCGGAATCGGACTCGCACTGCTGATTCGCCGAATGCAGCGGCCAGACATCGAGAAGCGCGCGCAGCACGGGGTGAACGCTCGCGCGGACCAGGAGCGCTGGGAGCGCCGGCAGGGCGGCGGAGCATCACCCCGGACCCGTCGCTCCCGCCCGGGGAAGACCTCCCGATGATGCCCCGCTGCGCTCTGGCAGCGGGGCTGCTAGCGTCGAGAGCGTGAGCGATGAATCGACGGACTCCGCGGCAGCCTCGGACCGGAAACCGGGCAGGAGTCCACGTCTTCCTACGAGCCCGCAGACGAAGAAGCGCGAGCCGGAGCGGGGTTCCCCGGATACTCTCGGCTCATTCCTGCGCCGGATCTTCCTCGACCCCGTATTCCTCGCGCTGGTTCTCGCGACGATCCCCCTCTCCGTCTGGGGCGTGATGCGCACGGCCGCAGACCCGAACGACACAGGCGCGCTGACGGCATTTCTGCTGACGGGAACCGCGGTGCTCCCCACGGCATGGTCGATCCTCTGCCCGCTCTGGAAAGAAGACGCCAAGGTCGCCATCATGGTGTCCCTCGTGCGCACCATCGTCGTGCCGATCGTGGTGTGCTGGCCTCCGGCGGTCACCGTGCTGATCACGGTGTCTCAGGCGGACGTCATGCAGCAGATCGTCGAGACACGGCGGCCGGACGGATGGCGCTACTTCTTCGGCGGAGAGGACGGCGGTGTCGTGCAGCAGGCGATCGTGCTCGGAGGCCTCGCAGGAATGATCTTCGCGATGCTGACGGCGCTGGCGCTGAGCGTCTTCGTCGTGCTCCCCGTGCTTGCCTGGTTCAAGCCGCTCGGAGCTGCCGAGAGCAACATGATGGTGACGGCGACGAAGGAGGATCAGGCGGCGGCGAAGTCGGGAATTCGCATGCTCTCCGTGATCCTGATGATGACGTTCGCCGTTCCCGCGCTCATCATCTTCGGCAAGAACAACGCCTCTGCGCGCTCCTGGTACGAGGCGTTCGCGACCGCTCCGAGGTTCTTCGCCGAGCCGGAGTACTTCTACGGGGATGTCATGTGGGTGGTCGGGATCCTGGCGATTCCGGTCGGCATCCTGCTGATCGTGTGGCTGCGCCGAGTGCAACGGCCCGACCTCAGAAAGCGAGCCGAATGGGGAGTGAACTCCTGGGAGGACCGCAGACGCTGGAAGCGCCTGCGCGGGCGCGAGGCACTCGAATCGGGTGCGAGCTCAGAACCGCGCGAGGCCGCCACAGGTGCGGTGGAAGGGGCAGCGACCGAGTCCGAGGCCGAGTGACGCGGACGTCGATCCGCTCTTCCGGAGCGCCGCGGCTCAGGCAGCGGAAAAGGGGGGACGGACCAGGAGTTCGGCCCGTTCGCCGAGGTACTGCGCGAGCGTCGGCGCGCCGTCGAGCGGCGCATTCGCCCGCCAACGCACCCTGATCTCGCCGTCCGCCCAGCCGATCGGAGCGCCGGAGGCGAGATCGCGGAGGGAGGTTTCGTCGAGCGGAAGCGGCCGCGCATCGAAGTTCACCGCTGCGCCCTCGGCATATCCGCCTCGCAACGCGGCAGCGGCCAGATCTCGCCGTTCTTCCCGGGACACCGACTGATAGCCGAGCCGTCCGCGCTCGGCCGCTCTCGTGGCTCGTCCCGCTGCCCACAGCCCGCCCGTCGTATCCAGGAGCAGCGAACCGAGACGCCACACCTGGCCGACCGGGCGCATCCTCGCCCGCCTGGGGAACACCAGCATCCTGCGGCCCTCGGGCTCGAACTCGGCGAGAGCCTCGGGCTCGACTCCGGCGCGCTGCAGACGCGCGACGGTCACGTCGCACGCATGCACTGCGCGAGCCTCCGCATGGGCTGTCCCGTCTTCGTCCATGCAGCCAGTGTATGGGCGCACGACCGACGCAGTCGGAGACCCGCGCAGCGGGATCCATCGCTCAGCGCGTGGCTGCGGAACCCGTATCGAGCGAACCGTCGACCGCGGTCGCGAGTACCCGGGCCCCGGCGAGATCCTCGGGCGAAGCCGAACGAGGATCGGTATCGAGCACGGTGAAGTCCGCGCAACGCCCGGGGGCGAGCGCCCCGATCTCCTGCTCGCTGCGCAACTGCCACGCGGCGTTCGACGTGTGCGCCCTGAGCGCATCGAGCCTCGTGGTGCCGGCGCCGCCGCCGAGATGCCTTCCAGTGCGTGACGTGCGCGTCTCGGCCACGGCCATATTGCGCAGCGGCTCGCAGGGGGTCACCGTGCCATCATTGTGAAAGGTCGCCCGGTGCCCGGCGGCAAATGCCGCTCCCGCATCCGCGTAGGCGAGGCCGCGCTCGCCGAAGAGGTCGTCGACGATCACGTCGCCCCAGTACGTGATGTGATCGATGAAGAGGCTCACGGTCGCGCCCATGGCCGAGGCGCGCTCGAACTGCGCCGAGGTCATGAGCCCGCAGTGCTCGATGCGGAAGCGGTGATCCTCGAGCTGAAAACGCTCGATCAACGCTGCATAGGCGTCGAGCGTGCTATCGATGGCGACATCGCCGTGCGCGTGACAGGCGAACTGCCAGCCCTCGCCCGCGTACTGGGAGCCGATCTCGATGAGCTGGTCAGTGCTGTAGTTCGCGTGACCGATATGCCCCCGCTCGAAGCCGAGCGCTCGCGTGGCCGCCGTGTCGAGGTAGGGGAACGAGGTGGCGATGTTGCCGACCCAGGGAGAGCCGTCGGACCAGATCTTGATACCCACCTGGCGATACCATGCGTCCCCGTTGTCGAACGGTACCGAAGCCCGGGCGCCGGGGCTCGACATCTCGTAGCCGCGGAGGCGGACGGGAAGCCGGCCGGCGTCGGCAAGCGCGGTCGCGAGCCGGTCGAGGTCGTGCGTCCACGTGAGATCCGCGATCGTCGTGATGCCCCGTTCGCGCCGCAGCGCAAGGAGGTGGTCGGCGAGCCGCTTCGGCATCTCGGCCTCGGCCGCGGCGAGTGCTGGCCCGACGACCCGCATGACTGCGCCGGCCTCGAGCGCGAGTCCCGTGAGTTCGCCCGAGGAATCGTGCGCAAACGAGGCGCCGACCGGGTCAGGAGTGTCCCGGCCGATACCTGCCTCTCGGGCGGCAGCCGAGTTGAAGTAGGCGGAGTGCAGCGAATTGTGCACGATCACGAGCGGGATCTCTCCCGCGAGCGAATCCAACTCGGCGATCGTCGGGGGGAGGAGCCCATGTTGCAGCAGGGGATCCCAGCCATTCGCCAACACGCGGGCGGGCCGCGGGCTCGCGGCGAGCGCCGACTTGATCGCCTCCCACACCTGATCGGCGCGCTCGAGTGTGACCGGTCGGATATCGACCGTGCCCTCTCCCAGAAGCGCCGCGGATTCAGAGGGGTGGCCGTGCGGTTCGATCAGGCCGGGGATCGCCCAGCCCTCGCCGAGGTCGATGCGAGTCGCGCCGGCTGGGGCGGGCACGTCTTCGACGGAGCCGATCGCGACGATGCGCCCGCGCTCGACGAGCATCGCCCCCGGAGCCGACGCGGGATCGGCCGGCGCGTCAGCCGTGTCGACGCACTCGAGATCGGTTCGAATGAAGCGTCCGGTGTAGTAGAGCGGATTCGAATCGGTCACGATGACACCCCTTCGGCGTGGCCTTGCGCGCCCGTTGCGCCCACGGCTCACCCCCATTTGTATCGGCTTTTGCCGGACGACGCGAGACATGTTCGGTGAATCCGGAAGATCATTCCTCTTGCACCGTGTATCGGGGAGGCCGCCGATCTAAGCTGGTCCATATGAGCAACAACGGAGCGGTCGAGTCTTTCGAGATCGAGCGCAAGTACGAGGTGACCGACGAGGCGGTGCTGCCGAGCACCGCGGCCTTCGCGGCCATCGGGCTGCGCCTCGGCGCGGTCGAGTCGCACGAGCTGCGCGCGGCCTACTTTGACACTCCCGACGGTGAGCTTGCGAGCCGCCGCCTGGCACTGCGCCGCCGGGAGGGCGGCAAGGACGAGGGCTGGCATCTGAAGGCGAAGGGCGAGCGCGGCGCGCGAGAGCTGCTGTGGCCGCCGGCCGACGAGATGCCCGGGGGACTCCGCGACGAGGTGGAGCCGCACTTGGGCGCGGAGGGGTTCGCGCGGCTCGGGACTATTGCGACCCTGCGCACGCATCGCATGACGGCGATGCTTTTCGACGCGTCGGGTGCCGCGGTCGTCGAGCTCGCGGATGACCGCGTCGATGCGGTCAACGAGCTGAGCGGGCGCGAGCAGCACTGGCGGGAGTGGGAGGCCGAGCTGATGCCCGGCGCCAGCGACGCGCTGCTCGATGCGGTCGAGCCCCTGCTCGCCGCTGCGGGCGCGGTGCGGGTGCGCGGCACCTCGAAGATCCAGAAGACGATGCAGGCGGAAGGCACGACCATATGATCCGGAACGACAAGGACAAGAAGCCCTCGGTCAGCCCGGAGGCGCGACGGAAACAGATCATCGTGGGAATCGTGATGGGCCTCCTCGTCGGCCTCGTCATCAGCTTCATCACGACCTTCTGGTACTGGCTGCCGGCGGGCCTCGCCTTCGGGCTTGCCGTCGGCGCGATCATGAAGCCCCCGCAGCAATAGCCGACGCAGGCTCGGCGATCCTCGCATCAACGATGCGCTCACCCACTATTTCGATTACGCAATGAGGCAGAGATAATCATGCAACCCACCATCTTCGAGCAGAACCCGCCCGCTCAGGCGGTCATCGACCAGTCACTGGAGCGCACCAAGCTCGGCTGCTACTGGATCGAGGACGTCGGGCAGTCCGCGGCGCGCTACCCGGCGCTCCCCGGCGCGCGTCAGGCAGACGACGTGGTGGTCGGAGGCGGCTATGCGGGGCTCTGGACCGCGATCAAGCTCAAGACCGCGCGCCCCGAGCGTCGAGTCCTGCTGCTGGAGGCAAAGCGAGTGGGCTGGGCCGCATCGGGTCGGAACGGCGGATTCTGCGAGGCGAGCATCACGCACGGCGAGCCGAACGCGCAATCGCGCTGGCCAGAGGAGGTCGACACGCTGCGGCGTCTCGGCTACGAGAATCTTGATGCGATCGAGCGGTTCATCTCCGAGCACGATCTCGATGTCGACTTCGAGCGCACCGGGCAGCTCTCGGTCGCGAACGAGCCGTATCAGGTGGAGTGGGTCGGGGAGAGTACGGATCCCGAGGTGGAAGCGCTCGACGCCGCGCAGGTGCAGCAGCGCATCGCCTCGCCCACCTTCCTCGCGGGGGAGTTCTCGCCCAAGGAGAATGCCAACGTGCATCCGGCGAAGCTCGCCGCCGAGCTCGCCCGCCACGCGCACGAGCTCGGTGTCGAGATCTACGAGGAGACGCGGGTGCTCAGCCTCAGCGGGCAGTCCGATGAGCCGCTGCAGTTCGAGACCGATCGTGGCACCGTCACGGCCGAGCGGGCAGCACTCTGCACGAACGTGTTCCCGTCGCTGCTGAAGCGCTACTCCTTCCACACGGTGCCCGTCTACGACTATGTGCTGATGACCGAGCCGTTGAGCGATGAGCAGCTGGCTTCGATCGGTTGGAACGGCCGAGAGGGGCTCGCCGATATGGCGAATCAATTCCACTACTCGCGGCTCACGAAGGACAACCGTATTCTGTGGGGCGGCTACGACGCCGTGTACTTCTCGGGCGGTCGCATCAAGCCGAGCTACGAGAACCGCATGGAGAGCCACCGCAAGCTGGCGAGTCACTTCTTCACGACCTTCCCGCAGCTCGCCGGGCTCGAGTTCTCGCATCGCTGGGCAGGGGTGATCGACACGTCGACCCGATTCTGCGCCTTCTACGGCCAGGCGCACGGCGGCCGCGTGCAGTACGTCGCCGGCTTCACGGGCCTCGGAGTCGGTGCGACCCACTTCGCTGCAGACGTGATCGTAGACCGGCTCGAGGGCCGGAGCACGGAGCGTACCGAGCTCCAGATGGTGAAGGAGGTTCCGCTGCCGTTCCCGCCGGAGCCGCTCGCGAGCATCGGCATCAATGCGACCCGCTGGTCCCTCGACCGGGCCGACCACAACGACGGCAAGCGCAATATTCTGCTGAAGACCCTCGATGCGATGGGCCTCGGTTTCGATTCGTAGGCGATTTCGCCACCACCACGACAGGAGAACGTGATGAACCACCTGCTACCCGACGGATTGAACGGCGTTGTGCACGGACGCGGCGCGATCGTGCCCCTCGAACCGGTGCCCGCTGAGGAGGTCGACTACGGCAATCCGAGGCAGGGAGTGCTGGCGCTCGGGAAGATCGGTGGATGCGAGGCGGGCATCTGGGAGCTGCGGGACGGTGCGGTGCTCGACACCGAGGTCGACGAGATGTTCGTCGTCATCTCGGGCGGCGCGACCATCAAGCTGCTCGAGGAGGGCCGCAGCGTCGATGTGAAGACAGGCGATGTGATGCGTCTCAATGCTGGCACCAAGACTCGCTGGATCGTGAAGGATCATATTCGGAAGGTGTATCTCGCGGCCGAGTGACCCGTTCGGTTCGTCGAGCGGCACCGACTGCGCGCGAAACTGCGGAAGACGCACGAAACTCCGGAAGCATTTCCCGCGATCTTCCGCAGTTTCGTGCGTTCTCCGTCAAATCTGCCTGCGCGGACTCACTAGAGTCGTTCTCAGTGCCACACGCGCACAGTAGTCGGAAAGGCTCAGAGGAGAGCAGATGAGCATGTCATGGAAGCAGCACGGCGACGGGAAGTCGGTCGCACCTGAGGCGATCGTTCTGCCGGAGGAGCGCCTGAGCTGGCCGAAGACGATCGGGTTCGGAGCCCAGCACGTCGTCGCGATGTTCGGGGCGACCTTCCTGGTGCCGCTGCTCACGGGATTCCCGCCGACGGCTACGCTGTTCTTCTCGGGCCTCGGCACCCTGCTCTTCCTCGTGCTCACCGGGAACCGGTTGCCGAGCTACCTCGGATCGTCGTTCGCATTCCTTGCCCCGATCGGTGTCGCGACCGGCGTGGGGCTCGGCGGTGATCAGCTCCCCAGCGCCGAGGGCTTCGCCCGCGCGTCGTTCGGCATCCTCGCGATCGGCGTGCTCATGGCGATCGTGGGCATCGTCGTGC
>JBEBSS010000038.1:0-26507 GCA_040394175.1 Leucobacter soli | reverse complement strand
ACAGTGACACAGCACCATCCGGGACACGAGGACCATCAGGACCGTGCAGTTCATGCCGGCCATGCCGTCCAAGAGACTCACCCGGACCATGCCGGCCATGCCGTCCAAGAGAATCACCCGGACCATGGCGGACATGGCGGACACGCGAGTCAGTTCAGGCGGCTCTTCTGGATCATGCTGATTCTGGCGGTTCCGACCGTCTCGCTGTCGGCGATGTTCGCGATGATCCTCGGATACGATCTCCCCGGGGTCCCCGGAGTATCGTGGGTGTCCCCGGTGCTCGGCACCGTCATGTATCTCTGGGGCGGCGCGCCGTTCCTGCTCGGCGCAGTCGACGAGATCCGAGCCCGCAAGCCTGGAATGATGCTCCTGATCGGGCTCGCCCTGACCGTGGCCTTCGTGGCCTCGTGGGGCGCGAGCCTCGGGCTACTGCATCACGAACTCGACTTCTGGTGGGAACTGGCGCTCCTGGTGGTGATCATGCTTCTGGGGCATTGGATCGAGATGCGCTCGCTTGCGCAGACGACCTCGGCACTTGACTCGCTCGCCGCGCTGCTGCCCGACGAGGCCGAGCGAGTCGAAGGAGATCACGTCGTGATCGTCGCTCCCTCGGATCTCGAGGCGGGCGATGTCGTGCTCGTTCGGCCTGGAGGGAGCGTGCCCGCGGACGGGCGGATCATCGATGGCAGAGCTGCGATGGACGAATCGATGATCACGGGAGAATCTCGCACCGTCGCGCGAGAGGCCGGAGCGTCGGTCACGGCGGGAACGGTCGCGACCGATTCGGGTATCCGCATCGAGGTCACCGCAACCGGAAGCGACACGGCGCTGGCCGGGATCCAGAGGCTGGTCCGAGAAGCGCAGCATTCCTCTTCGAGGGCTCAGCGACTCGCAGACACGGCGGCGGGATGGCTGTTCTGGTTCGCACTTGCGGCCGCAGCGATCACTGCGCTCATCTGGACGATGATCGGCCTTCCCGACGAAGCGGTCATTCGCACCATCACAGTGCTGGTGATCGCGTGCCCGCATGCGCTTGGCCTGGCGATTCCGCTGGTGGTCTCTCTCGCGACCGAACGTGCGGCGCGCGCCGGCGTGCTGGTCAAGGACCGGCTTGCCCTCGAGAGCATGCGGACGATCGATACGGTGCTGTTCGACAAGACCGGAACGCTCACGAAGGGCGAGCCCAGCGTGGTCGAGGTCTTCGCGGCTGACGAGGGGGACGCGGATCTCGTGCTGTCGCTTGCGGCGGCAGCGGAGTCCGCCAGTGAGCACCCGCTCGCCCGGGCGATTGTACGCACCGCCGCTCAGCAGGGACTCGCGGTGCCCGAGAGTCGGGACTTCCGTTCTTCTCCTGCGGTCGGCGTCACGGCGACGGTCGACGGGTCGCGGGTCCGGGTCGGAGGGCCGCATCTCCTCGACGAGGAGGCGGTGGGGGAGTTGCGCATCGCCGACCACTGGCGCGCGGAAGGCGCGATCATTCTGCATGTCGTTCGAGATGGACGGGTGATCGGCGCGCTCAAGCTGGCAGATGAGATCCGGCCGGAGTCGCGTGCGGCCGTCGCGGCCCTGCATCGGCTCGGTCTCGACGTGGTGATGATCACCGGCGATGCCGAGGCCGTTGCGCGCTCGGTTGCGGGCCAGCTGGGGATCGAGCGGGTCTTCGCCGGCGTCCGACCCGAGGACAAGGCGGCGCACGTGCAGTCCCTGCAGCGCGAAGGGCGCAGGGTCGCGATGGTCGGCGATGGGGTGAACGATGCGCCCGCACTCGCGCAGGCGGACGTCGGGCTCGCGATTGGCGCCGGCACAGATGTGGCGATCGCCTCGGCCGGGGTGATTCTCGCCAGCGATGACCCTCGATCCGTGCTGTCGGTGATCGAGCTCTCACGCGCAGCCTATCGAAAGATGCGGCAGAACCTTTGGTGGGCGGCGGGATACAACCTGATATCGGTCCCGCTCGCCGCAGGCGTCCTCGCTCCGATCGGGTTCGTGCTGCCGATGTCGGTAGGCGCGATTCTCATGTCCCTCTCGACGATCGTCGTTGCGCTCAATGCGCAGACGCTGCGGCGCCTCGACTTGCGCCCAGAGATGATCGCGGCGGCGACGCACGGGTAGCCGAGCTCGAAGAGTTCTGACGGAACTCCTAGCGCCTGCCTCCAGCCCGGACTACTCTCAGAATCAGAAAGTGGGCAGGTGTCCGGCTTCATGAGGAGGACCGATGGAGACTGCGCTATTCATCACCCAGCTGCTGGTGGTGCTCGGATGCATCGTCATGGGTACTCGATCGAGTGGAGTGGGGCTCGGACTGTGGGGCGGCGCGGGTGTTGCGATCCTCGTCTTCGTCTTCCGCCTCGCCCCGGGATCTCCGCCAGTCGACGCACTGCTCATCGTGCTCTCGGTCGTGCTCGCATCGTCCATGATGCAGTCCGCGGGGGGCATCGACTGGATGGTCTCGATCGCGGCAAAGCTGATTGCGAGAAACCCCAAGCAGATCACCCTCGTCGCGCCGCTGGTCTCTTTCCTCTTCTCGGTGGGGGCTGGTACCTCGAACATCCTCTACCCGCTGCTGCCCGTCATCCAGGACCTCTCCTACCGGAACGGAATCAGGCCCTCCCGGCCGCTCTCGCTTTCCGTGGTGGCGACCGGTGTCGCGCTCGCCTGCAGCCCGGTATCGGCGGCGATGGCTGCCATGGTGACGCTCACGGATACCGCGCCCTGGAACTTCGAGCTGATCGATATTCTCAAAGTCACCATTCCCGCTGCGGTCGTGGGGATCGTGCTGTCCAGCATCGTGGTGAACCGACTCGGGAAGGAGATCGCCGACGACCCCGAGATCCAAGCCAAGATCGCGGCGGGGGAGATCGAAGCTCCGCACGGAGATGCGGAGGAGGTGCGCGCACAGGTCACGGTGACGAAGGCCGGTCGAAATGCTGCCATCATCTTCCTGCTCGGAGTCGCGGCGATTGTGCTCTTCGGTCTGTTCAAGGGGCTCCGTCCGCTTGACGCGAGTGGTGATCCAGTCACCATGACCCCGATCATCGAGATCGTGATGTTCGTCACGGGTACCGTCATCCTCCTGGTATCGCGGCCGAAGGTCGCGGAGATTCCGACCATGACCGTCTTCAAAGCGGGTATGGTCTCGGCGATCGCTCTCTTCGGACTCGCCTGGTTGACCGACACATTCCTCGCGGCGCATACGAAGCTCATCGCCGAGGGTGTCGGCGGCCTGGTGACTGCGGCTCCCTGGATCTTCGCGCTCGGGGTCTTCCTGGTCTGCGTGCTCACGACGAGCCAGTCGACAGCGACTCGAACGATCGTTCCGATCGGCTTGGCGGCGGGGATCCCGCTGGGACTGCTCTCGGGGATGTGGGCGGGAGCCTTTGCGGGCATCTATCTGCTTCCGACCAACGGATCGCAGATCGCGGCAGCGAACTTCGATGTGTCGGGCAGCACGAAGCTCGGTACCAAGCTGGTCGACCACTCGTTCTTCCTCCCCACGCTGATACTCGCGGTCACGACGATCGCGGTGGGCGCGCTGTTCGGGGTGCTGTGGGGCGGGTAGTGTCGTCGGTCCTCGGGTTCGGCTAGTCGCCGGAGCGATACTCGTCCCACGAACGCTTGCACGCGTACGCGAGCATGTCGATCCGTTCCGAATCCTCGTGGATCCATTCCGTGCCTGGTTCGTGCAGTTCGGCGGTTGCCTCCGGTCCGAGCAGGAACTCGCGGAGGAACTCCGCCTGTACGGCGTCGACCTGCAGCCCGGCTCGCCTCGCCTCGTCGGCGATCGCGCGAAATCTCGCGCCCGCAGCGAGGATCTCTTGACTGCCGAGATACGGCTGATTCAGCTGTACGGCTTCGGGTGAGGTGGCTTCGAAACCGTCTCGATGAGCATCGGCGAGCCGGCGAAGCGCCTCGGGGCGCATGGTCGGCGGATCGTTCGCGTCGCGCTGCTCGCCGAGATGGTCGCCGCGGTTCGACAGGGCGACCACCTCGGGTAGGCGATCCGTCTCGGCGCGCGCAACATTCACGGCGCCCTCGCGAGTCGTGGTGGTGTTCATCGTGTCGTGGAACGACAGGCGCGTGAAGCTTCCGCCGCGTGCAAGCCCGAGAGCGATGAATCGTTCCGTCAGTTCATCCCGGGTCCGCTCGTAGACGCCGAGGCCCTGTTCTGCGGTCTCGGCGAAGGCGTCGACCAGCTTGGCGATGCCCTCGGGAGTCTCCGGGATCTCGAGGATCGGGAAGAACGAGAAGGTGACCGGTCGGATGGCGTCGACTCCGGTGAGGTCGACCCGCTGCCAGGGCCCGGCAGCCCGCACGCGTTCGATCGCTTGTGCGAGGTCGCCGCGCACGTCTGCCGGCTTCGCCCGGTTCGGGTCTCGAACCAGTCGCGGGTGCGGGTTGATGACTGCGACGATACGGGGATCGATTTCCGCCCAGCGCCGGACCACGGAGGCGGTGGCGACGTCGCTGAAATCATATTGCAGTCTCCGAGTGAGCGCGGGGGAGAGGTACTGCGCGATCTCAGCGGGGATCGCTGCACCGGAGTGCGGTGTGCTGACGAGCAGGTCGGCCTCCTCGATCGCCTGGTCGAGACTGCGAGTGTCGGGGTCGGCGTAATGCGTGATCTGTTCGGGGCTGAACACTGTGCCCGCAGGAATGAGATCGAGATCGTGTGCGCTCATGTGTGTAGCGTAGCTTCGCGCCGATGATCTGGCGAGGGCGGCGTCGCGGAATCGTGCGAACTCGTGCCGTGCAGTCAGACGCGGATAGCCTGGACTCATGGACGCGACGCAGCCTCAGCACAAGGGCCCCGATCGTCGGGTGGGACTCACTCCGACTCGAATCATCGATGAGGCGCTCAGGCTTTCTCGCGTGCGGGGTCTCGATGCGTGGAAGGTCCGGGACCTGGCCGCGGAGCTGGATGTCGCCCCCTCGGTCATCTACCATCACATCGGGAGCAAGCCCCAGATCATTCGCGAGGTCGTCAATCGTATCGCCCTGGGTTTCTCGCCTCCGGGTCCGGATCTCGAATGGCAGGAGTTCTTCCGGACGCTGTTGCGGGAGCTCTATCCTGTACTGCTGGAGTACCCGGGTGTGGCGAAGTGGATGGTGATGCACGGACCGAGCTTTCCTGCCCTGCGTCACCACTTCGATGTCGGGCTTTCCGCTCTGCGTCGCGCGGGGTTCTCGAAGCCTGCGATGACCTACGCCATGATCGTGAACTCCGCCGTGTTGACGGTGATGATGACGGATGAACGACGCGAGCAGGGCGAGGATGGTCCGCGCGATCATGCGAGCATGCGGCGGGAATTCGAGGTCAATATTCAGGAGAGTCCTGGCGTGAGCCAGATGATCAGTGAACTCTTGGTGCCGCTCTCGGAGGATCCCGAAGGGGCGGGGAGGCGGCTCAATGCCGAGTATTACCGCTTGCTCGTGGAGTCTCTCATTCTCGGTCTCGAACGTCAGCTGGCCTAGCCGCTTCTCCCTGATCGAATCCGGGCTTGTATTTAGGCTATCCTAACTTTAGTATGATCATTCTAGAACACTGTTCTAGTTACGCATGACTCGTCTCGAATTCGAGTCGCTACTGAGAGGAAACCCCGTGTCCCAAGCCGTCCGCAGGCTCGCAACCCCCGTCGCCGCATCACTTGCCATCGCCGTTCTCCTGGCGGGATGCGCATCAAGTGCGCCCGGACAGGCAGGCTCCGATGCGCCGACCCGTACGGTGACGAGCGAGATCGGAGCGGCCGAGGTTCCCCTCGACCCGAAGATGATCGTCGCGCTCGACGAGCCTTCCGCACTCAACCTGATCAGCATCGGCATCACACCCGACGTGGTCTTCGACTCGTGGCGAACCACCGTGCCGAAGGCGATCCTTGCCGAAGAAGGCGTGAAGGTCGTCAGCACCGCCTCGTTCTATCCGGAACTCGAAGAGGTCGCCGCACTCGAACCGGACCTGATCGTGGGTACCGCGGCGGAGGGCTTCGCCCAGGGCGCCCCCGACTACACCTCCGTCGCACCGACCGTGGCGGGACTCTACACCGCACCTGGACAGCAGATCATCGAGGCATACGGCGAGTACTTCGACCGTCAGGACGAAGCCGCGAAGGTCGTGGCGGCGCTCGACGCGCTGACCGCGGAGAACCAGGCCGCTCAGGGAGAGCAACCCGCCTCCCTCTCGGTGCTCATGTCATGGGCGCAGGACAACATGCCGCTCTACATGGACGCGGCAAATTCGCTGCACCAGGGAATCGAGGACTCCGGGTTCACCCGCCCGCAGTTGCAGACCGAGGTGCCGAAGGAAGGCAGCGCGTTCGGAGGCTGGACCCCGTTCTCCGCCGAGCAGCTGCCCGAGCATGACGCAGACGTGCTCGCTGTGGCGGTCGCCGCGCAGTACAACCTCGAAGGGATCACCGGGCTTCCCCTCTACTCCTCGCTCGACGCCGTGAAGAGCGGACACTCGGTCGTCGTCGACGGCGATCTGTGGAGCGGTGGGGCGGCGTTCTACACCTACTGGGCGCTCAGCGACCTGTCGAGCTTGGCGTCCGGTGCCTTTGCGCCCGGCACCGAGGCCGACGCAGGCGAGCGCTGGTCGAGCTACGTCGCCGCGATCCGGAACTGACCGGTGTCCGGCAACGGTAACTCGAGCGAACGCCCGGAAGCTCCGCGCGTCACCTTCTTCCAACTGGCAGCGCCCGTGCGCGGCCGCATCGTTCTCGCCGGGGCCCTGTGCGCAGCCGGGGCCGCTGCGGGAATCCTCCCGGTGCTCTTCGCGATGGAACTGGCGCGTGTGCTCGCCCCGGTCTTCGACGGAGGCGCGGCAGATGGGAGAACCGCCTTCCTCGTCGTGACGTGGCTGGTGATCAGTGTGGTGCTCGCCCAATCGCTCAGCATGGCGGGCTACTCGATCAGCCATATCGCCGATGTGCGATTCGGCGAGTACCTTCGGCAGCGGCAGATCACCCAGTCGCTTCGCCTCCGGCTGGACTGGTTCGCGCGAGAGGGATCCGGTCGGATCAAGCAGGTCGTCCAAGACGATGTCGCGAAGGTGCATCAGCTGATCGCCCACGTGGTGCCCGACACGGTGAATGGAATCGCGCGGCCGATCGCGAGCCTCGTCGTGCTGTTCGCAATCGACTGGCGGATCGGCCTGATCGCCCTCATCCCGCTGTGCTGCGCGGCGGCGAGCATGCCCCTCATGATGAAAGACCTGAGCCAGCGCTTCGCCCATTACACTGCGGCACTCGCAGATCTCAACGCCTCCGTTGTCGAATTCGTTCGAGGAATCGCTCCCATCAAGGTGTTCGAGGTCGATGCGAAGGGCCCGCGACGCTTCCAGGAGAGCGCGGCGAAACATCACCGCTTCTACACCGACTGGATGGAGCAGACCGTATACGGTTCGGGGTTGATCATGGCGTTCACCTCGCCGGCCTTCGCGATCTTCACCTCCGCCACCTGCACGACCCTGCTCGTCGTCTCTGCCGGCCTCCACCCGATCTTGCTCTTGCCGTCGGTATTGCTCGCCGCGAACATCGCGAGCCCGCTGTTCATGCTCGCCCAGATGCGGCAGTTCATGCGGGACGCGAGCGGCTCGTCCCAGAACATCGCCGACTTCTTCTCCCTGCCCGCCGCCCCGGCAGGCGACCCCGACGCGCGTCCCCTCGGGGAGCGCATGGAGATCGAGCAGGTGGAGTTCGCCTACGACGGTGGCCCGCTCGCACTCGACGGCGTATCGGCCGTGCTCGAACCGGGCACCGTGACCGCGCTCGTCGGGCCGTCCGGATCGGGCAAGTCGACGCTGGCTTCGATGGTGCCCAGACTCCTCGACCCCGACTCGGGGGCGCTGCATTTGGGCGGCGCCGACACGCTGACGCTGACTGCCGAGCGTCTGTACCGCCACATCGCCTTCGTCTTTCAGCAGCCCTACCTCCTGCGGATGTCGGTGCGAGACAACATCAGACTCGCCAGACCGGAAGCAGACGACGCCACAGTGCGAGAAGCAGCGATCGCCGCCCAGATCCACGACCGGATTGCGCGACTGCCACGCGGATACGACACCATCGTGGGCGATGAGGCACGGCTGTCCGGCGGAGAACGGCAGCGACTCTCCATTGCGCGAGCGCTGCTCATGGATGCACCGCTCCTCGTGCTCGACGAAGCAACCGCATTCGCCGACCCCGATTCCGAAGCCGCGATTCAGCAGGCGCTTGCAGCGCTGACGCAGGATCGAACCCTGCTCGTCGTCGCGCACCGACTGCACACGATCGTCGGCGCCGACCAGATCATTGTGCTCGACAAAGGACGAATCGTAGAACGAGGCAGCCACGAAGAACTCGTCGCGGCGGATGGAGCCTACGCCCGAATGTGGCGCATCTACCAGAACGTCCGCGCTCACAGCGTGAGAAATGCGGACCCAGCCAATGTCGTCACGACCGAAGTGGAGAACGCACGATGATCCGGTTGCTCTTCCGATTCGCCGACCCTGTAGCGCGTCGGCGACTCGCCGGATACCTCGTGGTCGCAGCCGCGGCGTCGATCACGGTGTCGCTGCTGCTGATCGCGCTCCTGCCTCTCGCGCGCGCGATCTTCTCGGACGACCCGGCCACCGCACTGCCCTGGGTGTGGGCGATCGCCGGCCTCGGGCTCGCGGCCGGGCTGCTCGAACTGGTCGGCACGGTGCTCGGGCAACGAGCCGGGGCCACATTGATCCTGCGAATGCACGAAGTGATCGGCGCGCGGATCATGCGGCTGCCCCTCGGCTGGTTCGACACGGAGCGGGCGGGCACGATCAGCCATCTCACCGCGCGAGGCGTCGTCTTCGCCGCGAATGCGCCGGAATCCATCCTGCGCTCCGTGCTCCAAGCAGTCGTCGCACCCGTACTGGTGAGCGCGGCCGTGGTGTTCGTCGACCCCCTTCTCGGCGGAGCCATGCTCCTCGGCATCGTGCTCGTCGTGACCGTCTGGATGGCGACGCGGATCCGCGGACAGCGGCTGGAGCGGATCGCGGACGACATCAACCACGAAGGCGCGGCGCGCGTGCTCGAGTTCGCTGCAGCGCAGCCGGCGGTCAGAGCCGCCGGCCCCGATTCGCTCGCCGAGCGTTCGGTTCGCGCAGCGCTGCGCGAGCAGCAGATCGCGACCGAACGAGCCCTCAGGGCACGGAGCCGCGGGATGGCCCTCTACGGATTCCTCGCATACGGGGTGATGTTCGCAGTGATCGCCCTCGCGGTGTCCCGCGTGCTGTCCGGGGAGCTCGATGCCGGTGCGTTCGTCGCGGTGCTGATGCTGCAGATCGTGATCACCTGGTTCTCCATGCACGGACTGCCCTTCGGAGAGGGGCTCGACCTTGCGCTGCGCACGCTGCGGGAGATCGATCGGCTGCTGGCAGAGCCCCTGCTTCCAGAACCCCTCAGCCCAACCGTGCCCCGAGACTCCTCGATCGAGTTCGACCGTGTATCCTTCGGCTACACGCCGGGTGTCCCGGTGCTCAGGGACGTCTCGTTCCGTGCGGAGCCCGGAACGATGACCGCGATCGTCGGACCCTCGGGATCCGGGAAAACCACCATGGCCCGGCTGATAGCGCGATTCTCGGACGTCGACTCCGGCGCCATCCGCATCGGCGGCGCCGACGTTCGCGAGCTGGGCACCGGGGGAGTCATGGCTCAGGTCTCGATGGTGTTCCAAGACGTCTACCTGTTCGAGGACAGTCTGCGCGAGAACATCCGGCTCGGCCGGGCGGACGCGGAAGACCTCGATGTCGAACGCGCCGCACGCCTCGCGGGAGTCGAAGAGATCGCGGGGCGCCTGCCCGATGGACTGGACACCCAAGTAGGTGAGAGCGGCGGCACCCTCTCCGGCGGCGAACGGCAGCGGGTCTCCATCGCAAGGGCACTGCTCAAGGATGCGCCGATCGTGCTGCTCGACGAGGCGACTGCCGCACTCGACATCGAGAGTGAGGCGCTGATCCAGCGCGGACTCGCAGAACTCACCGGACAGAAGACACTCATCGTGATCGCGCACCGCTTGCAGACGATCCGGCAGGCCGACCAGATCGTCGTACTCGATGGACAGGGCGGTCTCGAAGCCGTCGGCGACCACGACACGCTACTCGAGATCAGTCCGAGCTACGCGGGCTTCTGGACCGAACGCAGCGAGGCCTCGTCCTGGCGGATCGATGCTCGCTGAGACCCGTGCTCCCGGCGGAACGAAGGCGCTGCCACCCGCGGGGCCGCCGCGAGCAGGCGAGCGTCTCGGCGGTCCCGCAGGGCGAGCGGTGGCGCTCGCCGCGGGGACGCTGCTGCTCTGCGCGATCGCCGCGCTCAGCCTCTTCGCAGGAGTGGGGCAGGCTTCGCCGACCCGCATCATCGAATCGCTCCTCGCAGGACCCGGCGCCGCGGAAGGAACCGTCTCCACCATCGTCTACGACATGCGACTGCCCAGGATGCTGACCGCGGTGATCGTCGGGGCCGCGTTGGGCGTCGCCGGAGCGATCATGCAGGCGCTGATCTCCAACCCACTGGCAGACCCCGGGATACTCGGGGTGAACTCCGGCGCCGGGCTCGCCGTGGTCATCGCGGTCGGTGCGATCGGGCTGGTGAGCTTCGAACGATACGTCTGGTTCGCCCTCGCCGGAGCGCTGCTGGTCTCGCTCGTGGTCTATGCCCTCTCGCTCACGATCGGGCGAGGATCGCCGCTCACCGTGCTGCTGGCGGGCGTCGCGATCTCGGCAGTGCTGACCGGTATCTCCACGGCACTCGCCATCCTGGATCCCGCGCGCTTCAACGCCCTGCGCGGGTGGATGTCGGGGACTGTCGCGGGCAGAGACCTGGCAACGATCGGACAAGGAGGGGTCGTGATTCTCTGCGGGATCGTCGTCGCGGCCTGCTTCGCGCGACCGCTCGCGCAGCTCGCCCTGGGCGACGAGACCGCTCAGAGCCTGGGAGTGCGGGTCGACGCCACACGATTCGGCGCCGCCATCGCGATCATGCTGCTCGCGGGAGGCGCGACAGCGCTGGCCGGACCGATCCTGTTCGTCGGCCTCATGGTGCCCCACCTCGCACGTCTACTGGCAGGCCAGCGGCTCGGCTGGTCACTCGCCTTCAGCGCCATCGCGGGTGCCATGCTCGTGCTGGTCGCCGACATCGCCGGGAGATTCTTGATCCCTCCGGGCGAAGCTCCGGCCGGTCTGCTCACTGCGCTGATCGGTGCGCCCGTGCTCGCGCTCCTCGCGCGTGGAGGCCGAGAAGGGGAACCCGGATGAGGCGGCAGGCGCACGGAGGGGCCTCGCTCGTCTCCCGCGAAGCGCGCGGATCGGCATCCTCCGACTTCGACGTCGACTTCGGTACATGGAGGCGGCCGGTGCGGACACGCCTCGTCTCGGGAGTGCTCAACACGCGCATCGGAATGCTCGTCGGATTCGCGATCGTTGCCGGAACGGCGGCATTCCTCTCCGGCATTGCGCTCGGCAAATACGCGGTCCCGTTCGAGGAGGTCATCGCGATCCTGCGCGGCGCCGATCTCGGTTTTGCGAACACCGTCGTCCTCGAATGGAGACTTCCGAGGGCCGTCGCCGGACTGGTGTTCGGTGCGGCTCTCGGCGTCTCCGGCGGGATCTTCCAATCCCTCACGCGAAATCCGCTCGGCAGCCCCGACGTCATCGGGCTCGGCGCCGGAGCCTTCACCGGTGCACTGCTCGCCGTGCTCTGGTCGGACCAGCAGACCGCGATCACGATCCTCGCGCTCGCCGGGGGACTCGCCGCAGCAGCCGCGGTCTACCTCCTCGCCTACCGCCGGGGGCTCTCGGGCATGCGCTTCGTCGTGGTCGGCATCGCCGTCTCCTCAGCGCTCACCGCGGTCAACTCCATCCTGCTCCTGCGCATGTCCACCTCGGTCGCCACCACCGCGAGCATCTGGGGCCAGGGCACCCTGCTCGACGTGCGCTGGCCCGAGATCGTTCCCGCAGCGCTGTGCATCGGCGTGCTCCTGATCCTCGTCATACCGCTCGCACCCGCACTGCATCAACTCGAACTCGGCGACGGCACGGCAGCGTCGACCGGTGTGCGGGTCGAGCGAGCCAGGCTCGGGCTCCTGCTCATCGGAGTGCTGCTGATGGCGGTGGTCACCAGCATCGCAGGCCCCATCGCCTTCGTCGCGCTCGTCGCACCACAGCTCGCGAGGCTGCTCGCAGGCTCCGGAGGGGCAACACTCGCCGGATCAGCCGCAACCGGGGCCCTGCTGCTCAGCGTGTCCGACACCGCCTCCGCCCACCTCTTCCCGGTCTCCCTCCCGGTGGGTGTCGTGACCGCGGTGGCGGGCGGTGCCTACCTGCTCGCACTCATCCTCAGAGAGGCATCCAGGCGATGATCGAACTGCGCAATGTCACTATCGGTTACGGGCCTACGGCGGTGAGCCGAGGGCTGGACCTCAAGATCCCTGACAGCTCCGTGAGCATGATCGTCGGCCCGAACGGCTGCGGGAAGTCGACCGCGCTGCGTGCGCTATCGAGGCTGCTGCGCCCGAGCGAAGGGCAGGTGATCCTCGATGGCGCCGACATCAGGAACCTTCGAAGCAAAGAACTGGCCACACGCCTCGGTCTCCTGGCGCAGCACTCCCGGGTTCCGGACGGGATGCGGGTGGCGGAGCTCGTCGCGCGAGGCAGACATCCGCATCAAGGCGCACTGCGGCGGTGGACGCGCGAGGACCAGGCAGCGGTTGCGGACGCCATGGCGATCACCGAGGTCGCCCAGCTTTCCGGCACACCGGTCGACCGGCTCTCCGGCGGGCAGCGCCAGCGAGCATGGATCGCCATGGTCCTAGCCCAGCAGACGCCCCTGCTGCTCCTCGACGAACCGACCACTTTTCTCGATCTCGCGCATCAGCTCGACGTGCTCGAACTCTGCCGGACTCTCGCCGAGCAGCGCGGGCGAACGGTCGTGGCAGTGATCCACGACCTGTCGCAGGCCGTGCGCTACGCCACCCACCTCATCGCAATGCGCGAGGGAGAAATCGTGGCATCCGGCCCTCCCGCCGAGATCGTGACAACAGAACTCGTGAGAGAAGTGTTCGGTGTCGAGGCGAAAGTGATGCTGGATGAGGACTCCGGTGTGCCGATCGTGCTCCCGCTCCGCACCTCCCGCACCACCTCGACGCAGCCCGCGGAACGGAGTCGAGCGTGACCCCGGGCGTCGACCGACGAAGGCTTCTCGGGGCAGCGGGCGCGATGGCATTCGGCGCGTTCGCGGCCGCAGCTCTGCGCTCCTGCGGTGAGCCCTCGCCCTCCTACATTCACGCGACAGACCCGGAGATCGCGCAGACCGAGCAGAAGCGTCGCCGAAGCGGGCGGACGGTGCGCCATCGGCTGGTCGCCGAGGAAGGCATGCTCTCGCTCGAGCCGGGCAAATATGTGAGCACCTGGGGGGTGCGGGAAGACGCGGCCCTCGCGGCGCTGGGGCCGACACTCCGCGCCAGCCGCGGAGACCGTCTGGTCGTCGACGTCGACAACCGCCTCCCGGAGGCGACTTCGATGCACTGGCATGGGCTGCGCATCCGCAACGACATGGACGGCGCGCCCCCGGACACGCAGGCCCCGATCTCCACCGGCGAGCGCTTCGCATACGATTTCGTGCTTCCCGATCACGGAACCTACTGGTATCACTCCCACTCAGGGCTGCAGGCAGACCGCAGCATGTTCGGCGCCCTGATCGTCGAGGACCCCGACGACACGAGCGGGGCGGATCTCGACCTCGTCTTGGTGATCGACGACTGGCTGCTCGAGAGCGCCAGCCCCGAGGAAGTGCTCTCGGCCCTCGGCGCGGACCATCAGGGCGGACACGATCACGGTTCCCCCGGATCCGCTCCGCCAGCCGCGAGCGAAGAGGCGATCCGATTGGTGTCGCAGGGGAGGGGAACTCGTCGTTGCTCGGCGGACCGACCCAGCACATCGCCTATCCGATGCATCTCATCAACGGCCGCTCGCCGGCAGACCCCGCAAGGTTGGAGGTGCCACCGGGATCCCGCGTCAGGATCCGGGTGATCAACGCCGCGGCAGAGACCCCATATCGAATTGCTCTGGCCGGTCACCGGTTCACCGTCATCGCCGCCGACGGATTCGATACGCAGCCCTTCGAAACCGGCGCCGCCCTCATCGCACCAGCCCAACGCCTCGACCTGCTCGTCGAACTCTCACCTGGGATCTGGCCCTTCGTGGCCCGAGTCGAAGGACGGCCGGGTGCCGCGATCGCGGCGATCGCCACGTCGGACAGCACGGCCGAAACGCCACGTGGCGAGACCGCCGCGCGCATTCCAGAACTCGAGGAGAGAGTAGCGACGGACAACGACCTTCGGCCCGCTGAGTCCGCGGTGCTCCAGCCACGCGACCCCGATCAGACCTGGCAACTCGAACTGCTCCAACTTCCCGACAGCTATGTATGGGGAATCGCAGGAGATGACGCGTCGCGCATGCAGCTCCGCCAAGGCGAGCGGATACGCATCGAACTGACCAACGCGACCCGCATGTGGCATCCCATGCATCTCCACGGACACACCTTCGCCTCCCGCTCGCACCACGGGCTGCGTCGAGACACCGAGATCGTGCTGCCGGGCCACACCGCGGTGCTCGACTTCGACGCGGACAATCCGGGACGCTGGATGATCCACTGCCACAATGCCTACCACTTCGCGGCGGGCATGACTGCGCCCATCCGCTACGTCCGTTGAGCCATCCGCAGGGTTCCCCGAACTCCTGATTCCGTGAACCCCTGAATCCCTGTACCCGACCGCAGAGTCCCCGAACTCCCGAACCCCCGAACCCTCCGAGAAAGGAATCCCCATGTCCCTACGCCGTATTCTGCTCGCCCTCGCGGCGCTTTCACTGGCGCCGACGCTTGCGCTCGGCATCGCCGGCTGCGCCCAAACAGGCACCGAGCATGTGGTGAAGATCGATGGCCTCAAATACACCCCTGCCGAACTCGACATCGAGGCCGGCGACACCGTCGTCTGGGAGATGGAATCTTCCGGCATGCCGCACGATGTGGTGTCAGACGACGGACTCTTCGCAAGCGAACTCATGACCGAGGGCGAGTTCCGATTCACCTTCGACGAAGCGGGGGAGTTCGGCTACCACTGCACACCGCACCCCCCGATGACCGGAACGATCACCGTGCACTGACCGAAGAAGCACGCAGGCGGAGACGAGCCGTGCCCGAAACGGTGGGCTCCCCGCAACTACGCTGACTGCTCAACGAAGCGCCGGAGCCCCGCTGCCGGGTCAGGAGGCCAGCAGGAAATGAGCCTGCAGGCTTCCATAAACCCCTCCGAAAAGACCGCAGAAACGACGAATGAAGCGCCCTGGGTTTGATGGAGGCTCCTGATCTTGGAAACGAGGATGGAGTTATGCCGAAGGAACAGAGTGTGGGGAAGCCGACGACGCGTCGCTATTCGGTCGAGGAGAAGGCTGCCGCGGTGCGGATGGTGAGGACGCTGCGCGCCGAGCTCGGCGTCACGCAGGGGACCGTGCAGCGTGTCGCGGCGCAACTCGGTTATGGGGTCGAGTCCGTGCGGACGCGGGTGAAACAGGCCGATATCGACGATGGCGTCACCACGGGCGTGAGTACTGCCGAGGCGCAGCGAGTGAAAGAGCTCGAGCAGGAGAACCGGGAGCTTCGCCGCGCCAACGAGGTCTTGAAGCGGGCCGCGTCTTTCTTCGGGGCGGAACTCGACCGCCACTACCGGACGTAGTCGCGTTCATCGACGCGAACAAGGACGACGTCGCGGGCGGTCGCCTGCTCGGGGTCGAGTTCATCTGCAGACTGCTGCAGGTGGCTCCGAGCAGCTACTACGCGGTAAAGACGCGCGCGCCCTCGGCGCGGACGCTGCGGGACGAGAAACTGATCCCGCAGCTGGTCGAGCTCTGGGAGGCCAACTACCGGGTCTACGGGGTCCGCAAGCTCTGGAAAGCGGCCAGCCGGGCGGGGATCACGATCGGCCGGGACCAGACGACCCGACTCATGCGCGCTGCGGGGATCGAGGGCGCGCGGCGGTCGAAGCGGGTGAAGACCACCCGGCCGGATCCTTCGTCGGCGCGGCACCCGGACCTCGTGAAGCGGGAGTTCACCGCGACCGCCCCGAACCGGCTCTGGGTCACAGATCTGACGTTCGTGCCGGCCTGGGCCGGGGTCGCTTACGTGTGCTTCATCGTCGACGCGTTCAGCCGGATGATCGTCGGGTGGAGGTGCGCCTCACATATGCGCACCGAGATGGTTCTCGACGCGATCGAGATGGCCCGCTGGTCAAGGGGCCGCCATCACGAGGATCTGCGGTGTCACAGCGACGCCGGGTCTCAATTCACGTCGATTCGCTACGGGGAACGCCTCGCTGAGATCGGTGCGACACCATCGATCGGAACCGTCGGCGATTCGTATGACAACGCTCTCGCCAAAACGGTGAACGGATACTACAAGGCCGAGCTCGTCCGCGGGCCGGCGCGGTCGGGGCCATGGAAGACGGTCGAGGACCTCGAACTCGCGACGCTCGGATGGGTGCACTGGCACAACACTCAGCGCCTCCACGGCTACCTCGGCGATATCCCACCCGCGGAGTTCGAGCAGGGGTTCTATGCTGGCCAAACCGACCGCGAACAGCTGGCCGGAATCAAATAGCGCGAGTCTCCATCAAACCCAGAGCGCTTCAGTTCAGGAAAAAGCTCCACGGTAAACAGCTAACACAAGGGCGGGGCGTCAAACTAAACGGGTGCCAGGGTTCATCCTCCAGAGCCCCGAGACTCTCAACATTTGCGTGGAAGAACAAAGAACTGCGATAACTCTGTAAGGCTGGTGGGCTATCCGAATGCCATATTCATCGCGTTCCGCAAGAACATCAGATCAAACCGATGGAACGCTGTAGGTCGCTCTGAATCCCTGTCGGCTCCGCTCGCATATTCGCCAACTCCAGTATGCGTTTAGCCTCGCTCACACCATAGAGGCTCCAAATCATAGCTCCTACCAAGCCCGGCAAAGTTCGCGAGGCTAGGGGAAAAGCCGGGAAGGTCTCATTCGCTATGGGAAGAGCCAGCAAACCAGACTGTGGTCCATGACGATGAGTCGACCTCGCGGCACAGCCGTCCCCCTTTTTATGAGGGTGAATGATGCAATTTGGTCCGTCAGACAGATACCAGCTATTAATCGGCTGCACATGCCCAGTCGGCCTTGGCGTTTCCCTCCCCAGCTCTGGCATGTCGAACCTCCATCCGCGAGCCGTTAGAATCGCCTGTTCTGAACTGATAAGCGACAGTCGCAATTCCGCCTTCAAATGGCCATTTGCCGCGCGCATCGCTGAAGCTGTAACAACCGGCCATTGCTCGGGATTCCCTTTACGAGTGGGCGGCCCAACCACCCATACACCCGACTCCGCCAAACTAACCGCTTCGTCAGACGCGAGGAGGTCATGCATCTGTCTTGGCATTTTTTGGAAGTCATGGATGATTCGCTGAAAAGGACGAGGAATTCGCACACCTTCCGTCTGACGCCCCCAATACTCCAGGAGTTTTGCGGCGGCCTTTCTCTGCCGAGACCCGTCCGGTACCCCTTCACCACTCATCAGAAGAAACGAGTCTCTGGGCGATAGTCAACGATCATTTCGTTCCCTGAGGCCGCCGTCCTCTCAGCCATCTCTCTCGATACAAATCGCTGAGTCCACGGCCCGGCCACAGACGAGCGGAATTCAACGGCTTGTTCTACCGGAAGAAATGCAGATACATCCTCACAGAACACAAGGTCTTCGTCACGTTGATCTCCTGAAAGGTCTAGATCGAATGGTGCCGATGGGCAGGCCGGCCAGAACCAAACGGGTCGTGAAAAGAACCGCGATGCCGGGGTGACCGCCTCAGAAATCTCATCAACCTTTAGAGCTTGTAGAACCACTTCAGAGTCAAAACTAGGCAGAGACTGCCAGCCTTGATCCTTCACGAGATGAGGCCGTCGCTCTCCAAGATGAGGAGCGTCAATATAGACGTTCTGCGCCGGTAGCACCACTTTCTCCAGCCAACGACTAAATGCTGATGCGGCGAGCTGCAGTTCCTGCCCATCCGACATCTTCTCTGAAAGTGAACGTCGTCCGAATACGCAGGACGCCTCTGTGAGCTGACCGAAAGTCAACTCCTCAACCTCATTGCGTTCTAAGGCCACGCCCAATGGTTCAAGTTGCTCAGCATCAAACACTTCCAAGACCGTCTCGGTACTGAGGCCGAGGGTCTCGAAAATTTTCCCGTCAAGAGATATAGTCGACTTGATTTCCCTGACAGTGTTGGCCGCAGAGAGAAGTCGTGGCCAGTGCCACGGGCGAAATCCAGCCGTATCTTTTGTCCCAGACCAGAGCGCGCTTCTAACGAGGTCATTATCAGAAATGTTCAAGTCCGCAAAGGAATGAACAAATTCTGACATCGTCAAGTCAAATGTCGATTGAAAATAAGTCTGGTTAATCAGGACGGTGAATCCTGCAGTCGTGTAGCAACGAGTCAAGTATGCGAAAACATCGCCGAAAGAACCCACTAGCTGAGATAGGCTCTGGTCGCCTAGTTCGCTCGGCTGATGAGGCGTGAGGTCAAAATCAACGATTACGATCTCGGCCTCATCAAGAATCTCCGCGCCGTCCCTTTCGCTATGCCGTTCTCCCTTTCTCGACATGAGCTGTCGAGCTTCAAGCGCTTCATACGCGGTAGCGAACTCGCGAGGTGTAAGAGATCTGATTTCGAAATCTTCGGCGATAGCAGGAATAATCTCTAGTTGTTCTTTCCATCGCTGAACACGCATTCTGTCATCGTCACAAAGCACGATCTTTCGCGTTGTCATTTGCTGGACTCCCACTCGATTGCAATAGCAGTGCTAAACGCCTCTTCAGGCTTTACGAAGCGAATGGTGACACCCATTGTGTCCCCTATCATGCGTACGATTGTGAGCCCAAGGCCAGTTCCTCCTAGACCCATCGCAGAACGACGCGGATCTTCTTCTAATCCTCTTTCGAAAGGAAGGAAGAGCCGCTCAGCATCTTCGAGGTCTACACCGATTCCTGTATCTTGAACGCGCACTGTGGAGGTTCCAGCCTCAGCTATCGAGTCAATGCGAATGAGCTTGTCCTGCTTCTCGAGGACTGCATTGAAGGCATTGATCAATAGATTTTGAACCACCGCCGACCATCCGGCATAGGTGCCTGGAGGTAGCTTTAGCTCGTCCGAAATACCCTCAGTAGAAACCGAAGCGCCCCGTCCCAGGACTGAAATCTGTCTCGTGGTCCGCTCAATAAATCGCCGAGCGTGCAAAGCAGTGACAGTCTCTCTAGCTTCTCGATCCAGAACCGGGCGAAAGACGCGAGCAATGTCTTCCAACCTAGTCGCACTCTCTTTTAAAACGGCCGCTTGGTAGCCAAGATCGACTGAAGGATTACTCTCAAGCTCTCGCGCCGCATTCAGCACGACCAGACGCTGCTTTGCACTTTCATGCTCCCAGGCCAGCGTTGTCATACCAACGGTTGCCAAAGCTCCCAGCAGTGCAGATTCCGTCTCACGTGACCGTTCAAGAGCCGAAACGCGCTGCTCAGCTTGGTCAAGATTGTCCGCTATCGACTCAAACTGCGGAGCGGGAATTGAGGATCTTGCGACTTCAAGTGCTTCGCGAACGGACTCTAGATCCCGAGAAGGCTTAGGAGGAGGGGCACTCGTCTGTCTGCTCTTCGCGGAACTGAGAGTCTTCGACCTAGCATATTCAGTGGAGTAGAGGTCGAAACCAAGGCGAACTACATTGCTGAGCGCTCTGAATGCAGCGTTGTCGGCGAGCCGATCACGAGATACTTGGATTGAAAGGGTTTGGTTGTCACTGACACCTGCCTTTAACGCTTCTCGACGTTCAGTCGCCGTCGAAACATTGACTGCTCCAAAGACTCGTCTCCTCGAAGGCAGATCTTGCAGAGCTTTGGCAACCCGAAGAGACTCTGGTACGAGTTGCGAACGGCTCAAACGGCGCGCGTGGTCTCGTTCAATGTTTAGCCAGTCTTGCGGACCGTAATACGGCAGACGAAAACCATCGTCGTAAATGTGGACTCCGCCGAACTCGTTCATCCACGCGCGAGCATCGGCAACGAGCACCCCCCTGGGCTGTCGTCTCTGTAGGTTAAAAATGCTCACTTGAGCGTCAGCTCTGAGAACGGGGCAATTTATGACTCGAATCAACTGCTTGGTATGCCGGGCGTTCTTCCTCCCGACCGTGAGATCGACTTCGAGAATCCGCGCATTTAGGAATACCGAACTATTGAGGGAGTTTTTGCTCGCGAGGTCTTCGAATTCATCCTCGTAGTCTTTCGATGCGTCAAACTCGAATAAGACGTCAGCTCCGGGGTCATCGTCCGTTAGGTGTAGTCGGATTTGGCCCTGCCATCCTTCGAAAACAGCCGCCATTTGTTCGCGAAACTCCTCGACGACAGCGCCATATATGCTCTCAAGCTCGATGGTAAATGATGTGCTCTCATTCGTATCGACTTCGAAGGGGGGTTGGAGCGCCCAGATCTCGCGAGCAAGATCCACAAATTCTTCTTCAGTCCAATCGTCACGCAGGCCACTTAATGTAATCCTGGTTCCGATGTTTGAGTCATTCGCGAAGGTGGTATCAGTCACAGCCTCGTCAACAGGCACTTTGACAGCGGTCAAATCGCCTTGCTGTACCGCTCGTTCCCAGTCCACATCAGCGGTTATCTTTGGGCCTATGCTTCGACCGGCCGCGTTCCTGCGTTCCTCATGCCCCTTTAGGGCCGGATGCTCAAGCCCTACGCTCTCAATCTTGATATTCGTCGCAAGCAGCTGGGAAGCGAGGCGACCCACTCCTTTCGAGCCGGTGAGGGGACGTTTAAGTTCAGGACTCCGAGCAAGGCCTGCCTTATTGGTGGTTCCCACTCGCATCCAGAACGACTCAAATCGTTCTGGGGTCATGCCATGTCCATCATCTTCGACGACGATGCTGTCGCCGTTAAACATGATCCTAACTTTTCGAGCGTCTGCGTCGTAGGAGTTCTTAATCAGTTCCGCGAGCGCAATATGTGGCTTACCGACGAGGCGCGAGCCAAGTTCATGGAGTAATGCAGAGTCGACGGTGAAGTTCACCTCTCGCATAGCCCCTCCTCCAGTCGAGTCATCGTCTTGTTCCTGTCCTGCAACTCTATCGAGCTCTTGTCTCTTGAGCAGACGTCAACACCAAGGTGGGCTCACCTAAACGGCACGAACACTAGCGCTCTAGGCCTCCGTCATGCTCAGAGCAGGGCGGAGGCTGCAAGTCAGCGCGGGAGCGCTTACCCCACAGATGGCGAGGCGGAGGCTAGTTCCGCTTGATCGTGATTCGTTCTGCGGCCATTGTTGCTTTCAAGCGGTCTCGACACAGGAACGCTTCGATGAGCTCAGCGCGGTCCTGCTCTCCTACGCCAGAATAACGTGGCAGCCGGATCTTTTTCAGATACTGTGCGCTAACGCGCAAATGTCCGTTAGCCATCTTGACCGAGTACGCCTCGACGAACGCTCCTGCGATGTCTGACAGCAGGTATCCGCCGAGAGCCTTGATGTCCCATTCAGATGATGCGATGTAGTAGGCGCTGTGCAGAGGCCAGTACCCATCCGTGTCGAGTACGGGCTCGATCCGATCGTTGATGTCAGCGACGATCAGTTTCGGGCCTTGGTAGTCGTCAGCAGGTGGTCGATCGATCGTCCGCCACCAGGCGTCAGGGTTGCGCTTGCCTACATAGCGCCCTTTGAGCGCTTTCATGTGCTTCTTGAAGTATTTCTTGGCTCCGGGGTAGTGATCGAGCTCGATGAGCTCTCCGTCTTTCCAGGGGCTGACGATGGAGCGGCCTGCCCATTTGACGGTGCCGCCTCGGAGGTCTGATGGCCCGATCGCATGCTTCAGCAACTCCGGCTCTACACCAACGTCTTCCGTCACGACATAGATCTTGTCCGCACCGGTTGCGATGCCGACACCGATGGTGACGCCCACTTCGCTAAGGGAAGGCAGGCGCGCTTCGAGATCAGCGATCAGTCTGAGACGTTCCGGAGGGCCTGACGGCCAGCTCCCGTCGGCACGGAATCGCCCCTTGAGCAGTGCTGCACTGTAATCCGCCTCGATGATATCGTCATGACTCGGGCTCAGCCACCAGTCTCGGAACCGGCTCAAGCTTTCCTGCCCGAAGTCTGCGCTAGCGGTGGCAAGTGCGGTCGATGAGTGTGGCGCGTTCTCCATGAGGGTAATCGCCGGGTACGCAGCTACGGGGACGTCGAAGACGTCACTCTCGTGCACTTCGAGGAGCAGCTTCAGGGCGAAGTTCTCCACGACGTGTCTACGCAGCCCCGCTCCGTATTGGTTGTGCATCCAGCGGTCGGCGCAGATGAAGCAGAGAGAGCCCCCATCATTGAGGAGAGAGAGACCGGCCTCGAGGAAGCCGATATATATGTCGGCGCGGCCCGACATGGTGGACCACTTCTCTCGGTACTTCGCGTAGGTGTCCTGTGCAGCTTCCTCCACGCGGACGTATGGAGGGTTTCCGACGACCCACTGAGCGGCGACTTCGAGGTCGTCGAGCAGGAAGTCTGCCTCAACCACCCATGCCGTTGCCAACTCCTCCGCGAGACCCGGAGGCACCGCGTCGTCTACTAATAGGCTAACTATGTTCTTTCGCGCAAGCTCTGCAGTCTCCGTGTGCAGTTCGTAACCACGGATCGCACCGTGGAGAGTCTCAAGAGGTCTGTCGTGCGTCTCAGCTGATCTGAGCAACCGAGGGATTATGCGAGAGAGGAAGGCCCCGTCGCCACACCCTGGCTCCACGATTGTGTGCGCGCCGAGATCACTCACCGGGTCGTAGCCGACGAGGTCGAGCATGAGGTCGACGACCCAGGTCCTTGTGTAAACGACGCCGGGACCTCGTTCAATCTTGGGTCTAGGCATGAGAAGTAACCTCGTCCGCCTGACGAGGTATCGGCCTCTTGGCTGTTCTGCTGCGCACGATCGACTCGATCTTGGCGGCGGCTACTTCGGGGTCCTCGTGTTCCCAAACGACGACGACAGCCCAGCCTCGATCCATGAGCTCCACTTCCATGCGTGCGTCACGTTCACGGTTCCCATCGAGCTTCGCCGCCCACCGGTCAGCGTTCGCTTTGGGCTTGGTACGATGCTCCGGGCAGGAGTGCCAGAAGCATCCGCGGACATCGACGACGACCTTGGGGCCTCTGAACATGATGTCAGAGCGCCAACGCAAATCGGACTCGGGGCGAACCTGCAGGCGGTAACGGAGTCGCCGATCGCTGAGTGCGCGGCGTAGTTTGAGTTCCGGTGTGGTGTTTCGCTGTTTGACGGCCTGCATCCGTTTACGGACGCCGTCGGAGCTCGCCCAAGACGATTCCGTTTTCACGTCGGCACGCATTGCTGCCAGGTGACTTTCGAGGTCACCGAGGAAATCGCTGTCGAGCTTGATTCCCGATTCCTCGATTCTTGAGAGGAACCCTTTGGTGGCGCGGAAGGAAAGGGGACGGAGGCCATCGTGATCCAGTACGTCGTCGAGCGATGTCATGTCGGTCTGGATTGGCCAACGAGAAGCATTAGCTGCGTACACGACGGTTCCGGGGCCTCCGTAGGCGGCGTCCGGCCAGGGTCGTTTCGGATCACGCGGGAATCCCTCGACGTAGACTCCGCTGTTGAGACCCGAATCGGTGGCGACGATTCGTTCTCCTACCCATCGAGCGAGCGGGACGGTGACCGCGTTGCCCACGAGTTTCCATCTAGCGCTCGGCTCACCTACACGATCGGCCGCGGCCGTCCAGCCCCGATGGAATCCTTGGAGGATCTCGGCGTCCTCGATCGACGGGAGCACGATCCGAGATCCTACTTGAGCGTCAGGCCGCCATACCGCCGGGGCCGAAGGAAGTCCCAGTGTCGACCCGCCTTTGAGAGTCGGTACCGCTCCTCTGACGAGCCCCACGCCTCGTCGTCCTTCGGTCCAGTAGAATCCCGAGGCGCGAGATCGCTTGGGCTCGTCGAAGGTGTTGAAAAGGCGGGTGTCGCTCCCGAGCAGCGCAGTCGCCGCCGCGCCGGGAGTGAGAGCTGCCAGGATGATGACTCGATGGCGGCGTTGCGCCACTCCGAAGGCGCGCGAGTCGAGAACTCTGTATGCCCATTCATATCCGAGCGCTTCTAACCGATCGATAATCAGTTTGATGCCAGCGCCACGTCCTAGGCGTAGGAGGTTGGGAACGTTCTCTAGCACGAGCCATTCGGGGCGGGTTTTTCCTGCGATGCGGAAGACTTCGGAGACCAGTCCGGAGTGCTTGCCGAAGATGCCTTCCTGTTTGCCCGCGTGGGATAGGTCGACGCATGGGAAACCTGCGGCGATGAGTCGATGATCCTGGGCCGGGGTGAAATCGCGCACGTCCCAGGCGAGTGGCACTCCTGGTTCTCGCTCCTCGAGCACACGCCGGGCGGGTTCCCAAAACTCGCAGAGTTCTACGAGGGTACCGCCTGCCGCGACGAGGCCCGCGTCCATGCCTGCGACGCCGCTGAAAAGGCTGACGAAGGGTAGGCCAGTGCTCGCCGCCTGACGAGTTCCCTCTGCCAGCGGACGATCGGCCGCGTGCTGAGCTTCTTTCGTCATCACCCTCGACTCTACTCGAGCAACTCAAACAACGGGCTGATAGCGAACAGATATTCTGGGGGTTCAAGGTGCGGAGGAGATGAGCAGGTGAAGAAGACTAAGAGACCGGTGAAATCTGATGGCTGGAGTTTGTTCGACAAGGTAGTCGAGGCCGCACCCCTGCGAGATGTCTCCCCTTGGAAGCACGAGTCCGCCCGGGTCGTGTACGCACCGGACTATGAGACGCTGAAGCTGCTGCTCCGGGTGCCGTGGATGCTTCGCTCTACCTCGACGTCCGGCATCCCGGCGCTCGCCCTCGACGTATGGGTGGCCTACGAGTTGCGCCGGGCGGGGTTCGCGCCTGACTCCGTCTGGCCGAGAGCAGACACTCCTCGCGTGCTCCCCGGCTCGATCTCTCGCCTCCTGGAAAACCTGAACAATACCGACGCTGCACGCCTCCGTGAACTCCTTGAATCCGGAAACACGTTCCGAGGAACCGTCGGCTCCAGCGCGAAGGTGCTCGGCAAGAATTACATGAAGCAAGTCGACGTGGTCATATCCGATTGGGATACGGGTCCTGAACTACTCGTCTCGACGAAACGAATGGATGACTCCTACGGTAACAACGCTCCGAACAGGATGGAGGAGAGCTACGGAGATGCGAAGAACCTGCGGAGTCGTCATCCGCTCGCCGCGCTCGGTTTTGTCTTCAGCCTCCGCGCTAACGCTTTCACCGAAGCCCCTCGGGTAGCTGACTGGATCCTCGATCTCCTTGCGAAGCTGGGGCGCGAAGACGACGCGTACGATGCCGTAGGACTCATCGTCCCGCGCTACCCGGAATCGGCCCAGACCGAAGCGGAGGCGAAAGAGACAGATGACACGAGCGGATCGGAAGAGTCGCTCGTAGAGATCGAGCTCCTTCCGCCTCCGGACTTCGAAGCAGTGCCTTCTACCGGTCCAGATGCCGACGAACTGTATGCGTGTCTGTTGGCGGCTCCTGCTGTGGAACTCGATGAGGAAGTCATCCCCGGCGAGCTGTCACCGGCTCGCTTCCTCAACCACATTGTTCGGCATGTACTCGACAACTCACCCATCACGCGCCATGAAAATGCTCGTCATCGTCTGAGTGTCGCGGAGAAGGCGCTTCGAGCGAATCAGCGCACGAGTGTCGCTTCAGAGTGAACGGCGTGCGCTACCTCAGCCGAAGAGTTGCTCAGCCCGCCCTTCCGAATGCCTGTTCGAGGAACGCGGCAGTCGCGGGGTTTACGGTCTCGTTGCGGCGGATGTAGTGCTTTCGCATGATCGCGGGACCGCTGTGCCCGAGTAACTCTGACGCGAGTTGGAGACCCCCGATTCCGTTGATCGCGGTGGCTGCGGTACGGCGGAAGCGATGCGGGGTGACGTCTGGGACGCCTGCTTGGTCCATGATGACCCCCAGTCAGGTGCGCTACCAAGCTGCGCCACAGCCCGTGGCAAAATAGGGTCTGGTGCACGTTTGGGTGGCAACTGTGTCAGGCAGCGAGTGCGACCTGTTCGTTCATGACGGCCTCGTACTCGACCGGCGTCAAACGCCCCAGCCGGGCCTGTCTGCGATATCGATGAGAGGTTCGCTCGATCCAGTCGCGATCGCGAGCCGCAGTTCGTCAGGGGTGGCCCAACTGCGGCGGTTCAGGACGTTCTTCTGCAGCAGGCTGAAGAACGATTCCATCCCGGCAGCCCCGAAGCGACCCATTGAGCCGAGCATGCCGTGATGCTCGAGAAGACGGCGGAGTTTCCGGCTTCGAAACTGCGACCCGCGATCCGGTTCGAGAGCACGTCTTTCACCGCGCACAGGTAGAGCTCGGCTTCCTTCCTTTCCCAGCGCGCTT
>JBEBSS010000037.1:0-26824 GCA_040394175.1 Leucobacter soli | reverse complement strand
AGACGCGAGCAGCGGCAACGGCGCGCAAGGCGTTGCCTTGCGTGAAGCGCCTGGCGATCCTCCGTGCTCCGCACGTCGCTGCTCGCAGAGACGCGAGCAGCGGCAACGGCGCGCAAGGCGTTGCCTTGCGTGAAGCGCCTGGCCGGGGAATAGTTGCAAACGCATATATGTTGCACCCTGCATGAGAGCATTCGGATTCCTATCCTTCGGGCACTACGGCAACGTTCGCGGCAGCGCAGTGCGCACCGCCGGAGACATGCTGAACCAGACCATCGAGCTCGCCGAGGCCGCCGACGAAATCGGCGTCAACGGCGCCTACGTGCGCGTCCACCACTTCGCGAAACAGGCCGCCTCGCCGATCCCCGTGCTGACCGCAATGGCCGCCCGCACCAAGCGGATCGAGGTCGGCACCGGCGTGATCGACATGCGCTACGAAAACCCGCTCTCCCTCGCCGAGGAAGCAGCCTCGCTCGACCTCATCTCCAGCCGCCGCATCGCACTCGGCATCAGCCGAGGATCCCCCGAGACAGCCCTGCGCGGCTACGAGGCATTCGGGTACACCGGTTCCGGCGATCCCCGCGGCGCAGACATCGCGCGAGACAAATTCGAGCTGTTCCTGCAGGCGATCGACGGCGAAAAGGTTGCCGAGGGCGATCCGCAGATGGTCGGGCCACACCAGAGACTCGCGATCGAACCGATCTCGCCGGGACTGCGCGATCGGATCTGGTGGGGCGCAGGATCCCGCGACAGCGCGGAGCAGGTCGGCCGCCAGGGGCTCAATCTCATGAGTTCGACCCTGCTCACCGAAGCGACCGGCCAGCCGTTCCACGTGCTGCAGCGCGAGCAGATCGAGCGCTTCCGTGAGGCATACGCGCAAGCAGGACACACCGGCACCCCGCGCGTGAGCGTCAGCCGCAGCGTGTTCCCCATCGTGAACGAGCAGGACGAACTGTACTTCGGGCTGCGGTCGCGCGAGAACAGCGACCAGGTCGGCATGATCGACGGGTTCCAGAGCACGTTCGGCAAGACCTACGCCGACGCCCCCGACCGGCTCATCTCGCAGTTGCTCGCCGACGAGGCGGTCATGGCCGCGGACACACTGATGCTGACGATCCCGAACCAGATCGGCGTCGCTTACTGTGCACATGTCTTGGAGTCGTTCGCCCAGCATGTCGCCCCCGCGCTCGGATGGAAGCCGAACACCGAAGGGCCAGTCGAGGGATACGCGATCTAGGTTCCGCGCGGCCGGACACCCCGCGTCCGCGGGATCCGGCCCACGGGATCGCAGCGCGACAGCGTCGGACCTGCGTTCCGTCAGATCGTCGACACGGGGCAGATCACCGACACCGGGTAGAGGCGGCCCCGCTAGTCGCGTCTCGCGGCGAGCAGTCCTTCCGGCCGCCCGCCGGGCGACTCGCGCACGCGCGTGTCCACGACGGAGAAACCGGCGCGCTCCACGCGCTCGACAAGCAGCGAGATCGGCCAGGAATAGGCCGTCGTGATGGCGTGATCGAACGGCTCGCACCTCGGGCCGGCGAAGAAGCCGAGCACCAGTCCTCCGCCAGGAGCGAGCGCCCGCGCGAACTCCTCGAACGGGGCGTCGATCGCGCTCGGCTCGGTGTGGATGAGCGAGTACCAGGCGAGCACGCCGCCGAGGCTTCGACTCTCGACGTCGAGATCCTCGGCACGGCCCAGCCGATACCGGGTGAGCGGATACCGCTCAGCGGCATCCGCGATGAACGCCTCCGTCGGATCGAGGCCCGAAACGTCGAGCCCCGCTTCCCGGAAGAGGTTCGTCCACTGCCCCGGCCCGCACCCCACGTCGAGCAGCCGCCCGTGGATCCCGCGCGCCCAGGCCAGCAGATAGTCGCGATCCTCGATCTCCGCGTGCTCGATCTTGCCGACTGCCGCGATGTACTCGCTCGCCCGGCGGCCGTACGCCTCGGCGATCGTCCCCGTGCCGATCCTGGGCTGCTCCGGCACCGGGAATCGGGTGGCCGCGGCCGCGGCGCCGGGCAGCGCCGCCTGTTCGGAGACCGCAGGATTGGTGCTCACGGGAACGAACTCCGACACGCGCATACCTCCCCCGCCGCAGCGCCCGGGCTGCCACTACCGACTCCAGTCTCCCATCTCGGGCGCGCTGCAGCCCGGCCGATCTCGGCAGGCAGACGGGAGACACGACGCTGCCGGCGCTCGATCGTTTCGTCACGGCAAGGGCGATCGGGATCGTCTGAAGCGAGGCGCACCGCTAGGCTGCAAGCATGACGAATCCCCAGGTGCAGAACCAGTCCAGTGCCTCACCGAGGATCGGCCTTCCAGGGATTGCTGCGATTCTCTTCACGCTGTCCCCCATCATGCTGCTGCTCGGGTGGATGGTCCTGATGGGAACCTCCAGCCGCGGGTTCTTCTCCGGTGCGCCGTTTCAGGCCACGCTCGGCACGATGATCATCCTGGTGGGAGCGATTGCGCTGCTCTCCGCTCTGGTGCTCGTCGGCGTGCGAGTCATTGCGCAGCAGCAGCTCGACCTCCTGCTTCGCGAACGCCGACAGCCCCTCGACTAGGGTCGCACGCTCCGCGCGGCCACGAACGCCGTGACGCACGCGCGCACCTGATCCTCGGTGTGCGCTGCCGAAAGCTGCACACGGATCCTTGCCTCCCCCTTCGGCACCACCGGATAGCTGAATGCCGTCACGAAGACGCCCTGTTTCTGCATCTCCGCCGCCATCCGTTCGGTGCGCACCGCATCGCCGAACATGACGGGGATGATCGGGTGTTCGCCCGGCAGCAATTCGAAGCCCGCGTCCGCCATGAGCGCGCGGAAGAGCTCGGCATTGCGTCTCAGCCGTTCGCGGGCGTCGGCAGCGGACTCGACCAGGTCGAGGGCTGCGAGGGTTCCGGCCACGATCGCGGGTGCCAGGGTGTTCGAGAAGAGGTATGGCCGGGCGCGCTGCCGCAGGAGGTCGATGATTTCTCGACGACCGGACACATAGCCGCCCGAAGCGCCGCCGAGCGCCTTGCCGAACGTGCCCGTGAGAATATCGATTCGCTCGGCCACGCCGCACAGTTCCGGCGTCCCGCGGCCGCCTTCGCCGAGGAATCCGACGGCGTGCGAGTCGTCGACGAGCACGAGCGCGTCGTGGCGATCGGCGAGGTCGCAGATCTCGCGGAGCGGAGCGAGGTAGCCGTCCATGGAGAACACGCCATCCGTCACGATGATCCGGAACCGAGCGTCCGCAGCCTCGACGAGTCGCTGCTCGAGCTCGGCCATGTCCCGGTTCGCGTAGCGCAGTCGACGCGCCTTCGAGAGCCGGATTCCGTCGATCAGCGAGGCGTGGTTGAGCGCGTCCGAGATGATCGCGTCTTCGGACCCGAAGAGCGTCTCGAAGACGCCTCCGTTCGCATCGAAGCAGGAGGAGAAGAGGATCGTCTCGTCGGTCCCGAGAAACTCCGAGAGGCGCTGTTCGAGATCGAGGTGCTGCTGCTGCGTACCGCAGATGAAGCGCACGCTTGCGAGCCCGTACCCCCATTCGTCGAGCGCGCGGTGCGCTGCTGCGAGGATCGACGGGTCATCGGCGAGCCCCAGGTAGTTGTTCGCGCAGAAGTTCAGCACGCTGCGGTCGCCGACGGCGATTTCGGGCCCTTGCGGTCCGAGAATCCCGCGCTCGCGTTTTTCGAGCCCCGCCTCGACGATGCCGTCGAGTTCCGTCCGCAGATGCTCCTTGAATGATCCGTACATCACAGCTCCGTCCAGTCGAGAATGATCTTGCCCGTGCTCGCCGATCGGGCGGCGGCGAAGCCCGCTTCCCAGTCGCGGGCCGGAATGGTCTCGGCGATCACCGAGGAGATTCGATCGCGCAGTTCTGCGCTCGTCTGCAGCATCGCGGACATCGCATTCCAGGTCTCGAACATTTCCCGTCCGTAGATGCCGGTGAGCGTGAGCATGTGCGTCACGACTTTGCCCCAGTCGACGCCGAACTCGTCTGCTGGCAGCCCGAGCATCGCGATCCGACCGCCGTGGTTCATGTTCTCGATCATCTCGGGAAGCGCAGCCGCGGCACCACTCATCTCGAACCCGATGTCGAATCCTTCGCGCATGCCGAGCGCGGACTGCGCACTGCGAATCCGCTCGCGCGAGACGTCGACGGCAGCGTCGGCTCCGAGCCCTCCGGCGAGCGCGAGACGCTCGGGGCTGATGTCGGTGGCCACGATGAAGCGCGCTCCCACGTGGCGGGCAACCGCGATCGACATGAGGCCGATCGGCCCGCACCCGCTGACCAGTACGTCCTCTCCGACGAGCGGGAATGCGAGCGCGGTATGCACCGCATTGCCGAGCGGGTCGAAGATGGCCCCGAGCTCAGGGTCGATCTCGCTGGTGTGCACCCAGACGTTGCTTGCGGGCAGGGAGAGATACTCTGCGAACGCACCGTTTCGCTGCAGTCCGAGGCTGCTGGTGCGGATGCACATCTGGCGTCTGCCGGCCCGGCAGTTCCGGCACGTCCCGCACACGATGTGCCCCTCGCCGGAGACACGGTCCCCGACCGAGACGTCGCGCACCTGCCGCCCGATCTCGACGACTTCGCCGTAGAATTCGTGGCCGGGCACGAGCGGTGTCGAGATCGTGTTCGCAGCCCAGTTGTCCCACTTGAGGATGTGGAGATCCGTTCCGCAAATGCCTGTGCGCAGCACCCGGATGACGACTTCGTCAGGTCCGCAGGAGGGATCTGGAATTTCGGCCAGCTCCAGCCCCGGTGCCGGCGCTGACTTCACGAGTGCTCTCATGAAGCAATTGCCTCACACTGCCCGGTTTGAGAACAAGGGTTACTATCTTCATAATCAGTTAAGAAATCACTAAAGAATGGGGATGCGATGGAACTGCATCACCTGCAGATCCTGCGCGAGCTCGGCACGCACGGAAGCGTGACTGCGGTCGCTGAATCGATGCACGTCACTCCATCTGCCGTCTCACAGCAGCTCTCGGCGTTGCAACGAGAGTTTCGGGCGCCGCTCACGCGACGCGACGGCCGCACCCTGGTACTCACGAAAGCGGGCATGGCCCTGGCCAGCGCAGGAGTCGACGTGATCGAGGCGATGGCCGCAGCGCGGCAGGCGGTCGAGGAGTTCGACCGATCATCCCGAGGCGAGGTGTCGCTCTGCGGTTTCCACAGCGCGGCCCAAGCTCTGTTCGGACTCGTGCTCGGCGAGCTCGGACTGCTTCGAGAACGTCCCGACCTGCGCCTCTCCGACGAAGATGTCGCACAGGACGAGTTCCCGGCGCTCACCGCGCACTACGACCTCGTGATCGCGCACCGCCTCGCGCACAGCCCGCCCTGGCCGGAAACCGGGATCCGAACCATCACGCTGACGCAGGAACCCCTCGACGTGGCGCTGCCCGCATCGCACCCGCTCACGCGCTTCGATGCCCTCTCCCCCGCAGACGTGGCTCGCGAACGCTGGGTGACGAGCCGCACCGGCTTCTCGCCCGACGACCTCGTCGAGGCCATCGCCGCAGTCGCGAATCGGCCGGTGAACGTCGCGCATCGGGTGAACGACTACGGATCCGTCGCCGCCGTCGTCTCCGCCGGCGACTCGATCGGCATGGTGCCCCGCTACACCGTCGGCACCACGCTGCACGGGCTCGCCCTCCGCCCGCTCACCGGCATCAACGCCACCCGCAGCATCGATCTCCTCACGCGCCCCGAGAACCTGCATCGGCGCTCGGTGCAGACCGTGATCGCCGCCCTGCGGGCGGCCATGACCCGACTCGTCAACGCCGCCGAAGAGAGGTGAGGATCCGTCTCCCGCGCGAGGCGGTCGAGGCGACCCAAAAAGTTCGTCGATCCGTAGTCGGTTCGGGCGCCGTGACGAGCTTCACAAGCGGGTTCTCACGCACCGAGATTGCTTGCTAGCGTTGCACCACGTGAACGAAATCAACCTCGCAAACCCCCACGAGTACGACCACACACACTCGTCCTCTGCCGGATCGGGCTGGCTGCGCGCATCCGTGTTCGGAGCGATGGACGGTCTCGTCTCGAACGTCGGTCTCATCGCGGGAATCGCGGCCGCCGGAGCTTCACCGGGGATCGTCGCGATTACCGGGATCTCAGGCCTCATCGCCGGCGCGATCTCGATGGCCCTCGGCGAATACACCTCCGTGCGGACCCAGAACGAACAGCTGCAGGTCGAAGTGCAGACCGAACTCGACGCGCTGAATCGCAATCCGGTCGGCGAAGAGGCCGAGCTCGCGGTGATGTTCCAATCGCTCGGCATGCAGCCCGGCACCGCCCGGGATGCCGCCTCCCAAGTACATGCGAACACGGAGCACGCGCTCAAAGTGCACCTCGCCCACGAGCTCGGGTTGAGCCCGGATGAGCAGCAGTCGCCAAGAGTTGCCGCGTTCTCCTCGCTCGCATCGTTCAGCGTCGGTGCGATCATCCCCGTACTCCCGTTCCTGCTCGGCTTCGGCACCCTCTGGTGGGGGCTGCTCTTCGGCGGCGTCGGACTGCTCGCCGCAGGCTTCGCAGCGGCGAAGTTCACGGATCGCAACCCATTGGCCGGCGCGGGCCGGCAGCTCCTGTTCGGAAGCATCGCCGTCGCGGTCACCTATGCCATCGGGAAACTGCTCGGAGTGTCCGCACTCGGCTAGCCCCCTCCCCCGCGCGAAGGGGCACCCGGGCCGGCGCCCGCACACACCCCGGCCTCGACGCGTCCCGCGATCCACGCACCCGACCACAGCACCGGTGGCCGTAGGCTTGACGCATGCCAAGCCCAGAGTTCGTCGACGCAGTGCTCGACGTCGTCGCACGCATCCCTCCGGGGCGCGTCATGACCTATGGGGACATCGCTCACGCACTGGGATCGAACGCTCCGCGAGCCGTCGGGCGGGTGCTCGCACACTACGGCCATGCCGTCGCCTGGTGGCGAGTCGTGCCCGCGAGCGGGCTTCCACCCCAGGGGCATGCCAGACCCGCACTTCCCCACTATCTCGAAGAGGGTACCCCTTTGCGACATCACGCCTCGCCCGACGACTATCGCATTGCGCTCTCCGCGGCGAGGCTCGGCTACGACCACGAGATCTATTCGGAGGTGGCGCCGTGAACCGCGGCGGGTCAAGACGAGGCGCACCACGGGGCAGCACCCCGCGGTCGGGCAAGCGGCCTGCAGCGCAGGGGAAAAAGCCGAACGGCCCCAGGAAGCAGGCGAAGCCGAGCCCTCCCCCCACGCCAGTGGAACTCCTCACGCTGCGGCTCGGCTTCGTGCGCGGAGTAGCTCCGAGCAAATGGGCCGCGCGCTGGAATCGAGCAGTGCGCGAGCAGCCGCTCGAACTCGTCCCAGTAGATCTCCTCGAAGTCGAGGTGGCTCGGACCGATCTCGACGTGCTGCTCGAACGAGTCGCCCCCGGAGCTGTTCCCCCCGGCAGTGACGCAGCGCAGCGAACCCGGCACGCCACACGACTCTACGAAGAGACCATCGCCCTGGTCCTCCCCGCCGACCACGAGCTTGCGACTCGGCACGAGGTCGATCTCGAGGATCTCGCCCTCGTGCCGCTCCTCTCCCATCCCGACCACTTCCCCGAGTGGCCGGCGGCCCAGGCGTGGAAGGATCCGGCCTGGATACCGCAGCACGCGAAAGCGACGCTCGAACTCGTCGCGACCGGACTCGGCGGCGCGCTCATGGCGCAGCCGCTCGCCCGCCACCTCTCCGACAAGCGCCTCCACGCAGTCATTCCGGTGACACAGGAGGGATCCTCGTTGCTGCCAGGCACGAAGGTCTGGGCGAGTTGGCGAGTCGAACGCGACGGCAACGACGTGCAGCGGCTGATCGGCGTGCTGCGCGGCCGCACCGCTCGCAGCAGCCGCTAGCGCTCCACGCGCGACTGCGCGCGCCTCCGCATCTAGTAAGTGGCGGCCTCATGCATACCTTCCGTGTGCACGGCCCGCCTCTCTACTAGCAGAAGGAGGACTCCTTGGAGTACCACACCATCTCGGGACACCGGCCAGCGCCGGTCCTTCCCGTACGAGGACGGCGACGCATCGTCGGTCTCATCGTCGGCGCCATCCTGTTCGGTGCGGTGTACGCCGCAACCCCCACCGCGTGGGGACCCGAAACGGTGGCCAACGCAATCGACACTCATCACGGACCCGGCGTGAACTGGGGCAACGGGGTCCATATGCACGGCGCCGGTGCGTTCGTCGTCGACGGCAAATACGTGTACTGCGCCGAACCGTGGATCCGGTCCGGAGACGGCGTCCCGAATTTCGTCGGAGCCGACGCGATTCCGGGCAACTCCTCGGGAGGCGTATCGGTCGCGAGAACGGAAGGCGCGCCGCTGGAGCAGATCGCGTTCGTCATCGCGCGCTACGGCCAGACCGCCGACGACGTGCAGGCCGCTGCAGTAGGACTTGCCGTATGGGAGATCCGTGGAGCCGAAGGCCGAGGAGACTCCGGATATCACCAAGAACTCGCCCGAGTCCGCAGCTCCGTCGGGCAGGAGGTGACGAACCTCTCGCAACGGCTGATCGCCGAGGCGGCCTCCTGGGTGGCAGCCCGCGCAAGCACGCCCTTCACCGCAGCGGGCCCCTCGGCCGCCGTGACCTCCACAGGCCCATACACGGGTACCGTCGCAGTTCCCCTCGGCACCCTCTCCCTCCGGATCGCCAACGGCGTCTTCGCCGACGGTTCCGCAGTGAAGACGTGGGAGGGAGCGGGCGCCCCGCCAGGCACCTCACTCTCGTGGGAGGGCCGGCCGCCCGCCGCAAACTGGGACAAGTACTATCGGGTCTCGTTCGGAGGCGAGTACCTCCGCGTGCCGAAATCCGTGTTCTGGGGCGAAGGCGGGAACTGGCAATCCTCGATCACCGTCGAAGCGCCCGAGGTGACGCCGCTCGAAATCGCCTCCGTCGATCTCGATACCACCTGGGCACCGCGGGTCTCCAGCCTGGTGACGAGCAAGTTCGTGAGCGTCGGTGAGCGGCACAGCGACGACATCACGTTCTTCGCAGCACCCGAGGACAGCACGGCGAGCGGAGCATGGCGCTGGAGGATCGGATCGGACGGGCACCGGGAATGGATGCCGATCAAAGCGAGCGTGACGGCGTACGGGCCGTTCTTGACCGATCCAGCGCTGACGCCCTCCCCCGAGGCTCCGATCGGGGCGCCGATTGCGGCGAGCGCCACCTTCCGAACCGACCCGGCTCGCGACCAGTCGATGCCGCAGACGTACTCGTTCGTGTTCGACGAGGAGATCATCGAACAGGGGTACTACACGTACAAGTGGGACATCGACGGAGCCGATCAGGACGCGTCCGTCCTCGGCGCAGACGAGTGCCTCGAACCGAACGCTGTGCTCGGCTGCCGGGTGCTTCCAACGCACTACTTCTTCAGCGACGGGTTCGGTGCGGCGAACGAGACGCAGGTGGGCAAGATGACGCAGAGGTTTCGCACGAAGCTCTCGACGCATGACACCCCGCTGGGCGAGTCCTTCACCGATGAGCTCACCATCCCCGACATGCAGAACTGGCTTCGCGATCACCAGGGCGCTCGCCTTCCGCTCACGCTGACCGGCACGGCCTACTTGGTGCCTGGACCGGCGCTGGTGCAGTCGGTGGAGGTACCTGTCGGAGCGATTCCACTCACCACCCTCCGGGTCACCACGGATCCTCAGCAGAACGGTCAGCGCCTCACCTCTGATCCGGTGGTCATTCCCGTATCGACGCCCCGAAGTCACGAGCATGTGACGATGCGCTGGTGCATCGTGGACGAGGATCAGCAGCCGAGTGCGCGAGGAGTCTGGGAAGAGAGATGCGACGACTTCGGCATCCCCGAGGAATCCGCGCGGATCGCACATCCTCACCTGCGCACCGAGGCCCGACCCGTCGGCACGATCCATGACCAGTTGACCGATACCGCCGTGGTGGACGGCCCGGTGCCCGCCCACTCGAAGATCGTATTCTCGCTCTACAAGAAACCTGTGCCCGGCGATCGAAAGCACGACGCCGCGAACCGTCCCGAGACGCACTGGACGCAGGATGAGGTGGACGAGCTGCGGGGGCGCCCAGTCTGCACCACGGAGAACCTGGTGACGAGCGCGGAGGCGGTTCCGGTCGCCCCGGGCCATCAGACAGCCGAACGGTATGTCTCCCCCGGCGTGCGGGTCGACCGGACCGGGGAGTACTGGTGGGTCGAGTCCCTCATCACCCGTGACCCGAGCACGGGAGAGGATGTGGTGATCGTGACTGGCGAGTGCGGTCTTGCCGACGAAACCACGACGGTCGGCACACCGATCGTCGTGACGCAAGCGACTCGACACGCCTACGTCGGCGATCCCGTCCGCGACATCGCGGTCGTGACGGGGCCCATCCCGGACCCGGAGACGGGTATCCGCGCTGAGCTCACGTTCCAGGCGTTCAGGCAGTACGGAGACGTGCCGAGTTGCACCCCGGGGAACCGGGTGGCGGATCTCGACTCGCCGGGTCGAGTGACAGCCGCGGGGTCGTACGAATCGGATGAGGTGCGGTTTCTCGAGGCAGGCACCTACCTCTGGGTCGAAACGCTCACGTATGTCCTCAGCAGCGGCGAGCGGGAGATCGTGCATACCGGGGCGTGCGGTCTGCCGCAGGAGACCACCGGGGTGACCGAGCGGAGCGTGCTCGCCCTGACGGGTGCCGACGGATCGCTCACGGCGCTCGCGTGGGTGAGCCTGGGAATCGGCGGCCTGCTCGTCTCGATCGGTGCTGCGCTGCTCCTCGCCAATCGCCACCGCGGCAAGCGCATGCGCATGCGGGAGCGCAGCCGGGCGAGCGTCCGCGAGTGCGCGGGCTAACGGCGACGTGCAGCGCGGTGCAGCGGGGCGGGCCTGGCCGGCCGCCCCGCTGCACCGGGACGACACCGCCGTCGCGGCCGGATCGAGCCTCGGCTAGGCAGCGAGCCGCGGCTAGACAGCGAGCCGTGGCTAGGCAGCGAGCCGCTCGGAGACGCCTTGCAGCGTGGAGCGGAGACGCATCGTCCGCCGGTAGTGCAGCAGCGCTCGGGCGTGACTCGGGGAATCGGCCGGGCGAAAGCCCGAGTCCAGGAGCAGCGCAGCGAGGAGCGAGGTCTCGTGGCGGCGAGGGCGCCCTCCCCAACAGATGTTGGCCACCGCTGCGATCTGCGTCGTGCTGAACGCGGGGAACAGGAAGGATGCCTCGGCACGTTCCGAGGCATCGTGCGACATCCGCTGCGGAGGGTTCTCCGCGAGCCACGCCACGAGTCGAAGGAGCGCGTTCCGCAGGTGCGCCTCGGTGTGCGGCGCGAGGAGGGCGTGGGCCCGCTCGATCACCTCCTTCATCGGGGTGAGGATCTCTTCCTCCGTCGGGTCGGCGAGTCCGAGTAGGGTGTGCCCCGTAATCGCTTCCCCCCGAACCCCCCACAGCGCCCGAACCCAGCCGGCCGCGCAGCGCAGGAGATACGGCCAGGGATCGAGAGCGGTCTCCGCGATCTGACGGGCGGCGCTTCCCCGCTGATGGCACAGGGCGAGGACGATCGTGTGCACGACATCGAGCGGCTCCAGCCAGCTGCGATCGATCCCGACCCGCCTCCCCAGTGCCAGCAGAGTCGGGGCGACGTGCAACTCCAGTTGCCGGAGCAGCACGCTGCCCTGCGCACTGCGCAGGTACTCTGGGGAGTTCGCCAGTTCGAACAGCGCAGCGCGGAGCTGATCCGCGTCGAATCGCTTCGCATCGAGATGCGGATGCGCGCACGCGGACGGCCGGGATCCACTCACTCCCGGCTCCGCTCCCGCTCGACCGCCGAGAGCTGCGAATACGAGACTCGCGAGAGCAATCGACTCACCTCCCGGCCGATCCGCGCGAGCGCACGAAGCGGATCGCTCTCCACTCGACATTCCGCGGCCACGACCAAGGCGAGGGATCGAGCCAGCGAGACTCGCGTCGCCCGCAGCATTTCGAGATTCGCCTCGTTCGCGCGGGCCGCGGACACCAGCCGGTCTGAAAGCGGCCCCCGCAGTTGATCTGCCAGCAGCGAGGTGTCGAAGAGCACACGCTCCACAGAAGACTGGTCGGCCGACTCTCGCTCGCTCAGGGCGCTCCCCTCGCGGTCCGTCGTTCGCCGCTGGAGATTGCGCAGCGCCCGATACACCGGCTCGACGCTCACTCCAGGAGTCGCGAGCCTGCGCAGCCCGAGCTCCGCAGCCTTTCGCTGCTCCTCGGGAACCGTGCTCGACTGCGAGAGTTCCCGAATCTGGGCCACTTTGTTCAGCGTGTCCAGCGAGTGCCCGGTGATTCGTTTCGCCGCCCGGCCGATCGACTCGGATGCCGAGCCATCCTCGTTATTGGAAACACCAAGAATCGGAGGCCCTGTCCGGGGCACGTCGATCGAACCGCGGGGCGAGGCCGAGGTGCGCCTGCCACGGCGAAGCGCTGACAGCCGCCTCGCACTCGCGGCCTCGCGAAGCCCGGGTGCGTAGTGAATGCGCCACGCCTCTTCGAGTTCGAGCACGCTGAGATTCCTCCGGACTCGATTCGCCTCGAGCGCGAGCAGGGGCAACTCGCCGGGACGGACCCCCTCGACGACCAATGCCCCGATGTGCGTCCAGCCGGACTGCTTCGCCGCCTCCAGTCTGTGGATCCCGTCGATGAGCACCCAGCGCTCATCGAGCACGATCGGCTGCAGCTGCAGATGGCCGCCGAGCCGCCCGAACGATCGACGCAGTGCCGCGACATGGTCGGGGTGGACCTCGCGAGCTCGGTCGCCGACCATCACGCGCGCGACAGGCACTGGCTGCCACACGCTCGAAGACGCGTGTGCCGCGACGGAGCGCACCGCTGACTCGCTCATGCGGCCGTGGCTTCGTCGAGCAGAGCGATGCCGGGATCGTACTCAGGAGCCGTCGTGCACCCCGACCAGAGCCGTCTCGAAGTAGCCTCGTCGTGCACGATGCAGAGGTGCTGTCGCTCCGGATTCGTACGACAGCTGCATTCCTGGGCACGCGCCGCATGCTGCGGGCAGTAGCTTCTGAGCTGTGGCGTGAGCACGAGCACCCATCCCTGTTCCACCGCCTCCCGAAGCTGCTCGCGCTGCAGGGACCAGTCCGCGTAGAGCGAGAGCGGGATGAGAGCTTTTCGCCTCTCGCAGGACCTCAGCTCACAGCGGATCGCCACCACTTCGCGTCTGATCACTCGTCCCATGATCGCCTCCCTGCTGTGTCGATTCGAACGCCGTTCGTCGAGCATGGCGGTGTGCCCGAAGAGTTTAGAAGCGAGCATAGCACTCATGTATTGATTTCAATACAATTCACATGTTTTCAATACATGGGCTACTATTGACACACGACCATCCGGCATTTCTCAGAACAGGGGCGCACAGTCAGGATGAACGAAGAGTCGCAGGGGTACAGCAGCGATGAGCTCATCTCCCAACGAGTGAACCATCTGCTGTTCATCAACAAGCTGACCCGGAGAAGGGCGGCAGAAGACCTCGGCATCTCGCACTCCGCATTCAATACGAAGATCAACGGCGGCAGCAGTTGGCGCGCAGACGAACTCGCAAGCCTCACTGACCGGTTCGGGGTGAGCTTCGATTTCCTCTTCGGCCGACAGCCGATCGAACTCGCCCTCCCGCAACGGCCCGATGAGGAGGCTCCGCGGAGCGACTCGCCTCAGGGCGCATGAACGAAGCCGCGAGGTGATTTCTGAATGGAGGGACCGAATAAGGTGCAGCCCGCCAGTCCGAAGTGGCTCGGCGGGCCGCGTGCCCTCACTACACATGGTGGGCCCGGCGGGGCTCGAACCCGCGACCCGCGGATTAAAAGTCCGATGCTCTGCCAGCTGAGCTACAGGCCCGCAACTAATCTACATGCTCTCCGAGGGTGTTCGCGTCACCAGCGCGCGCTCGCACCTCCAGGATGACGTGGGTGCGGCGCCCGACCGGCGTGGTCCGAGTCGTCACGCGCGGGGAAAGCGGTTATCTTGGCAGCAGTGCCCGTGTGCGATCTGCGGGCGTTGCTGCCCGCGATTCGCGGCAGTCCCGCGCAACCCGACGAGGAGTACCGTGCCCCTGTTTCTCGATAAGCTCTCCCCCGAATCCTGGGGCGACGCGCAGAAGCTCTCCGCCACCGTGCGAGACTTCGCCTTGACGCATGGCCTGGAGGCGCAGGAGTCGGAGCTGATCAAGGTGCGCGCTTCGCAGCTGAACGGATGCGCCTTCTGCCTGGATCTGCACTCGCGCGAGGCCCGGGAGTCGGGTGTCACGCAGCAGCGGCTCGATCTGCTTCCCGCCTGGCGAGAGTCGAAGCTGTTCACAGATCGCGAGGCCGCGCTCCTCGCCGTGGCAGAAGCTGCGACGCAGCTTCCGTTGAGCGAGAACTCTCGGGCCGACCTCGTTGGAGCGCGCGGCCTGCTCGGCGACGAGGCCTTCGGCGCTGCCGAATGGGTGGCTGCGGCGATCAACCTGTTCAATCGCATCTCGATCTTGAGCGAGCATCCGGTGCGCGCGAGAAATGCGGACGGCAAGATCATTCGCTGACATCAAATCTACTCGCCCAAGATCGATATTCGCTGCACGCATCGCCTCTTCCCGACGCATAGAATCGCAGGGCGGTTTCATTCGACGAGACGGGATCCGCGGAGAGGAAGATCGTGACCGCGCCGCACCATCGTCCCGTGCTGCAACCCACCTCGAGTTTCGACTGGATCATCGGCAGCGACGAGGCGGGAGCCGCCCAGCGACTCGCCCAGGAGACCTCGTGGGCGCTTCTCGATCGAGTACGCAGCGTTGCCGATCATGAGGTCGTCGAACGCGTGGTGAGTCTCGCGTCGGGCGAGGGCATCGATGACATCGCCGAGCTGTGGGCCGAATCGAGTGCGCACTCCCTCGCCGGCCAGCTCTGGCGCATCTATCTCCTGCGCCGGATCGTTCACTCGGATCCCGAGGGTGCTGCAGAGCTGTTCCGCTACGGCCAGGCCGCCTCGCGAACGATCGATCCGGTCGTCGCCGGGGTGGCGGATCCGATCGCACCGGAGTCGATCGCGGCGCTCTGCGACACCATCCTGCGCGGCGTCTTCAGCGGCGACCTCGCCATCGCTCTCGAGCGTGCCGCGAGCTACTGCCGAGTGATGTCGCTCGGAGCCGCGGCGATCGCCGACGAACGCGACCGAATCGACGACGAGCACGCCGGTGAGCTCACGACCCGCGCACTCCGCTACTCCTCGTTCGCCAATGAGCTGCACGCGGGCGCCTCGCGTTGGCGCGACGGCACGCTCGGCTGAACGATCCTCGCGCATTCCGCTCCGAATCGACATCGGAACGGACCGGCGGCATCCCCTCGAACCGGCGAGTGTGAGAATCCGCCGAGGATCCCCCGCCGTGCACCGGGTACAATTGAACCGCCGGGCCGCAGTAACCCCGGGCTCCATTTTTCGCCGCTTCGAGCGGCCTTCCGCCGAGAGGCGTTCTGCGGCTCGGTTACTTCCTCTCTATGCTTAGTGCATGAGCTTCGCGGCACCCGAATGCCGGTGGCTCCGATTCAGGCCGAGGGTGCACCATCCCCGCCGACCGCAACCCAGCTGAGGAGCGACGATGACGTTCAATGACAACGCTCGGATCGACACCAGCAAGGTGCAGCGCCGGAAGGGCGGACGTACGGCCATGATCGGCGGCGGCAGTCTCATCGGCGTGCTGGTGCTGTTCTTCGCCTCTCAGCTGCTGGGCGTCGACCTCACACCGCTCGCGGGTGTGGTCTCCGGCGACAACGGGCAGTCCACCGAGCAGACCGTGGAACTCGACAACTGCAAGACCGGTGCCGATGCCAATGAGGACGACAACTGCCGCATGGCGGCAGCCACCGACTCGCTCGATGTCTACTGGAACGATCAGTTCAGCAGCGGATATCGCGCCCCCGGGGTGGTCCTCTACACGGGCTCGACCGATTCCGGCTGTGGCACCGCAACGGCGGCGATCGGTCCCTTCTACTGCCCGGGCGACGAGTCCATCTACGTGGATACCGAGTTCTTCGCGACGTTGCGGAGCGATTTCGGTGCGACCGCCGGCCCGCTCGCTCAGATGTACGTGCTCGCACACGAGTGGGGTCACCATATCTCGAATATCACGGGCGACCTCGGACAGGTCGGCAACGAGACCGGCGCCGCATCGGGTTCGGTGCGGCTCGAGTTGCAGGCCGACTGCTATGCGGGCGCATGGGTGAAGGACGCCTCGACGGTCAAGGACTCGGCGGGGAACATCTTCATGAAGCCCGTCACCCAGGCGGAGATCACGGACGCCCTGAACGCCGCAGCGGCGGTGGGCGACGACAACATTCAGGAACGCGCGGGGCAGCGCGTCAACCCCGACGGATTCACGCACGGCAGTTCGGAGCAGCGCCAGCGCTGGTTCGCGACCGGCTACAAGTCGGGCCCCAACGCGTGCGACACCTTCTCCGTTCCTGCCGGTTCGCTCTAACCGGCCCGCGAATAGCGGAACGAGGATCGGCCGCCGCGCCGGACGACCGATCCTCGTCGGTTCCCCGCCGCGACTAGGCTGCCGCCTCCTTGGCTCTCAGGTCGCGTCGCATGATCTTCCCGGCGCTCGACTTCGGGATCTGATCGATGAACTCGACCCGACGCACCTTCTTGTGCGGGGCGACGTGGGATGCGACGAACTCCATCACGTCCTCCGCGGTGAGCCCAGAATCCGGCGCAGCGACCACGAACGCCTTCGGGATCTCCTGTTTGTCGTCGTCGAGCACTCCGATGCAGGCCGCGTCCATGATCTTCGGATGCGAGAGCAGGAGCGCTTCGAGCTCTGCGGGAGCGATCTGGTAGCCCTTGTACTTGATCAGTTCCTTCACGCGATCGACGATCGAGAAGTAGCCGCCTTCGTGGTAGACCGCGACATCGCCGGTGTGCAGGAACCCCTCGTCGTCAAGCGTTTCCGCGGTCGCGTCTGGGCGTCCGAGGTAGCCGACCATCACGTTCGGTCCGCGCACCCAGAGTTCTCCCGGAGGGGTCTCTCCGTGTGCGCCGATCTCGGTGATCTCCGCTCCCGTGTCCACGTCGACGATCTTGGCCTGCACGTTCGGGAGCAGTTCCCCGATCGAGCTCACGGGCACATCAGTGCGCGTCGACACCATCGCATGCGACACGGGGCTCAACTCGGTCATGCCGTATCCCTGTAGCATGCGGGCGTGTATGCGAGATGCTGCGGCCTCTCCGGTCTCGCCGTCGAGCGGCGCGGCTCCCGAGAACATCGTGCGCACACTCGAGATGTCGAACTGATCGACGATCGGGTGCTTCGCCAATGCCACTGCGATTGGCGGCGCGATGAACAGGAAGGTGCACTTGAAGTTCTGAATGATGGTGAGGAACTCGACCAGATCGAACTTGGGCATGGTGACCAGGCTGGAGCGTTGCCTCAGCGCGAGGTTCAACAGCACGGTCATGCCGTAGATGTGGAAGAACGGAAGCACTGCGAGGACGCGATCCTCCGGCGTGAGGTCGATGATGGCCCGGCTCTGGTCGACATTCGCCACGAGGTTGAAGTGCGTGAGCATGACCCCTTTCGGCACGCCCGTGGTTCCCGACGAGTAGGGCAGCACTGCCAGCTGCGTCTTCGGGTCGAAGCTCACCTCGGGAGGCTGTTCGCCCGAGGCGAGCAGCTCGCGCAGATTCGGGTGCCCCTCCGCACCGTCGAGTACGATCAGCCGTTCGTCGGGAATGCCGACTGCGGCTGCGGCGGCCTTGGCCTGCGGAAGCAGCGGGGAGACCGTGATCAGCCAGCTCGCCTTCGCATCGCGCAACTGGTTCGCGATCTCCTCGGCGGTGTAGAGCGAGTTGATGGTGGACACGATCGCGCCCACTCGCAATGCCCCGTGGAACACCGTGGCGAACGCGGGGACGTTCGGACAGAGCAGGCCGAGCACGGTGTCTTGCGCGACCCCTCTGGCGGAGATCGCACCGGCGAACGCGTTGATCTGAGCGACCAGCGTACCGTAACTGGTCTCAGCGCCCGTCGCCGGGTCGATCAGCGCGACACGGTGCAGATCCTCGGTCTCGAGCGAACCGAAGAGATACTCGTAAATCGAAATATTCGGAATATCGATGTCTGGAAAATTGCTTTCGAACATGGACAATGCCTCCGTTTTGCGGTCACCGTTGACCGCCTACTGTGATCTTAGCTACTCGGGTGGACTCTGCTCTTCGGCTACTTCTCGGAGGATTCCTCGACCACCGCCTCGTCGATGCTCAGACCGGGAGCGGGAGCCCGGAAACCCTTCGTGATCACTGCGAGGTAGACGACGCCGACCAGCAGCCATGCCGCACCGATGCCGAGCGCAAGCGGACTGAGCTGGAGCAGGAGGAAGATGTCCACCGCGAATCCGAGGATCGGCACGACGACCCAGGCGAACACGCGAGCTCGCCCCGGCACGGCTCCGCGTCTTCTGGCCCAGAGCACGATCACGCACAGGTTCGCCACCGCGAATGCGAGGAACGCGCCGAAGTTGATCAGGGAGGTCGCATCGCCCATGGTGAGGAACTGACCGGCGATGCCGATCGCCGCGATCAGCAGCAGATTCAGCACGGGCGTCTTGAACCGTCGCTGCAGCGCACCGAAGAACCGCTTCGGAAACACGCCGTCCCTTCCCATCACGTACAGCAGCCGGCTGCCGCTCGCCTGCACCGCGATGCAGGAGGCGAGCGTCCCCACGACCATCGCGATGTTCACCGCACCGGCGAAGCCGGGGCCGCCGATGGCGAGCAGCACTTCGAACCCGCCCGTGTCCGGGTCGTCGAACGCCGCACCGGGATGCACCCACTGCATCACGAACGAGGTGACGACGAAGATGATGCCCCCGACCAGCACCACCGCGAGAATGCCCCTGGGCACATTGCGCGAGGGGTCTTTCACCTCCTCGCTCATCGTGCTCACCGCATCGAAGCCCAGGAAAGAGTAGGCGGCTACGGCTGCTCCGACGACCACCGCGGAAATGGAGAGGTCGCTGGGCCAGATCGCCGAGCTTGCGGGTGCGCCGCCGCCGGTCGCGGCCGCGATGCCGAGCACCACGACCGAGGCGACTGCGACCATGACGAGCAGCAGCAGCACTCGGTTCAGGCGATCCGCGAGTTTCAGACCGATCACATTGACCACGGTGGTGAGAGTGATGACGATGAGGCCCCACGCCCACGAGGGGAGGACGGGGAACTGCGCAGAGAGGTAGAGCCCGGTGATCAGCCAGGCGACCATCGGCAGAAACAGATAGTCGAGGAGGATCGTCCACCCCGCGAGAAACCCGAAGCGACTCCCGATGACGCGGCGAGCATAGGTGTAGATCGAACCCGAGTTCGGGAATTCGCGAGCGAGTTTGCCGTAGCTGAGCGCGGTCAGGACCATCGCGGCGGTCGCCACGGCATAGGCGAGCGGGGCGGCACCCTGCGAGAGAAGTGCGATGACGCCGAAGGTGGCGATCACGACTGCGGGTGCCATGTAGGAGACCCCGAAGATCACCAGCCCGGTGAGCCCGAGGCGTGGAACGAGTGCCGGTTGAGATTCGGAGGTGCTGAGTGGAGCCGTGGCTTGGTGCGACATTGCAGGGCCTGCTTTCGTCTGGGAGTGGTGAGGGAGATTCAGCGTCCCGCGTGCGCGAGGCTGGCGGGAGTGGAGGGGAGGAGCGCGGGCCACCATCGGGGGTTGGTCCACAGGTCGAGTTCGCGTTCGACCGAGGCCCCGATGCGGAACACGGTCTGGTCGTCGTAGCTGCGCCCGACCAGTTGCACTCCCGTCGGAATGCCGTTTCGAGCGACTCCGGACGGCATCGCGAGCACCGGGACGCGACCGACGATGTTGAACGGCAACGTCATCATCTGGGAGAGCACGGCGTGGGAGTCCACGCAGTCGGCATCGGCGGCGAGGCCGGTGCTGGCCATCGTGGGGCAGATGAGGGCGTCGTATCGCTCCATGGTTTCGGCGAGCGGCCGGGCGTAGGCGGCTTCTCGCACCAGCCCTTCGATGTAGCTGCCTGCTCCTGCGGCGTTGGCGATGAACGAGCGCGTGTACGGCATCAGGAGCGCTTCCCGCTCGGGATCCCCATCTATTGCACTGTCGATCGCGGGGCCCATGATCGCATTGAAGTGCGCCCAGAGCAGTTCGATGGTCTCACCGGTCGTCCACGGCAGCTCCACTTCCTCGACGGTCGCCCCGGCGGTGCGCAGCGCCTCCGCGAAGGCGAGCGTGTTCGCAAGCACCTCCGGCGCCGGTGCGTAGTCGCCGAGCGTGAGGCACAGTGCGATTCGGGTGCCGGTCAACGACGCGGGTTCGGCATGCAGCGCCGTTGGCGCAGGGAGGGACGCGGGATCGCCTGCCCAACTGCCCGCGATGACGCGCTGCAGTTGCGCGACGTCGGCGACGGAACGACCCATCGGTCCGTCCGCGCAGTAGGTGTCGCTGTTGAATGGCGCGAGGCCCGGAACGCGGGCGAACGGCGGCTTGTAGCCGACTACTCCGCAGAAAGCGGCGGGAATGCGGATCGATCCTCCGATGTCAGAACCCGTTGCGAGCATCGTCGATCCCGCGGCGAGCGCGGCACCCGACCCTCCTGACGAGCCTCCGGAGGAGAAATCGGGGTTGAAGGGGCTGCGGGTGATCCCCCAGAGCGCGCTGTGGGTGACCGGTGCCGCACAGAACTCCGGGGTCGTCGTGCGAGCGTGCACGACGGCTCCTGCCGCGTCGATCCGCTCGACGATGGGGTGGGTGAGGTCGGCGACGACGCCCTGCTGCAGCATCGAACCGTCCTGGTGCAGGCGGCCGGCGATCGGCTGCTCGTCCTTGAGCGCGAGCGGAATGCCCTCGAGCGGGCGCTCGGTTCCGTCGGCGAACCTGCGCTCGGATTCCCTCGCGGCATCGAGGGCGAGCTCCCGGGACTGCTCGGTCATCGCGTTGATGATGGGTTCTGTGAGGTCGGTCCGTTCGAAGACCTGCGTGAGCAGTTCCACGGGGGAAAGCTCTCGTGCACGGAAGAGCCGTGTCGCTTCGGTAGCCGTGAGATGGTACGCCGCTGTCATTCTGGTCCTCTCCGAACAGGCACCATTGCATGTTCGTACGGTGTACGACAGTACACTACAGAAATGAGTTCAGGTCAAGCACGTTCCACGCAGCCGGGCAGCAAATCCCTTGGGCTCTCCCGGGAATCCGTCACCGAAGCCGCTATCGGGCTCATCGAATCCCAGGGTCTCGATCGGCTGTCGATGCGAACGCTCGCCTCGGAAATGGGCTGCGGCACCATGAGTCTCTACTCGTATGTGAAGAACAAGGAGGATCTCGAGGAGTCGGTCGTCGAGGCGTTGATCGAGCGCAGCCATCTGCCCTCCATCGCAACCGAGCAGTTCGGCTCCTGGCAGGAACTCGCCAGAGCGCTCTCTCGCGCGTACCGCGATCTCGCATTCCGCTATCCTCGCGCTCACGAGCTGCTCGCGCTCGCGCCCTATGATCGAGCACCGGCATCAGGGCACCTCGAAGCCCTCGCGCAAGGCCTCCAGCGCGCCGGATTGAGCGAGGACCGATCATACGAGGTGCTCGGTGCGTTGGACGCGTATGTCGTCGGCTTTCTCCTCGTGAGCGTCCGCTCCGCATCTGGGTCGCACGAACCGCCGAACGAGGCCACTCGGCGGCTGCACCGACTGCGTTCGCCGGAGACATTCGATTCTGGGCTCGAAGTCTTCATACGGGGCTTCGAGCACCGCTTTTCCGAGCAGCCCTAGGCGCCCGACCATCGACGCGGGCGCCCCCGAAGCCTCGGCCGGTCACAGAGTCAGTCGAGGTCCGCCATCCACACCGCAGGATCCGTCGTGGGCGGGGAGGAGCGGCCGAGCAGCCCTGTTTCGCGCATCTCGGCAGCGACCTCGCTCGCCTCGCCCGAATGCTCGGTGAGGCTGGACTCGACCCTGATCGCGTCTTCGCGCAGCTTGTCCTGGCTCAGCTTTCGCGCGGCCTCGATGCGATCGATACGAATCCAGAACGACGCAACGCCCCGCGCCAGCGATTCGAGATCCGATGGGGCCATGCTTCTCGTCGACCAGCCCGACCCGAGCGGGCCTTGCTCATTGTGCTGCACAGTGCGCTCAAGGAGTCGGGGGGTCGCTTCCGCGGGCAGTCGATGGTAGCGACCCCTCACGTGCACGGTGGTGTAGTTCCAGGTCGGAACATCCGGTTCGGCACGGTAGATTCCCGGGGTGACATACGCCGAGGGCCCGCTGAACACGAGAAGCACCTCGGCGCCCTCGGGAAGCGTGGCGAGCAGCGTGTTCCGAATAGCGCCGTGGCCCTCGATCACCAGCGCCCCGTCCCCGTGTTCCAGTCCCGCGGGCGTTCCATCCGGCGTGAGACGAGCGAGTTGAAAGGGGAAGTGACCGGCCGCGTAGCCGTCCTCCGCTCGTCCGAACAGGATGCCGAACGGATGACGACTGATATGCGAGAGCGCCCACTCCTCATCGTGTTCGCGAAACTCTTCCGGCTGGTACATGATTCCTCGCTCTCGCTGGGCGCCCCACCAGAACGAGTACCTCGACCGCGGGGTGTTCGTACACTGTACCGAACTCGGTGCGGAATTGACCAGTGCGCTACGCGGCACGCACCTTCACCGTGAACTCCAACGGTTGGATTCCACCCTGGTCATTGATCATGGTCACCTTCGACGTTCCCTCGGCGAGCGCGGTCACTCCCGGATTGAACTCAGCGCTTCCCGAGGAGCGGCCCTCCGTGAACTTCGCGACGGAGACATCTGCGACTTCACCGGTGTAGCTGTCCACGGAGAGCGAATCGGTCGTGATGTTGAGCACCTGGCCGACGACGAGCTCCACTTCTGCGCCCTGAAGCTCGTTCACGCTCATCGTGACGGGAGCGAGCACGTCACCGCCGATCGGCTGCTCGGTCCCGCCATCGACGATACCCGAGCGCTCGGACGTGGATCCGCTGCACGCGGAGAGGGACACCGCGAGCATCGCCGCAGCACCGAAAGCCATCCATTTCTTGTGCGTCATACGCACAGCATGACACGGCAATATCCAGTCCCGAAAGAGGTTTCCTTCGAGTCTGCGAAGTTCCCCAGCTAGTCCGCCTCGATACCGGTGCCGGACTCCGCGTCCGAAGAAGCGGCCACCGATCCGGCCGCACGCTTCTGCCGCCAGGAGCGGAACGCTCTGAACAACTCGACGAGGATCGGAATGCCCGGAATCAGCACGAGCACGATGATGAACACCTCGCTGTACTCGCGCACGAATGGGATCTGCCCCAGGAAGTACCCGAGAAGCGTCACGCCGACGGCCCACAAGAGCGCACCGATCGCATTGTAGGTCAGGAAGTGGCGACGGCTCATGTTGCCGACGCCGGCGGCCGCAGGCACGAACGCGCGGAAGATCGGCAAGAAACGCGCGATGATGATCGCCTTCGGCCCGTGCTTCTCGAAGAACTCGTGCGTGCGCTCCACGTTCTGCGGGTTGAAGAGCCGGCTCTTCTCCCGTTTGAAGATGCTCGGCCCAAGCCGCCTGCCGATGGTGAACCCGAGTTGGTCACCCGCGACAGCAGCGATGAACAGCACGACGCAGGTGAGCCAGATCGGCACATCGATGATTCCAGTAGCGGTGAACAGGCCAACAGTGAAGAGCAGCGAGTCGCCGGGGAGGAAAGCGAGGACGAGGACACCGGTCTCGAGGAAGACGAACGAGACCGCCAGGATCAGCGCAGCCCAGCCGCCGACCTTCAACAGGGTCTCCGGGTCGAGCCAGTCGATGCCGAGCAGTGCGGGCATGGTGACCGGGTTCAGAGCATCAAGAATCGCTGGCACGCGAAAAGTCTAACCGGCGCCGACGCGCAAAGGCTGGAGACGTCGTGAATGGTCGCAAGAAACCCAGAACGGCGAGCCCGATGTAATAATGAAGGTACACCCAGATTCTTCTTTCACAGGAGTAGGGGAAGTCGAAGACTTCTCCCTTTTCTTTTTCCGGCCCCGGTCGGGCATGAAAATCCATCCACTGAAAGGCACCCATGTCGCTACTGCACGAGGAGCCCGAGGCTCCTCTCAGTGCGCATTTGCGGGAATTCGACGACAGCAGGGTGCGACTCTCCGTACGTTCGAGGATCGTCGACCGCCTCATCGAAGAGACCGGCGGCACCTCCGGAACCCGCAGGATCACCGTCGTACGCGCACCCGCCGGTTTCGGCAAGACCCGCACCGTGCTGAGCTGGCTCGGCGACGGCAGCGATCCGGAGGACCGAGTCCGCTGGGTCAACTGCCCGCCTCCGCAGACGGCCGGCACCCCCGAGTTCTGGCCTCTCCTCGCACGAGAGCTCGGCGCTGCCGCCTCAGAGCATCCGAGCTTCACCGATGCCTCGACCTTCATCGAACAGACGGAGGCCTACACCGAGCAGCTCGTCACCCACCTCACGGCACCGCTGATCCTCGTGATCGACGACTACCATCACGCGACGAGCACCGAGAACGACATCGGGCTGGCCCACCTCGCTGCGGCATCACCGCTGCTCACTCTCGTGGTCGTGGGTCGCAGGGTGAGTCTGCTCGACCGAACCGTCATCTCGGCGAGGACGCGAGTACGACTGATCGGACCGGACGATCTCGCACTCACCGCACCCGAGGCCCACGAGCTCGCAGGGTCGCTGCGCGTACCGGCGAGCGACGCCCTGAATACCGCACTGGAGCAGGCCAACGGGTGGCCGCTCGCCATCCGAGCGGCGCTCAATCTCGGATCCGACGAACTCTACGAAGGCCCATCGAACCACCGCATCTGGAACGCACACGCCGATCCCGTCAGATTCGACCCCATCACCAACCTCGAAGCATTCGCGCTCGATTCGCTCAAGCTCCTCCCGAAATACTCCGGCCGTGTCCTGCTCGCCGCATCGGTGCTCGACGCGATCGGCCTCGACCAGATGCAGCGGGCACTCGGGCTGACCCCCGAAGCCGCGCTCACCGCGACCCACCAGCTGCTCGAACTGGGGCTGCTCGTCGAGGACGAGACGGCGGAAACGACCGACTACCGCTGCCACAAGGCCGTACGCACCCCGCTTCGCGCATTCGCGGTGCGCACGATCGACCCGCAGCGGCTCCGAGATCTCTACCGGGAGCGGGCGACCGCCGTCGCACCGACCGCACCGTTCACCGCCTTCCGCCTGTTCTGCGCCGCGGAAGAGTTCACCGCGGCCGAGATCCTCCTCGCCCGGAACTTCACGACGATCACCGACGAAACCGAGGTGTGCGCGCAAGTGCTCAGCACGCTGCCCGAAGCCGTGCTCACCGCGCACCCCACCCTCGTCGCCGGACTCCTGTTCCTGGAAACTCCCCGCACCTCGGTCGCTCCATCGACGATCGGGTACCTCACCACGCTCTGGGCACAAGGACTGCAGCAGCAGCTCCCAGACGCGTTCGCCGCCTCCACCAACCCGATCCATCTCCCGCTGATCTGCCAGGCGATGGTCGCCGCCCGATTGACCGGCGACTTCGACCGCTCTGCCGCGCTCATGCAGTACCTCGAAGGGCGGCTGACCGCGAACTCCATCGACGCCAGCAGCCTCGAAGGGCCCAGATCCGCGATGAATCTGGTGGGATCCCTCCCCACCTACTTCCGGGAAACCGCCTCGACCGCACTCATGTTCGGCGACCTGGCCCATACGAGGCGAAGCCTCGGACGGTTGCGGCACCACTCCGAACGGATGATCGCGAAGCCCTGGCGAGGATTCCCGTACGGATCGACACGAAGAGTCACCGACGTCGAATCGGGGCAACGATGGATGCTCGTCGCCCTCGGCGAACTCGCGTTCACCGAGATGCTCGACGGCAACATGCACCGCTGCGCGGAACTGCTCGTCGAACTCGATTCCTGGGCAGCGACGACCGGGGCACAGGCCCCAGGAATCTCCTGGGTCGGATCCGAGATCGCGCGCGCGCATCTCTCATATGAGCTCGGTGACGAATCGCTCCTGCGTCGCGCGGTGAGCAGGCTGGCGCCGATCATCGACCGGCTCGAACCCTGGCAGCTCCTCCTCATCGCCGAAGGGGCCTCGCTGCGCAACACCCATGGCGCGGAATGGGCACTCGCCCATCTCGACTCGAGCCTCCAGAGCTCGACCTTCGCGCTGCAGGCGCACAGCAAGTGGTCCGAGTATCTGACCGCATTCCGGGTGATGCTCTGCACCTCGATCGGCGATCTGGCGCGCGCCCAGCAGCTGCTCTCCGCATGCCCGCCCGAGAGTTCACGCGTAAGACTCGAACGGGCTCGCCTCGCACTCTTCTCCGGAGACGACGTCGACGCGCTCCTCTGGGCGCAGCAGATCGGAGATCCCGGCACCACCGCGCGACAACGCATGGATCGATCGTTGATCATCGCCACCGCCGCATGGAACTGCGGTCGAAGAGATGAAGCAGTGCAATCGCTCGGCAGGGCGGCAGCGCTCCTGCAGCAGCACGCGATCCCCTCGGTCCTCCTGAACGTTCCGTACGATCCGCTGAGCGAAGTGGTCGCCGCGGCGCGCGCCGCCGGGATCTGCGACCTCGTCGCACTCATCGAATCCATCCCGGCGCCAGCCCGCAGCCGCCGCTACGAGCGGCTCACCGAGATGGAGCTTCGCACCCTCGCCGCCATCGCGGAACACCGCAACGCGAACCAGGCCGCATCCGCGCTCTTCATCACCGCGGGCACCGTGAAGAAGCATCTCGCATCCGTGTACCGCAAACTCCGAGTAGGTGGCCGCGACGAGGCGATCCTCCAGGCCGGCCGGATGGGGCTACTGGTGCAGGTGCCGTCAGCCGAATAGCCGGCACTCCCTCGGGGCC
>JBEBSS010000036.1:0-28279 GCA_040394175.1 Leucobacter soli | reverse complement strand
GGCTCAGCGAGATGCGGCGACGCTCGAGATCGATGTCGATGATCTTGACGAAGACCTCCTGGCCGGCCTTGACGACCTGCTCGGCGAGCTCCACGTGCTGACCCGACAGCTCCGAGATGTGCACGAGACCCTCGATGCCGTCTGCAACGCGGACGAATGCACCGAACGGAACGAGCTTGGTGACGACACCCGGTGCGATCTGACCGATCGCGTGCGTGCGTGCGAAGAGCTGCCAGGGATCTTCCTGCGTTGCCTTCAGCGAGAGCGAAACGCGCTCGCGATCAAGCTCGACCGAAAGCACCTCGACGGTGACTTCCTGACCCACCTCGACGACGTCGCTCGCGTGCTCGATGTGCTTCCACGAGAGCTCACTGACGTGCACCAGGCCGTCGACGCCGCCGAGATCGACGAATGCGCCGAAGTTGACGATCGACGAGATGACGCCCTTGCGCACCTGGCCGGGCTTGAGCTCGGCGAGGAACGACGAGCGGCTGGCCGACTGGGTCTCCTCGAGCAGCGCACGGCGCGAGAGCACCACGTTGTTGCGGTTCTTGTCGAGTTCGAGGATCTTCGCCTCGATCTTCTGCCCCAGGTACGGGGTAAGATCGCGAACACGGCGCAGCTCGATGAGCGATGCGGGGAGGAAGCCGCGCAGACCGATGTCCACGATGAGGCCGCCCTTGACGACCTCGATGACGGTGCCCTCAACGACGCCGTCGACCTCCTTGATGCGCTCAACGTCGCCCCAAGCACGCTCGTACTGAGCGCGCTTCTTCGAAAGGATCAGGCGACCCTCTTTGTCTTCCTTCTGCAGCACGAGAGCTTCGACGCTGTCGCCGACCTGGACGACCTCATCGGGGTCGACGTCGTGCTTGATGGAAAGTTCACGCGAGGGGATGACACCCTCGGTCTTGTAACCGACGTCGAGGAGCACCTCGTCGCGGTCGATCTTCACTACAGTGCCTTCAATGAGGTCACCGTCGTTGAAGAACTTCAGGGTCTTCTCGACCGCAGCAAGGAAGTCTTCGGCCGAACCGATATCGTTGATCGCGACCTGCTTGCTTGCTTTCTCGGCCGTTGCATTCGTCATGTAAATGGTCTCCAGGATGGATGGGAAATCAGGCGGAACCTGCACGGTCAGCGGTCGAATGACCGCTGTCCGAACGCACGTCCCGCATGTGGACATGGTTGAGTCGCCACAGTTGTGACACTCAACCCTACCGCGTTTCCCCCGGAAACACCAAGCGATCGCTCGCTCCACAGCCCGGCAACTCGCCGGCACGTCATGTGCGGAGGCGCACCGGCCGACCGGTGACGAAAGCGCCGTGCGCTGCCGTGCGCATGCTAGTGCGCTGCAGCGTTCCAGTTCGCGCCGCCGCCGACCTGCACCTCGAGCGGAACCGACAGCTCCGCCGCTCCGCCCATTTCTTCGCGCACGATGATTTCGAGGGCGTCCCACTCTCCCTCAGCAACCTCGAACATGAGTTCGTCATGAATCTGGAGGAGCATTCGAGAGCGCAGACCGGCCTCGCGCACTCGGCGCTCGACCCCGGTCATCGCGATCTTGATGATGTCGGCGGCAGTGCCCTGGATGGGTGCGTTCAGCGCCGCGCGCTCCGCGTTCTCGCGAAGTACTCGGTTCGGGCTCGCGAGATCAGGGAAGGGCCGACGCCTGCCGAAGATTGTCTCCGTGTACATGTCCTGCTTCGCCTGCTCGACCACGGAGCGCAGGTAGTCGCGAACTCCGCCGAACCGGTCGAAGTAGTCCATCATGAGCTGCTTCGCCTCCGCGCCCGTGATTCCGAGCTGTTTGGCAAGCCCGAACGCCGAAAGACCGTATGCGAGACCGTAGGACATCGCCTTGACCTTCGCGCGCATCTCGCCCGTCACCGCGTCCGGCTCGACCCCGAAGATGCGCGCACCGACGAAGCGGTGCAGATCCTCGCCCTGGTTGAACGCCTCGATGAGGCCAGGGTCCCCCGAGAGATGCGCCATGATCCGCATCTCGATCTGCGAGTAATCGGCGGTCATCAGCGTCTCATACTCCGGAGCATGGGTGAAGGCCTCGCGAATGCGACGGCCCTCCTCGGTTCGAACCGGGATGTTCTGCAGATTGGGATCGGTAGACGCAAGCCGACCGGTGCTCGCACCGATCTGCAGCAGGGTGGTGTGAATTCGACCGTCGGGCTGCACGGCCTTGATCAGGGTCTCGACGATCTGACGCAGCTTGTTGGCATCGCGGTGCGCGAGGAGCGCGTCCAGGAAGGGATGAGGATTTTTGACCTGCAGATCTGCGAGCGCGGCAGCGTCGGTCGTGTACCCGCTCTTGGTCTTTCTCGTCTTGGGCATGTCGAGTTCTTCGAAGAGCACCTCCTGCAGCTGCTTCGGTGACGACAGGTTGACTTCCCGTCCGATGGCGGCGAATGCGCGCTGTTCGAGTTCAGCCACCCGGGCGCGCAACTCGGCCTCATGAGCCTGCAGGAGCGGCAAATCGATCTGCACGCCGCGCTCTTCGAGTGCATGCAGGACCGGGGTCAGCGGCAGCTCGATTTCGGCGTAGACCGCTTCCGTTCGCCCTTCGAACCGACGCTCCGCCTCGGCGTTGGCACGCACGAGGTACCAGGCCTGAAGCTCGGGTCCGGCTACGGAACCCTCCTCGGGGATCAACTGGTGCGGGTCCCCCTCGGGCATCTGCTCGCCGAGGAAGCGAAATGCCGCGTCCGCGAGAGTCTTCTCCGGGCTCGTCGGACGCAGAAGCCAGGAGGCGAGAGCCGCATCGCCGTCCACACCGGCAAGCTCGACGCCCGCCTTGGCGGCGAGCTTCATCTGCTGCTTCGCGTCCCAGCACACCTTCGGAGAGTCCGAGGCGAGCCAGTCCTCGAAGAGCGCATAATCGCGACCCCCGGGCTGCCAGTTGATGAGCACCGCCGAATCGGGAGTGGCAAGTCCCACCTCGATCCCGCCGATCCCCTCGGCGAGCACCAGGCCAGGTCGAGCCGCCTTCTGCAGCCAATCATCGAGCTCTTCGTCGAGCAGCGTCTTGGCTTCGGGCTTGACCGGCGAGAGCGAAGCGTTGACGGAAGAGTCCGCGCTTGCGACCGCGTCAACCCCGGCGAGCTTGCCCACTCGCTGCAACAGCGTGCGGAACTCGAGCTTGCTGAAGACCTGCCGCACGGCCTCCATGTCGATATCACCGCGAAGCAGGTCTTCGAGCGTGACATCGAGCTCCACATCACGAACGAGACGGTTGAGCCGACGATTGCGCTCGGCGAGGTGCGCGTTCTCGCGCAGGCTCTCTCCGACTTTTCCGGTGACCTCGTCCTGCCTGCGCAGCAGTTCCTCCAGTGACCCGAACTGATTGATCCACTTGACCGCCGTCTTCTCGCCCACTCTCGGGACGCCAGGCAGGTTGTCGCTCGTCTCGCCGACGAGGGCCGCGATCTCGGGATACTGCTCCGGACGGATTCCATATCGCTCGAAGACCTTCTCCCGGTCGTAGCGGGTGAGTTCGCTCACCCCCTGCTTCGAGGGGTAGAGCAGAGTGATCTTGTCGTCGACGAGCTGAATCGTGTCTCGGTCTCCGCTGACGACGAGCACGCGGTAGCCCGCCTCCGCGCCGCTCGTCGCAAGGGTCGCGAGGATATCGTCGGCCTCGTAGTTCTCCTTCTCGATGGTGCGAATGCCCATCGCATGAAGTGCCTCCTGGAGCAGCGGTACCTGCCCCTTGAACTCGGGCGGGGTCTCGCCCCGAGTCCCCTTGTACTCCGGGTACTCCTCGGTGCGGAACGAATGCCTCGAGATGTCGAAGGCGACGGCGAGCGAGTCGGGCTTCTCGTTGCTGAGCAGATTGATCAGCATCGCGATGAAGCCGTGGATCGCATTCGTGTGCTGACCCGTCTGCGTTTGGAAACTGTCGACCGGCAGCGCATAGAACGCCCGGAACGCGAGCGAGTGGCCGTCGATGATCATAAGGGTAGGCTGAGACACGTTTCTAGCCTACAAGTCGCCCCGGACATTCATCACCCAAGAGCTTGAGGATTTCATGGCCACATCGCAGCTTCCCCGCGGACTCCAGTACACCGTCGAACACCTCAATGCGCACCGACGCGGCACGCTCGCCGAGCGCATGGGAGTGACCATCCTCGAGTGCACGCCAGAGCGCATCGTCGCGACGATGCCCGTCGAAGGCAACACGCAGCCGTTCGGCCTCATGCATGGCGGAGCGTACGTGGTTCTCGGAGAGACGCTCGGCTCGATTCACGCGAACTACCTCGCCCCCGAAGGGATGGTCGGTGTCGGAGTAGACATCAACGCCACGCACACCGGTTCCGCGACCGAAGGTCTGGTGACCGCCGTATGCCAGCCGATCCACTCCGGGAGGTCGCTCGCAGTGCACGAAATCGTGATCACCTCAGAAGCCGGCCGCCGCTGCTCGACGATTCGCATCACGAACTTCTACAAGCCCCTGCAGACGACGTAGCGCCCGATCGCGTCGATCCCCGCGCCGAAGGAGAGCTCTCGCGACTCCCCCGCGAGCACACCGCAGGCGCACCCAGGCTCGCGAATCGCGGTGGCGCTCCTGCGTCAGCAGGACACGCCGCCCAGTGATGCCGAGCCTCAGTCCTTCTTCGGACCGAGCTGATCGATGATGGTCTTCGCCACGTCCTGCATGGTCAGACGGCGGTCCATGGAAGCCTTCTGGATCCAGCGGAACGCCTCGGGCTCGCTCAGACCCATCTTGTCGTTCAAGATGCCCTTCGCGCGGTCTACGAGTTTGCGCGTTTCGAATCGTTCGGCCAGGTCGGCGACCTCGCTCTCAAGGGTCACCAGCTGCTGGAAACGCGACAGCGCGATCTCGATCGCGGGGATCAGATCCGCAGGAGTGAAGGGCTTGACCACGTAGGCCAGTGCTCCAGCTTCGGCCGCACGCTCAACGAGCTCCCGCTGGCTGAACGCGGTCAGCAACACGACCGGAGCAATGTTCCCCGAGTTGTTGATCTGCTCTGCCGCCGAAATCCCATCGAGCTTCGGCATCTTGACATCCATCACCACGAGGTCGGGGCGGAGCTCCTCGACCAGGCGGACTGCCTCTTCGCCGTCGCCGGCCTCGCCCACAACGTCAAAGCCGTTGTCACGGAGCGTCTCGACGATATCGAGACGGATCAGGGATTCGTCCTCTGCTACGACTACTCGTCGTGCGGTGTTCTGCTCGGTCATACTGAGTACCCTACTCCCCGTCCCAGATAGTGTGAGTGCCGGATGGGGGACTTGAACCCCCACGCCCGAAGGCAACGCATTTTGAGTGCGCCGCGTCTGCCAATTCCGCCAATCCGGCTCAGACTTACAAGCCTACTGCAACTTCCGACTACAGCGGAACGTGTCCGCGTCCGAGCGCATGCTTCCGCGGCCCGGCCTCGGGGAGCAGGCCGATGGTCTCCCCCATCCGGTGAATACGCAGCGTATTCGTCGAGCCGATCACCCCGGGGGGCGATCCCGCGATGATGAGCACCTTCTCCCCGACCTCGGCCCGACCCGCGTCGAGCAGCACCTTGTCGACCTGCTCGAACATCTCATCTGTGCTGAAGACCCGAGGCACCTCGAAGCTCCGCGCACCCCAAGTGAGCTCCATCCGTCGCCGGATCGAGCGACTCGGCGTGAACCCGATGATCGGAATCGGCTTGCGCAACCGCGAGAAGCGCCGAACCGTATCGCCCGACTCGGTGAAGACGCAGATGTACTTCGCCCCCACGAACTCAGCGACATCGGCCGCAGCGACGGTCAACGCACCTCCCTGAGTCCGGGGATGCACTCTGAGCGGTTCGATCCGATCGAGTGCGTGCTCCTCGGTGGACTCGATGATCCTCGCCATAGTCTCGACAGCCTGGACCGGGAACGCGCCGACGCTCGTCTCACCGGAGAGCATGACCGCGTCAGCCCCGTCGAGCACCGCGTTCGCGCAGTCGCTCGCTTCAGCGCGCGTCGGGCGAGGATTCTCGATCATCGACTCGAGCACCTGCGTCGCAACGATGACGGGCTTGGCGAGTCGCCGAGCGATAGAAATCGCTTCGGTCTGCACGAGCGGCACGCGCTCGAGCGGAAGCTCCACGCCGAGATCGCCGCGGGCGACCATGATGCCGTCAAAGGCATCGGTGATGCTCTCAAGGTTCTCGACCGCCTGAGGCTTCTCGATCTTCGCGATGACGGGGAGCCTGATGCCTTCCTCAGCCATGATCTCGTGCACACGGGTGATGTCCGCAGCATCGCGAACGAACGAGAGAGCGATGTAGTCGACGCCGAGGTGCAAAGACCAGCGGAGATCGTCCTCGTCCTTCTCCGAGAGCGCCGGAACGTTGACGGCGACCCCGGGAAGATTGATGCCCTTGTTGTTGGACACGGTACCGGGGATCTCGACCACCGTGTAGACCGTGTCCTCGGTCACGCGAGTCGCACGCAATCCGACCTTGCCATCATCGATGAGCAGAGGATCGCCGGGCCGAACGTCACCCGGCAAGCCCTTGTGCGTGGTACCGCAGATGCTGCGGTCCCCGCGGATATCTCGAGTCGTGATGGCGAACTCGTCCCCGACTTCGAGGTCATGCGGACCGTCTTCGAAGACGCCGAGACGGATCTTGGGACCCTGCAGGTCGGCGAGCACCGCAATCGGGCGCCCGACCTCGTTCTCCGCACGTCGAATATTGCGATAGATCCCCTCGTGCACGTTGTGCGTGCCGTGAGACATGTTCAGCCGTGCCACGTTCACGCCGGCCCGAATCAGCTCCAGTGTGTGGTCATAACTCGAAACAGCTGGACCCCAGGTGGCGACGATCTTGGCATGGCGCATGTGTTACTTCTTTTCCAGTACGTGGTAGTACTCGTCGGGGTTCGCGGTAAGTCGTTCGTTCGAGTCGCTGGGGTTGCTTCGCCCCGGCAGGTAGACCGTGTTCTCGAGTCCGACGTGACGCCGGCGCTGCACGAGGATGATCGCAATGCCCAGCAGCACTGCGAGCAGCGCAGTGAGCTGGTTGCTGCGAAGCCCGAGCAGGGTGAAGCTCGGGTCCAGTCGCATGCCCTCGATGAAGAAGCGCCCCACGCCATACCAGATGAGGTACATGCCGAAGAAGGTCCCCCAACGCGGACGCAGCTTGCGTTCGATCCAGAGCAGCACCACGATTCCGAGAAGATTCCAGAGGATCTCGTAGAGGAACGTCGGGTGGAAGAGGGTCCCGTCGAGGAGGCCGACCGGGAAAGCCGGATTGGAGCTCTCGATCTCGAGCCCCCACGGCAGATTGGTCGGTCCGCCGAAGAGTTCGTGATTGAACCAGTTGCCGAGACGGCCGAAAGCCTGAGCAAGCAGCAGGCCCGGTACGAGCGCGTCACCGAACGACCAGAAACGGATACCCGTGATGCGAGAGGCGACCCAGACACCGATGCCGCCTCCGATGAGTGCACCGAAGATCGCAATGCCGCCATCCCAGATGTTCCAGATGGCATCCTTCTCAAACGGATTCCACCACTGGCGACCCTCCGCGAAGTAGTAGCCCCAGTGGGTGACGACGTGATAGAGCCGGGCTCCGACGATCCCGAGGACCACGGCCCAGACGGTGAAGTCGATGACCGCGCCCTTTTCGCCGCCTCGCTGCGTCAGGCGGCTGCCCGCCCAGATCGCGGCGCACACGATACCGGCCAGGATGCACAGGGCATAGAAGTAGATACGCAGCGGACCGATCTGCAGGAACTGCATATCGGGGCTGGGAAGACTCATCGGAAGAGGAAGAACCATGAACTGCACTTTCACACACACGTCAGTGCCGCTTGGGCACGCATAGGGTCAATCTTATCGGTCAGCGCTGCGTGCCGGCAGCAAGCTCTCGCACAGTCGCGGTCAGGCCCTCGACTCCGTGGTCACGGAGGGCTCGGACGAACACGGTCCCCACGATGGCGCCGTCGGCGTAGTCGAGCGTCGTCGCGACATGCGCAGCCGTCGAGATACCGATGCCGACACACGCGAGTTCGGCATTCGCCTCCCGCAATCGCTGCGTCAAGGTGCGCGCGGCGGCATCGAGCGAGGAGCGCTCTCCCGTGATGCCCATCGTCGAGACCGTGTAGACGAAACCGGTTCCCGCCTGTGCAATCATCTCGAGGCGCGCGTCGCTGCTCGTGGGAGCCGCAAGAAAGACCCGATCGAGCCCGTGCCTCTTGCTCGCCTCGATCCACTCTCCTGCGGCTTCGGGAGTGATGTCAGGGGTAATGAGTCCGGCTCCGCCGGCTGCTGCGAGGTCAGCTGCGAAACGCTCGACTCCGTACTGCATGACCGGATTGAAGTAGGTCATGACGAGCACCGGCGTGTCGACCGCCTCCCCCACGCGACGGACAGCCTCGAACAGGTCGCCCAACCTGAATCCATTGGCGAGTGCGACCTGAGTCGCCTCCTGAATCACCTGCCCGTCCATCACCGGATCGCTGTACGGCACACCGAACTCGATGACGTCGGCCCCGTTTCGAGCCATCGCGATTGCCGCTTCGACACTCGTGTCGAGGTCGGGAAATCCGACCGGGAGGTATCCGATCAGGGCCCCCCTGCGTTCCGCCTTCGCGGCGCGAATCGCGTCGGCGACGAAAGACTCCTGCACGCTCATCTGACGGACTCCTCATCGATCAGGCCGAAATAGGTGGCCGCGGTTTCCATGTCCTTATCGCCACGACCCGAGAGATTCACGGCGATAATGCCATCCGGCCCCAACTCGCGTCCGATACGCAACGCACCAGCGAGCGCGTGCGCCGACTCGATCGCGGGAATGATGCCCTCGGTCCGACTGAGCAGCCGCAGCGCCTGCATCGCCTCGTCGTCGCTCGCCGGAATGTACTCAGCACGTCCGATGTCGGCAAGCCAGGAATGTTCGGGCCCGACCCCCGGGTAATCGAGCCCGGCCGAGATCGAATGCGACTCGATCGTCTGGCCGTCCTCGTCCTGCAGAACATAGGTGCGAGAGCCGTGCAACACGCCCGGACGACCCCGCTCGATCGATGCGGCGTGGCGCTCGGTATCGACGCCGTCGCCAGCGGCTTCGACCCCGTAGAGCCGCACACCCCCGTCATCGAGAAACGCATCGAACATGCCGATAGCGTTCGATCCGCCGCCGACACAGGCGACGACCGCGTCGGGCAGACGACCGGTCTTCTCGAGCAGTTGCGCTCGGGCTTCCTCCGAGATGATCTTCTGGAAGTCCCTCACCATCGCCGGGAACGGATGCGGTCCCGCGGCGGTGCCGAAGATGTAGTTGGTGCGCTCGACGCTCGCGACCCAATCGCGGTAGGCCTCATTGATCGCATCCTTGAGGGTCCGAGACCCGGCGGTCACCGGCACCACCTCGGCGCCGAGAAGCCTCATCCGTGCGACATTGAGCGCCTGTCGTTCAGTATCGACCTCGCCCATGTAGATGGTGCACTCCAGGCCGAAGAGCGCCGCCGCTGTGGCCGTCGCCACCCCGTGCTGACCGGCTCCCGTCTCAGCGATGACTCGCGACTTGCCAAGACGCTTGGTGAGCAGCGCCTGCCCCAGCACATTATTGATCTTATGAGAACCGGTGTGATTCAGATCCTCGCGCTTGAGGAACACGCGAGCACCACCCGCATGCTCGGCAAAGCGGGGCACCTCGGTGATCGGAGACGGTCTCCCGGCATACGAACCGAGCAACTCGATCAGTTCAGCCTGGAACTGCGGGTCTGCCTTTGCCTCCTCGTAGGCTGCTGTGAGCTCATCGATCGCAGCGATCAGAGACTCCGGCATGAATCGACCGCCGTAGTCACCAAAAAAGGGGCCGTGCTGCTCGCGCAGGGACGAGATCGCAGGGGTGCCGTGCACTTCTGTCATTGTCGTTTCCATCTCCGCCGTCGCCCGGAGGGCGCGACTCATACGCTCAGAAAGCTCTGCAGGTTCGCGACCGGATCTCCACCGGTCACCAGCGCCTCGCCCACGAGCACTGCGTCGGCGCCAGCCTCGCGATAGCGCTCGACATCGCTCACGCCGAGGACCGCCGACTCCGCGACGCGGATCACGCCCGCCGGAATTTGATCGGCAACGCGCCCGAACAGTTCGCGATCGAGTTCGAAGGTGCTCAGATCCCGCGCATTCACGCCGATGAGCTGCGAACCGAGATCCACCGCCCTGGCGACTTCGTCGGCGCTGTGCGTCTCCACGAGAGGAGTCATTCCGAGCTCACGAATGAAGGTGTAGAGCCGCTGCAAGGTCAGCTGAGGCAAAGCGGCCACGATGAGGAGCACGAGATCGGCGCCCGCGGCACGCGCCTCGAGTACCTGATACTCCTCACCGATGAAGTCCTTGCGAAGCACCGGGATGCTCACGGCCTTGCGCACGGCGTCAAGATCTTCGAGCGAGCCCTTGAACTTGCGCTGCTCCGTCAGCACGCTGACCGCGCTCGCGCCGCCCGCTTCGTACTGCGCCGCAAGCGCCTGAGGCTCGGCGATCTCGGCGAGATCTCCGCGAGACGGGCTCGCCCGCTTCACCTCGGCGATCACCTTGATGTGATCGGCAGGCGCAAGATACTCGAGTGCGTCGAGCGCGGCCGGGCGCGCAAGCGCCTCTGCCTCGACGTTCAAAAGCGGGCGCAGCTGCCTTCTCGCTCGAGCATCATCGAGCGACCCGGCGAGCAGTTGATCGAGCACGTCAGTGACTGTTGGGCTTCGGGGTGTACTTCGGACCCCTCACGCCATAGCCTGCTTTGGCGAGGATCCAGCCGAGCAGTGCTCCGACGACGACCACGCCGACGCCGACCCAGACCAGCCATGCCTGATGCATCGAGAATGCGACGGTACCAACAGCGAAGCCGAGCAGCATTACGATGACGGCCGTCCACGCAGCCGGCGAATCGCCGTGACCGGGATCAGTGGGATGGTTGCTCATGAATCTCCTTGAAAGCGGACAGTTCCCGAAAAGTCTATCGTTCCCCTGGCATTCCGGGCGAATTCGTACGCGGGTCCGCGCGGTTCAGTCCAGGCATCCTGGATCAGGACATGTCGAACTTCCGCGCAACACCTCGCCGCGCCCCTGACGCAGGATCAGGAAGACCGCGTCGGATCATCGCCGTCGTTCAATGCCTCCCAGTCCGAGATGCGGTCGGGCTCGTCGGCCACCACCCGTGCACGGCCGGAATCAGCCTCATACCTTCGGCCGCCCGTCCTCCAGCGTCCACCGAGGAACAGGATGAGCAACCCGAGCAACACCAGAGCAGCCCCCGCAGCAACAGTGACCGCCACGAGAGGCGACACCATCAGCGAGGTCACCAGATCCGTCTGCGAAGGCCCTTCGAGACCCGTCGCCTCCGCGAGCCTTCCCGCAACCGCCGCTCCCGGATCCCGCACCACGCTCACGGCGATCGCCGCGATACCGGCCCCCAGCAGCAGCACCAGCACACCCAGCAGACGTCTGAACACCCTGCCCGCGATGGTCAGCGCGAGCGCCGCCGCAAGGGCCGCAATCGCCACCGGCGACAGCGACTGATTCACCTGCTGACCCGTCACCTCGAGCCAGCCAGACGCGGCGGCACCGGCGGCCAACGAGAGCGTCACCCACACCTGAGTGGCCCCGTACAGCGCCAGCCCTCCGGCAACCGCCACACCGCAGACCAGCCACAGCTTGCTACGCATCTGCGTGCACCTCCTCCTGGAGCGCCCGCAGCGTGTTCGCAATCGCGATCGCTCGGAGCGGCGCCGCCGCCTTGTTGCGCGACTCCAGGTCTTCCATCTCCGCAACCGAGTCGGCGACGATGCCGCCACCGGCCTGCACCATCGCAATCCCGTCGCGAATGGTCGCGGTACGAATCGCGATCGCAAGATCGGCCGCGCCTGCAAGCCCAAAATAGCCGACCACTCCCCCGTACACGCCTCGCTGCACCGGTTCGAGTTCGTCGATGATCTGCAGAGCCCTCGGCTTCGGCGCCCCACTCAGCGTGCCCGCCGGGAACGTCGCCCGCAGCGCATCGACCGGGTTCTGACCCTCCCGAAGCATGCCCTCCACCGTCGACACGATGTGCATGATGTGGCTGAAGCGCTCAATACGCATGAACTCAGTCACCTCCACGCTCGACGGCTCGCACACGCGCAGCAGATCATTCCTCGCCAGGTCAACCAGCATGAGATGCTCGGCCCGTTCCTTCTCGTCGGCAAGCAGCTCCCGCTCGTGCTGCTGATCCTCGTCCACCGTCGCGCCCCGCGGCCGACTGCCAGCGATCGGATGCGTCATGACGTGACCGCTCTCCTGCACCGTGACGAGCGCCTCCGGGCTCGAGCCCACCACCGAGAAAGGTTCGCCATGCGCATCCTCGAGCTGCAGGAGATACAGGTAGGGACTCGGATTCAGATGGCGCAGCACCCGATAGACATCGAGCGGGTCGGCGACGCACTCCTGATCGAAGCGCTGCGAAAGCACCACCTGAAAAATATCGCCATCGACGATGTACTGCTTGCTGCGCTCTACACCGGCCAAGTAGTCGGCCTCGGCAGTGAGCCGCTCGGCGTCGGGCAAAGCCGAACGGTCAAGAGTCCCCAACGGCGACGCAGCCGGGGCGGCCAGCGCGCGCTGCAGCACATCCAAGCGGGCTTGCGCATCCGCCCAGAGCTCGTCCGGCTCACCTGCGTGTTCGTCGTTCAAGACGTTCGCGAGCAGCACCACGCTGCCCTCCCGATGATCGATCACCACGAGTTCGCTCACAAAGCTGAGCCCTTGACTGGGAAGCCCCGGACCCTCGACCGGACCATTGGTCAATCGCTCGAACTGTCGCACGGTCTCCCACCCCAGATATCCGACAAACCCGCTGGCGAGCGGCGGCAATTCCGGCATCGGCAGCTGATGCCAGCGCTCGTACACGGCCCGTAGCGCCTCAGCAGGACCGAGACCATCGACCCCGCCCGGCAGCAAACGCTCCTGGTCGACACCCTTCCCGGCCTCCGAATCCCACCAAGCGCGCCCATCACGCTCCGTCAGCACGCCGAAGCTGCCCGCACCGACAAAACTGAAACGCGTCCACACGCCTCCCTGCTCAGCGCTCTCAAGCAAGAACGTACCCGGTCTGCTCGCGGCCACCTTGCGATAAATACTCACCGGCGTATCCGCGTCAGCGAACACCTCTCGGCATACGGGAATGACAGTGTGGGTCGATCGGGCCGCGTCGAAGGCGGCGCGTGTCGTGGTGAGGCTCACCCACCCAGCCTACCGCTCGACGTCGCCCTGAACCGCCGCAAGCTCGTTCCCATCGAAGCACGTGCGCGCACCCGTGTGGCATGCGGCACCGAGCTGAACGACACGCACCAACAAGGTATCGGCATCGCAATCCATCGCCACCGACCGAACATACTGCCGGTGTCCTGACGTGTCACCCTTGCGCCAGTACTCCTGACGCGACCTCGACCAGAACGTCACGCGGCCAGTCGTGAGCGTACGACGGACCGCCTCACGATCCATCCAAGCGAGCATGAGCACGTCACCGTTCTCGTCATCTTGGATGATCGCCGGAAGCAACCCATCGGCGCCGAACACCAGATCGTCCGCCATCGACTCAGCCCTCATCATCGCACCTCATAGCCCGCATCGGCGATCGCCCGTTTGACCTGCCCCACCGTGAACGTACCATCATGAAACACCGACGCAGCAAGCACCGCATCCGCGCCCGCACCCACCGCCGGCGCAAAATGCTCCAGCCGGCCTGCCCCACCCGAAGCAATCACCGGAACGGAGGCGATCTCACGCACCTGACGAGTCAGCTCAAGATCGAAACCAGCCAGAGTACCGTCAGCATCCATGCTGTTCACGAGCAACTCCCCCGCGCCGCGATCCACGACTTCACGGCACCACGCAAGAGCATCGAGATCACTCTCACGACGGCCACCATGCGTCGTCACCACGAAGCCGGACGGCATGCGACTGCTGCGCTTCACATCGAGAGAGAGCACGATCACCTGCGAACCGAAGCGATCCGCGATCTCACCGATCAGCTCCGGACGAGCAATCGCCGCACTATTCACGCCCACCTTGTCGGCCCCGACACCCAGCAACCTGGCGACATCCTCATCGCTCCGCACCCCACCACCAACGGTCAGCGGGATGAACACCTGCTCAGCCGTCTGACGGACCACGTCATAGGTCGTACTGCGATCATCGACCGTCGCCGTAACATCGAGAAACGTCAGCTCATCTGCACCCTGCTCGGCGTAACGGGCGGCAAGCTCGACCGGATCACCCGCATCGCGCAAGTTCAAGAAATTGACGCCCTTCACCACCCGACCGGCAGCGACATCGAGGCACGGAATCACGCGGATCGCAACAGACATCCCCGCACCCCCTAAAGCCGTGCAGCGTGAATCGCCGTCACGAGGATCGCCCGAGCACCGATATCCGCGAGCTGGTCCATCACCTCATTCGCCTCATCAGCGGGAATCATCACACGCACCGCCACCCAGCCGTTGTCGCGCAACGGCGACACCGTCGGAGACTCGATCCCGCCAGCGATCCCGATCGCAGCCGAAAGCAGCGATTCCTCCAGGTCGTACTCCACCATCACGAACTTGCGAGCAACGAGCACCCCACGGAGCCGACGCAGCAATCGCGCAATACCCTCATGCTGCTTCGGTCCCCCGATCAGCACCGCCGTCGATTCGAGGATCACCGGCCCGAAAATCTCCAGACCAGCCGTAGCCAGAGTCGCACCAGTCGACACGACATCAGCCACCGCGTCCGCCACGCCGAGCTGCACCGCCGACTCCACCGCACCGTCCAGCTTCACCGCGATCGCCTTCACGCCGCGCTCGCTCAAGAAATCATCGACCAGCTTCGGATAGCTGGTCGCGACACGCTTCCCCTCCAACTGAGACAGCTCCGCGAACCCCGCACCGACAGGAGCCGCAAACCGAAACGTCGAATCGCCAAAGTCCAGATGCGCGATCTCCCGCGCCTCAGAACCCGAGTCCAGCAACAGGTCCCGCCCCGTGATACCCACGTCAAGCGCACCCGAACCCACATACGTCGCGATATCGCGAGGCCGCAGATAAAAGAACTCGATATCATTGCGCGCATCTCGATGCACGAGCTTCCTGCTATCGCGACGACCGCTATAGCCCGCCTCAGCAAGCATGTCGGCGGCGATCTCGGAAAGCGAACCCTTGTTCGGAACTGCTACGCGCAGCATGTGAAGATCCTTCTCTAGAGGTATCGGTAAACGTCTTGCAGCTTCAGGCCCTTGGCCAGCATGAGCACCTGCAGATGGTAGAGCAGCTGGCTGATCTCTTCCGCGCAAGCCTCATCGCTCTCATGCTCAGCCGCCATCCACACCTCAGCCGCCTCTTCGACGATCTTCTTGCCGATGCTATGCACCCCGGCGTCGAGTCGCGCCACAGTGTCACTGCCATCGGATCGCTGCTCAGCCTTCTCGCTCAGCTCAGCGAACAGTTCGTCGAATGTCTTCACGTTGACCAATCGTATCGGGTTTCCGGACCAAGAGCACAGCCGCACCACCCGCAACACACTCCGAACTCACACAACGCACCCTCCCCAGCATGGACACACACGCTCAGTGCCTATGCCGAGCTGCGGCATGCCGCCAAGAGCCCCCGCTGACGCGGAGCCTCACACGCTCAGTGCCTATGCCGAGCTGCGGCATGCCGCCAAGAGCCCCCGCTGACGCGGAGCCTCACACGCTCAGTGCCTATGCCGAGCTGCGGCATGCCGCAGCTCGGTGATCCTCTGCTCGGGGACTCCGCCGTAGACCGCGGATCCGGCCACAAACGTGTCCGCTCCTGCTTCCGCGGCGATCCCGATCGTGTCCACCGTGATTCCGCCATCCACCTGCAACCACACGTCGAGGCCCGACGCTGCCTTCACGTCCGCAATCCGGCGGAGCTTCGGCATCATGTCGGCCATGAACTTCTGGCCTCCGAAACCGGGCTCGACCGTCATCACGAGCACCTGATCGAACTCGGGCAGAAGCTCAAGATAGGGTTCGGCATCGGTGCCTGGCTTCAAGGCGATACCCGCTCGCGCGCCGATTTCGCGAATGCGACGGGCGAGCTTGACGGGCTCGTCCGTCGCCTCCGCATGAAACGTGACGGAGTATGCGCCGAGTTCGGCATAACCGGGAGCCCAACGATCGGCGTCGGAAATCATGAGGTGCATGTCGAGCGGAATCGGAGAGACCGCCTGAATCCGTTCCACGATGGGCGGACCCATCGTCAGATTCGGCACGAAATGATTGTCCATCACATCGACATGCACGAGATCGGCGGTCGAGATGGCGTCGAGTTCGGCCTGCAAGTTCACGAAGTCGGCGGAAAGGATGCTCGGATTGATGCGCTGCGCGGTCACGCGTCAAGCCTATTGGATTCGGGCACCGGCTGCGGAGGTGCAGCCGCCAGATAGGAGCGAACCAGAGTGCGATACGTCGGGGTCAGGAGCGCCAGCAGCGCGAGGATCGTCGTGATGATGCCGGTCCACAGGAAGATGAGAGCAATACCTCGACTCTCTCCTTCTCCGAGGAGCCACCCCCACTCCTGTTGACCGCTCCCGCTCCGCATGTAGGGAACGATCCAGAACTCGGCGATCGGAGCGACCAAGAACGACGTGATCGGCGCCGCCGCCGCTTCGAACGTCATCGCGAGCCCGAAGACCCGCCCCTGCTTCTCGAACGGCACCACCCGCTGGATCACCGTCTGCTCAGCGGCTTCGATCGCTGGCATCATGATCATGAACAGCCAGATACCGGCGACAAAGAGCCACGGGGACTCCCGGATCGTGAGCGACCCTCCGAGCACTCCGAGTGCGGCCACCAGCACCAGCATGGTGCGCACGGGATTCTTCCCGAGGCCCCATTTCGCGACCACCGCTCCGCCGACGATGAACCCTGTGCCCGCAAGACCGAACACCATTCCCCAGATTTCGACCGAGAACATGTTCAGACCGTACGGATCGAGCAGCGCCATGTAGACGCCGCTCGTGAGGTTGTTGAACGTCGTAAACACGACGAGGCCGATCAGCCCTGGAACAGCGAGCATCGCCGCCCAGCCGCCCTTGAAGTCGACCGCGCTGCGCGTCGGGTCGTGCACGATCTCGGGCTCGGGAATGCGAAGAAGGTGCAGGTGCACAATGGGGATCGCAGTCAGCACGAATCCGATCAGCATCGTTGCGCCCATCCCGAAGAACCCGATCGAGAGGCCGCTGAATACGCTGGTGACGATGAAGGACAGACCCTGCACCGTGCCGACGAGGCCGTTCGCGTTCGCGTGGCGCGGCACCGGCACGAGGAGAGTCACCGTAGTGGAGAGCGCGAGGGATCGCAGCAGCTCGACCACGCATCCGGCGAGCAGCACGATGATGAACAACCAAAACCAGGCTCCTCCGAGATCGAGCAGTTTTGAACTCGGAACCATGAAGAAGATCGCGCAGCCGATCGCGAATGCGATCAGCGAGCTCCACGCCGAGACGAGCATCACAGGACGCTTGCGATACCGATCGACGAGCGAGCCGAACCACATCGAGCAGCCGGCGATCAACAGCATGTAGGCGCCGCTCAACACCCCGACCGCCAGAATGCTCCTGGTCTCGAGATAGATCCAGAAGATAACCGCGAACCAGAGAAAATTCGTGGTGAGGCCGGCGATTCCAGTGTTGATGAGCACATGCAGGAATGTGCGCCATCCCCGCGCCTCATCGATGCCGTTCGCTCCGTAGCTCACTTCGTCATCTTACGCCCGGAATGCCTCCCGGATCGGCTCGACCCGCATCGGGGATGCCTCGCATCCGAGCGTCACGAGGTGCGCCGGCAACCGGAGTCGGCTAGCTGGCGATCTCCTGATATGCGAACTGGAGCACCGACTCGTCCGCTCCGGCGAGGACCCGAGGCTTCGCGATGTCGTCGAGCACGATGAATCGGAGCATTCCCGCACGAGCCTTCTTGTCCCGCTGCATCGTCGCGAGAAGTCCCGGCCAGCGCCCTGCGGGGTATGCGAGCGGCAGGCCGAGCAACCCGAGCACTCGACGGTGACGATCGACCGCGTCGTCCGAGAGATGGCCGGCCATGCGTGCAAGCTCCGCCGCGTAGATCATTCCGATGGAGATCGCGACGCCGTGCCGCCACTGGTACCGCTCTGCATGCTCGATCGCATGGCCGAGCGTATGACCGTAGTTCAGAATCTCGCGGAGTCCGCCCTCGCGGAAATCCTCGCTCACGACGCGCGCCTTCACTCCGATCGCAAGTTCGATCAGTCGCCGGAACTCGGGAGTGGTCGGGTCCGTCGCGCGATCCACATCCGCTTCGATCGTGTCCAGGATCTCGGGTTCGGCGATGAATCCGCACTTGGCGACCTCCGCGAAGCCTGCAAGGATCTCGTTCCGCGGCAGGGTCTCGAGGAGATCGAGGTCGCAGATCACGGCGTCCGGCGCATAGAAACAGCCGACCAGGTTCTTGCCCTCAGCCGTGTTGATGCCCGTCTTGCCACCCACAGAAGCATCGACCATGCCGAGAACGGTCGTCGGAACCTGCACCAGCCGGACCCCTCGCAACCAGGTCGCCGCGACAAAACCTGCAAGATCGGTGACGGCGCCTCCTCCGAGGCCCACGACGGCATCGCTCCGAGTGAAGTCGGCCTGGCCCATGATCTGCCAGCAGAACGCAGCTACCTCGACGCGTTTCGCCGCCTCTGCATCCGGAACCTCGGCGAGCAGCACCTGGGAATACCGGCCCTGCAACTCGGTGCGCAATTCCTCTGCCAACCGTCCGACGGTGGGGGTATGCACGATGAGCACCTTGTGCACGCGTTCGCCGAGCGCGGTCGCCACGTGACCGAGCAATCCGCGGCCCACGGTGATGGTGTACTCGGTCTCTCCCGTGACTGCGATCTCGGTGATGGATTCGGTCTGGTCCGGCACGGTCATCGTCCTCTGTCTAGTCTTTCGTCTCTGCCCGGTTCGCCGCGTTCAGCTGCGCGGCAGCTTTCCTCGCCTCCCGCCGACCGCGGGCCCTCGCCCACTCGATCACACGGCGACTCAGCTGCTCCTTCGTTCCGCGATCAGTGCGGAAGGTCACATCCGAGACCTCCTCGTACAGCGGCCGACGCGCCTCGAGAATGCGGCCCCACGCTTCAGGGTCGTCTCGCAGCAGGGGTCGGCGCGAAATGTTCGCGGTGCGCAGCACGGCGGCCTGCGTCGTCATCAGCAGAACCACCGGGTAGCCGCGGAGCAGGTCGCGCGTCGACTCGGTGAGCACTGCTCCGCCTCCGAGCGCGAGAATGCGCAGACCCGGCTGCTCGAGTTGCTCCGCGATGATCTCGGCTTCGAGACGCCGAAACTCTGGTTCTCCGTGTCGTTCGAAGAAATCGGCGATGACGCCGTGCCTCGACTGGAACACCGCGTCGCTGTCGACGAACGGCACCCCGAGATCCTTCGCAACCCGACGACCGAGGCTCGTCTTTCCGGCGGCCATCGGCCCGACGAAGACGATCGTGCGCTCAGGCAGACGACCCCGTCCCCGCCGCCGGCGACGTCGATTGCGTTTCGGAGCCTCGGCGCCGACCACCGGGACCGGCTGCGTGAGCGGGTGCTTCGGGGGTGCGGGCACCGGATGCGGCGCTTGGGGCTCTTCGGTCACGACTCGATGGCGGTCTGCAGTGATTCTGGGATAGCCGCCACGTAGCTTTCGAGATTACGGCGCGTCTCAGCAACGCTGTCGCCCCCGAACTTCTCGGAGACCGCGTCTGCGAGCACCAGAGCGACCATGGCTTCCGCCACCACCCCTGCTGCCGGAACCGCCGACACATCGCTGCGCTGGTGATGGGCCTTGGCCTCTTCGCCCGTTGCGATATCGATCGTGGGAAGCGCGTTCGGTACGGTCGCGATCGGCTTCATCCCCGCGCGCACGCGAAGCACCTGACCAGTGGTCATGCCGCCTTCGATGCCACCGGCACGGTCGGTGTCGCGGATGATCTGACCGTCGCGGAGGTGGAGCTCGTCGTGAGCCTCGGAGCCTCGACGGCGAGTGGTCTCGAACCCGTCGCCGACCTCCACGGCCTTGATCGCCTGGATCCCCATCAGCGCACCTGCGAGCCGTGAATCGAGCCGTCGGTCCCAGTGCACGTACGAGCCCAATCCAGGCGGGAGGCCGTATGCGAGCACCTCGACCACTCCGCCAACCGTGTCGCCGGACTTCTTCGTGTCTTCCACCTCTTCGACCATTCGAGCGCTCGTATCGGCGTCGAAGCAGCGCAACGGATCGGCATCGAGTGTGGTGACGTCCTCCGGGCGTGGCAACGGAGAGCCAGCCGGCACCTCGACGGGTCCAATGGAGAGCGTGTGGCTCACCAGGCGAATGCCGAGCTCCGAGAGGAATGCACGAGCCACCGCGCCGAGCGCCACTCGCGCGGCAGTTTCGCGGGCGCTTGCCCGCTCCAGCACCGGGCGGGCCTCGTCAAAGCCGTACTTCTGCATTCCAGTCAGATCCGCGTGACCCGGCCTGGGCCTGGTGAGCGGGGCCCCGCGTCCGCGGGAGCGTTCACCGAGTTCGGTCGGCTCCGCGCTCATCACCTCGACCCATTTGGGCCACTCGGTGTTGCCGATACGAATCGCAATCGGTCCGCCGATGGTTCTACCCTGGACGACGCCACCGGAGAAGTGCAACTCGTCCTGTTCGAACTTCATGCGCGAACCGCGGCCATACCCGAGTTTGCGGCGTGCGAGATCCTCGCGCACGGCGTCGAGCGAAAGAGGCACGCCCGCGGGCATGCCTTCGAGCACGGCAATGAGTTCGGGGCCGTGGGATTCCCCGGCGGTCAGCCATCTGAGCATAGGTTCTATCCTCCCATACTCGATGGGCCGGACTGCGCCGCGAGGTAGTCCATCTGCGCACGCACGCTCATTTCTGCAGCGAACCAGACCGAGGTGTCCACATCGGCATAGACCCGTTCGACGACCTCCATGGGGGTGACGTCCCCGGCTTCGAGGGCTTCACGCACCTGCTGGAGACGTTGGGCACGATGTTCGAGATACCCATCGACCACTGCGAGAGGCTGATCGATCACGGGACCGTGCCCGGGAAGGATGCTCCGCACCTCCCCTGCGGCAACGAGTGCCCGAATCGCTCGCAGCGAGTCAAGGTAGGGACCGAGCGCCCCGTCCGGGTGCGCCACCACGGTGGTGCCCTTGCCGAGAATCGTGTCCGCGCTCAGCAACGATCCCTCCTCGGGCAGGAGGAGGCAGACCGAGTCCATCGTGTGTCCGGGCGTGGCCAGCACGCGAATCCGCAGCCCATCGATCGTCAGCACTTCGCGATCGGCCAGCGGAGCACCGTTCCTGCACCAGGTCGCGTCGAGCGCCCGCGCAGGCGCCCCCGTCAGCTCCTGGAACCGATCGATCGACTCGGTATGGTCCGGGTGCCAGTGCGAGTACAGCACGAGTTCGACTCGACCGCCGTCTTGCCCGCAGACGTCGAGCACCGCGGCAAGATGCGCCTCGTCGCGCGGTCCCGGATCAAGCACCACGACACCGGTCGAGCCGGGTTCGCGGAGCACCCAGGTATTCGTCCCGTCGAGCGTCATGACGCCGGGGTTGTCGGCTCGCACCAGGGTTGCCCTGGGTGTCGAAGCGTCTCGAGTGTGTCCGCTCATGCGTCTTCCTCACTTCCGGTGTCGAGCCAGAGCTTGCCGTCGATCTCGAGCAGCCTCGGCTCGACGGTGCGAATCCGGCGACCGGCTGCGGTCCGGAGCACGCTCTCCGCCGATTCCGATGCCAGCTCCGCGCAGGTCACCCGGGTCGGGGGCATCATCGCCGCGCCGCCCTGCTCGACGACCTCCAGCACTCGATGGAGCGGCATCCATGCGGAGGCATCCGCTTCGTCGCTCACGGAATCGATCCGCTGCCCCTCAGGCAGCATAGCCACGAAGAATCGGGTGTCGAAGCGTCGAGGCTCGAAGCTGGGGGTGATCCAGTGCGCCCATGCGCCCAGGAGGTCGGCGCGGAGCACGAGACGATGCGTCCGGAGAAAACGGGAAAAGGAGAACTCATGTGCCTCGAGTGCAGCTCGGGCATCGTGATACGGCGTCGTGTCCTGCACGACCGATGCCCCGTCGGTTCCCGCGAGCAGCACCCCGGTCTCCTCGAAGGTCTCACGTGCAGCTGCGACGACAAGAGAGTGCGCGACTTCTGCCGAGCAGTTGAAGCGCGCTCCGAACGAGGCTGCGTCAGGGCCGATCCAGGGCGCCGGCTCTGCGTCGTCGTCCTGTACGCCGCCGCCCGGGAACACGTACATCCCTGCCGCGAACGCCATGCTCGCCTGACGCCGCATGAGAAAGGCCTCGAGCCCGGTCTGACCCGGTCGCAGGACCGCAATGGTAGCGGAGTCCTTTGCGGGGGCGGGCATGGCTTCGGTGTGCAGCTTCGCCCGCCACTGCTCCGGCGCGGGGATCAGCATCGGACCCTCCTAGATAAGAAATTCGTGGTACCTCGAACCTACAGGCCGATTGCGTGCCGCATGGATTCGAGCACCTGCGGCTCCCGGTCGACAGGGAGCGAAGGATCGCCGTTCACGAATATGCGGATCTGCAGCAGCGCCTGCTGCACGAGCATGCCGGTGCCCGGAAACGCTTGGGCGCCGGCGGATCGGGTCAGTTCGGCGAGCGGTGAGGGCCAAGGGTCGTAGGCGACATCGAAGGTCGGGGCGGTTCCGACCGCCGGCACCCGTTCCCAGTCGATTCCGTGACCCGGCAGCGTCGAGATGATGAGCGTGGGACCGACCAATCCCCGCTTCGCAGACACCCGCTCGGATCCTTCGTCCGCCGAGAAGAGGGACCCCGCAGATACGCGCATCGGGGCGCGCCCGGATTCTGCGGTCCCGGTGAATCGTTCGGCAAGGGTCCGCGCTGCTTCCTGCCTCCGCGCGAGCACGTCCACGTGCACCGCACCGAGACGCCGTGCAGCGAGCACCGCGGAGACTGCGGTTGCACCGGCCCCGAGCACCACCGTCCTCGTCGCATCCAGTCCCTCTTGCGCGATTGCTGCGGAAAGTCCTCCGACATCAGTGTTGAAACCGGCCCAGGCCGCATTCGACTCGGTTCCGGTGACCCGCAGCAGCGTGTTCACGACGCCGCTTTCCTCAGCCACGGGATCGAGCACCCTCGCAAGTCGATGCGCTTCCTCCTTCAGCGGCATCGTGAGCGAGAGTCCGCGCCACTGTGCACCGAGTCCCGAGAGGAACTCCGCGAGATCGCCCGCGGTGAGCTCGTGCCTGCCGTACGCCCAGTCGAGTCCCAGCTCACGATAGGCCGCCGCATGAATGGCCGGCGACTTCGAGTGCGAGATCGGCGAACCCAGCACAGCGAGCTGCGACTCCTTCGGCAGCTGCAGCCGAGGATCAGTCACAGTACTTGCCGCCCTCGCTTTCGTGAGCATCGCACCACTCGTGCAACCGTGCCACGTTGTCCGAATGACCTGCTTCGTCCTCGGCGAACGCCGTTTCTCCGGTTTCGAGGTTGACGGCCGTGAAGAAGATCCACGCGCCGTCCGCCGGATACATCGCCGCGTTGATGGCCGCGTCACCGGGGAGGCCGATCGGGCCGATCGGCAGACCGGGGTTGGCATACGTGTTGTACTTGTTGCTGGCGTCGCCACGCTCGGCATCGCTGGTCCAGACGGTGTTGTCCGGGTTGCCGGTGCCGTAGGACACCGTCGCATCGGATTGCAGGTTCATGCCGATGTCGATGCGGTTCAGGAACACGCGCGAGATGAGCGGCATGTCTTCGGTGCTGCCCGCCTCCTTCTGCACGATCGAGGCGAGCGTCAGCACCCGGAGTGCGTCCGCTTCGGCGACGCCGTGCTCGTCGAGGGCTTGCCACATGCGATCGACCATCCTCTGCACGATCGTGTCGGCGGTATCGCTCGGCTCGAAGACATAGGTTGCCGGGAAGAGAAATCCCTCGAGCGAGGGGAAGTCGGCGGGAACCCCGAACTTCGCGGGATTCTTCGCTGCCTCCTCGAAATCGCTCAGCGGCAATCCGGTCGCGTCGGCAGCGCGTTCGAGCGCGTCGGGCGCGGAAATACCCTCGGGGAGCACAACCGTCAGTTCGACGCGATTGGCTTCGTCCTGCAATGCGTCGAGCGCTGCCTGCGAACTCATTTCGAGTTTCAGGCGATACGAGCCGATCTGAAAGTCGACCGTGTTCTCCTGTGCCAGCAGCAATTCGTAGAACGCCTGCGAGGTCTTCACGACACCGGCATCCGCAAGTGTCTTCGCGACGTCCTCGCCGATGTCACCCTCTCGGATCGTGACGATGGCCTCACCGTGCCCCTCGCCTTCGTAGTCGTTCGTGGTCCATCCGAGGGCGAGCGAGATCCGATCGCCGTAGATCGACCATGCGATCCCGCCGGCGGTGCCGAGCACCAGCAGTACGGCGAGCACGGAACTCAACGCGATGATCACTCGCTTCTTCTTCGACTTTCCTGAGGTCCCTGTCGCATGGCTCATGATCGATCGCTTTCTGTGGCGTGGTCAGATGCTGCGGCGTCCGGACCGACGTCGGCACGAGGATGGGCCGAATCGCTGCTCGGTGTTACTACCGTACCGGGCGCCTCGCAGCGTGCTCGCTCCATGTCCAGCGCGTGCTGAAGAATGACAACGGCAGCTGCCTGATCGATGATGCCGCGGCTCTGCTTCGTTTTCTTCCCGGCTTGACGCAGCTGTCCCTGGGCGGAAACGGTCGACAGGCGCTCGTCGACGAGTCGCACTTCGATGGGGTCGTCCCGGTCTTTGCCGGCACAAGCGGCGGCGATCCGGGACGCGAACGACTCGGCATCATCGGTAGACGGCGTGCGATGCCCGCTCAACCCGAGCGGCAGCCCGACGATGATCTCCATCGCATCGAACTCACGAGCAAGCTCGTGGATACGAGCGACATCGGCGCCCCCCGAGGTCTGCCGCTGGATCGTCTCGAGCGGCGTCGCAAGCATTCCGTGCAGATCGCAACGCGCGACACCGATGCGAGCCTTGCCCACATCAATGCCGAGTCGCACCCCTGAACGCACGCGCTAGCCTGCCAGGCTGCGACGAATCTCAGCGAGTGCATCGCCGATCTTCGCTGGATCGGTGCCGCCGCCCTGGGCGAGATCGTCCTTCCCGCCACCGCCGCCCCCGAGCACCTGAGCGCCCAGTTTCGCAAGCGCTCCGGCCTTCGCACCGGACTCACGGGCCGCAGGGGTCGTCGCTGCGATGACCACCGGTTTGCCACCTGCATCGCCGGCGAGCACCACTACGGCGGCCTCGGATGCGAGGCGTTCGCGCAGTTGCTGGACGAGGCTGCGGATGTCGTCGGCCGAACCCACTGCGCCGACCGAGGCCAAGACGACTTTCAATGCACCGATCTGCTCGGCGCCCGCCAGGAGTTCGGGCAGGCGCTCCCCCAGCTTTGCGGCCTCGAGCTGCGCGATCTTCTTCTCAGCGGCCTTCAGCTGCGCCGAAAGGTCGCTCACGCGTTCAACGAGTTCGAGGCGGGGAACCTTCAGACCCGAGGTGAGCTGTTGGACGATCGCCCGCTCCACGGCGAAGTTGCGGAATGCCTCGATCCCGACGAGCGACTCGATTCGACGGTTGGTGCTGCCGACCGAACTCTCTCCGATCAGATTGATCATTCCGACTTCCGCGGAGCTCGACACGTGCGTGCCCGCGCACAGCTCGCGCGACCAGGGCCCACCGATGTCCACGACACGGACACGATCCCCGTACTTCTCGCCGAACAGGGCCATCGCACCGAGCGACTTCGCCTCATCGAGCGGCAACTCCCGAGTGATCACCTCGTAATCGCTGCGAACCGCGAGGTTCGAGACCTCTTCGATCTCACTCTTCGTCTCGGTGCTCAACGCCTCGCTGTGGGTGAAATCGAGCCGGAGATACCCTGCCTTGTTGTAGGAACCAGCCTGGTGCGCATTCGGGCCGAGCACCTCGCGCAACGCAGCATGCACGATGTGCGTGCCGGAATGCGCCTGAGTCGCACCCCGACGATAGTCGGCATCGACGCGGGTCTCGGCCCGTGCGTCCACGGCGACCGTTCCGATGTTCACCTTGACCGTGTGCACGATCAGGCCGGGCACCGGCTTCTGCACATCGAGCACCTCGGCTTCGAAACCGTCGCCGATGATGAGTCCTTGATCACTGTCCTGTCCGCCGGACTCCGCCCAGAGCGACGTCTCCGCAAGCACGAGTTCAGCCACCTGGCCCTCGCTCGCGGCGACCGCGGGTACGCCATCGACGACGATGCCGAGCACTCGGCTCTCATGATTCAACTCGTCGTAACCGACGAACGCCGTCTCGCCCAGACCGCGCAGCTCCTTGTACACCGAAAGATCGGCGCGCTGGCCCTTCTTGGCCTTCGCATCGGCTTTCGCACGATCCCGCTGCTCCTGCATCAGCGTCGTGAAGACTCGGCGATCCACGCCGATGCCCGCCTCCTCGGCGACTTCGAGTGTCAGTTCGATCGGGAAGCCGTACGTGTCGTGCAGTAGGAATGCGGTCTCGCCCGAGAGCGACTTGCCCTTGCCCTGTGCAGACGCAACGGCTCCGTCGAGTATCTGAATGCCCGAGTTCAGCGTGCGCAGGAAGGTCTTCTCTTCTGCGTATGCCGCACGGGAGATGAAGTCGTAGTCACGCGCGACCTCGGGATACGCGGACTTCATCGCGTCCCTGGACGCCGGGAACAGAGTCTCGAATGTCGCGCCTTCGACACCGAGCAGACGCATCGATCGCACCACCCGACGCAGCAGGCGGCGCAGGATGTATCCGCGACCCTCGTTCGACGGCGTCACCCCGTCGGCGATCAGCATCAAACCGCTGCGCACGTGATCGGCGATCACGCGCAAGCGCACGTCATCGGTCTCGTCCTCGCCATAGGTTTTCCCGGCGAGCGCCGCAGCCGCATCGAGCACGGGCCGGACCTGATCGATCTCGTACATGTTCTCCACACCCTGCTTGAGGAATGCAACACGCTCGAGACCCATGCCCGTATCGATGTTCTGCTTCGGCAACGGGCCCACGATGTCGAAGTCGAGCTTCGACTTCACATTCGCGATCTGATACTGCATGAAGACCAGATTCCAGATCTCCACATAGCGATCATCGTCGGTCGCTGGCCCGCCGTCGATCCCGTACTCGGGTCCGCGGTCGAAGAAGATCTCGCTGCACGGGCCCGCGGGACCGGGCTGACCGGTCGACCAGTAATTCGTGTCCTTGCCGAGGCGCTGAATCCGCTCCTCCGGGAGACCCGCAATCTCACGCCAGAGGCCGAATGCCTCATCGTCGTCTTCGTAGACGGTGACCCACAGATCCTTCGCTTCGAATCCGAGACCGCCATCGGCCTCCGAGGTCGTCAGCAGTTCCCACGCGAAACGGATCGCGCCCTCTTTGAAGTAGTCACCGAACGAGAAGTTGCCGCACATCTGGAAGAAGGTGCCGTGACGGGGCGTCTTCCCGACCTCTTCGATGTCGTTCGTGCGGATGCACTTCTGCACGCTCGTCGCCCGATCGTATGGGGCAGGAACGAGTCCCGACAGATACGGGACGAAGGGAACCATCCCTGCAACCGTGAACATCAGACTCGGATCATCGCTCACCAGGGAGGCGGAAGGTACGACCGTGTGCCCCCGCTGTTCGAAGAAGTCAAGCCAGCGTTGGCGAATCTCGGCGGTCTGCATGCTTACTTCTTCGCCTCCAGCTTGGCAAGACGACGCTCGACATCATCGAGCGCGTCCGAAAACTCATCTTCGGCCACCCGGTACCCTTCGACAAGGGCATCGCCGAACTCGCGTGCACCTCGGTTGACCTGGTCAAAGAACCGACGCCCACCCGGGGTCTGGTTCACGAAGTGCGCGCCTACGAAGCCGAGGGCAACCCCGACAACGAGCCATGACAATCTGCGCATGCTTTTCTCCAGTTCTCTCGACCCGCCAAGTCTATCTGCAGGGTCATGCCGTTCATCTGAAAAAGGAAAAGGGCGTCGGCCGAAGCCAACGCCCTTTTCTCAATAACCGCTCGTTATCGAGCCGCTTAGGTGGCCGCCACGTGCACGGCGGCCACAGACGCAGTACTCGATACGAGCCCTGCGCTGTTCACTTATCGTGCAGCGTAGTACTCGACCACGAGCTGGACGTCACAGGTCACGGGGACCTCTGCGCGCTTGGGGCGACGCAGGAGACGCGCCTGCAGCTTGTCGAGCTCGACCTCGAGGTAGCCCGGAACCGGGGGCAGCA
>JBEBSS010000035.1:0-29790 GCA_040394175.1 Leucobacter soli | reverse complement strand
GTTCGTGCGCGAGGGGGGACTTGAACCCCCACGTCCGAAGACACTGGAACCTAAATCCAGCGCGTCTGCCAATTCCGCCACTCGCGCGAACTTCTCTAGCTTAGTGTCGCCCTCGGGCCACACGAAATTACGGAACACGCACGAAACCGCGGAAGGATTCAGGCAGAGCTTCCGTGATTTCGTGCGTTTTCCGCAGAACCGGAGCCTTCACGTTCGGCCGGCACAGGAGCACCGCCGAGAAGTCACCAGCCTTCGGAGAGCACACGATCGAGCTGGCTGATCATGAAGTCAGCGCTGTCGATGGTCAGGCACAGAGGCGGTTTGATCTTGAGCACATTCGAACGCTCCGAAGTCGTGAGCACCACGACGCCGAGTTCGCGCAGGCGCTCGCAGATCGCGGCCGCCTCCTCCTTCGCGGGTTCCATGGTCTCTCGGTCGCGCACCAGCTCCACACCCAGGTACAGGCCCTCGCCGTGAATCGGTCCGATCAGCTCGTGCCGCTCGCCGAGCGCCGTGAAACCCGCGATGAGCCGGGTGCCGACAATGCGCGCGTTCTCTTGCAGGCCTTCCTGCTCCATCGCGTCGAGCACGGCAAGTCCTACTCGGCACGACAGCGGGTTTCCGCCGGCAGAGGAGAAGAACTGTCCCTGCGAGGCGAGTGCGTCGGCAACCCGTTTCGAAGTGATGACGCCGCCGATCGGGAAGCCGTTGCCCATCGGTTTGGCGATAGTGATGAGGTCGGGCATCGCGCCCGACTGCTCGAATCCCCAGAAACTCGACCCCATACGACCGAATCCCACTTGCACCTCGTCGGCGATGCAGAGGCCACCGGCTTCACGCACCAGTCGGTATGCCTCGGGGAGGTAGCCGTCAGGCAGCATGACTCCCCCGGCGTTGCCGAGCACGGATTCGCAGATGAAACCGGCCACCGGCCGCCCTGCGTCGGCGAGCAAGCGCAACTCGGCCGCGAGATCATCGGCATACCGCATCCCCACCGACAGATCGTCGGCTTCGCCCCGATAGGTGCCCCTGAACCGATTCGGCACGTCCGCGACGTGCACCCAGTCTGGCCGGTTCTCCAACGCATACGGATTGTCGTAGGCGCTCGTGGTCACTGCGTCGCTCGCCATGGTCCAGCCGTGATAGGCCTCGCGCAACGCGACCACGGTCCTGCGTCCCGTCGCAGCTTGCGCAAGACGCAACGCCAGGTCCACTGCTTCGGAGCCGCTGTTGACGAGCAGCACGGTATCGAGGCCGGAGCCCTGGGGCAGCATCGCGAGCAAGCGTTCGCTGTATTCGGCGAGTTCACGATAGAGGAAGCGCGAGTTCGTGTTGAGCACCCGGATCTGACGGTTGACCGCGTCCGCGACACCGGGGTGCCCGTGGCCGAGGCCGGTCACGTTGTTGACCATGTCCACGTACGATCGTCCCGTCGTGTCTACGAGATGATGCCGCCAGCCGCGCTCGATCTGCATCGGCTCCTCGTAGTAGCGTTCCTGCGCGCTCGCGAAGATCTGCTCCCTTCGCAGCTGCTCGTCTCCGGACTCGTCGCGCTGCACGCGCGACTCGATGTGGAGGAGCGTCGATGGGTCGCGAGTGAAGCGACGCCAGGCCGGTACTCGCTCCGGAGTCACGAACCCGACTCCGCCCGAGACATGCAGCGCGTCGCGCAGCACGGGCGCGTCCGAGCGGAGTAGTCCCACGACGATCGCTCGAGTGCCGTCGCCACCGGCAAGACGCCCGATCGGGTCGCCCGGCCCGACCTCGGTTCCCGCGGGAACCGAGGCTTCGATGCCCTCGATCGACAGTGTCCAGGTGCCGTCGAGGTCCATGACGACCGATGCTCCGTCCGAGCAGGCCACACGTCCTCTGACGGGGGCGGAGACGGTGAGCTCGTCTCCTCCGGCCACGTGCACCTCCGTTGCGATGGGCCAGGTCGCAGCGGGGCCCGAGTCGTCGACGGAGGTGCGCGTCAGGCGATAGACCCCATACGGCAGTACGGCAGCGGCGGCACCGTTCGCGACTGCGGTGTCGACCAGGATCGCCTCAGCGCCGTGATCGAGCCAGCTGCCCGCGTCCAACGCGTCGCTTTCGATGCCCGGATCGACGACGATGACGTCTCCGGTAAGTCCGGATAGCAGCGATCTCAACGGCAGCAACCTCTGCGCAGCGATCTCGTCCAACGTCGCGCCCGATTCGTGCAGCTGCGGGAGCGGAGCCGGCATCGGAACCCCCGCGAGCTTCAGCTCCGCGCCGACGGCGACCCCCTGGTATCCGAGCACCGCGAGGACCTGCTCGATCATCTCGGCGAGCGGGTACGCGGTGGCCGCGTCGAAGATCGCCTGCTCCCCGGCAATGCGATCCCGCGCATAGTCGTTCTCCCCATCGATCTGCAGCTGACGCCAGCCACTCGCCACGAGCAGCGCTGCGCGCAGTGTGACGAGCGGCCAGAGCGCACGGGCTTCGTCGGAGGAGAGTTCCGCATCACGATGAAATGCTCGTACCGCGCGGAGCGCGGTGAGGGGGCGGTCCGGCTCATGGTGGAGCAGTGAGCTCAGCGTCACCGCGAGCTCCGCCACGCGCCACCCGTACCCGAGGTCGCCGAGATCGAGCACGGTGTGCGGATGCAGTCTCGTGTCCGCCCCTCGCCGCCCCATCACGTTGTCATCAGTGAGATCACCGTGGATCGCCTGCACAGGAAGCGAAGGAGCGATCGGCGCGAGCGCACTCCATGCGTTCCCAGCTGCTTCGAGCACGCTCGATCGCAGAGCGTCGTCTCCGATCGACGGAGCGAGACGGAGCGTCTCGTCGTAGGCGACCCGCAAGTCCCACATGCCCGGGGAGTTCAGCCCCTCGTGCCTGAGATCGGCGAGTGCGTTCACGGAGGCTGCGGCAAGAGCTCCGAACTCCTCCATCACGACTGGGGCGAGGTAGCCGCAGTCGAGCATGGGCTCCCCGGACGCGAATTCGCTGCGCCTCGCGGCCAAGCCATTCCATCGCTGCGTGATCTGGCCGTCAAGACCCTGGAGCATGGCGGCGACGTTGACCCCGGCGGAGCGGTACGCGTCGAGGGCCGCATGCTGCGCGTCGCGGGCGTCGTCGGAGAAAGCGGGGTTGTCGATGCGCAGAACGCTTTTCGTCCCATCCGGCTCGATCAGCAGGAAGTTGCGATCCTGGTTGCTTCCGAGCTCACGCGCGAGGGCCTCGATACCGAAGCGTGTGCCCGCGATCCGTGCGGCGTCTGCCTCGCTGACCTCGGGCCGCACCAGGCCACCCTGCTCTTCGCCACTCATGCATTTTCCCTTTCGGATGTGCGTATCAGCATTGATGGGCCGCCACGCAGAGGTTCTCAGTACATTCTCTCCGAGAACACCGCGATATCCGAAGATCGGCGTGTCTTTTTGAAGAACTCAGGAGACGCGCGCGAGCAGTTCGGCGGAGAGCGCGGTGAACGCGCGGCGCCGATGCGACATCGCATCCTTCTCCTCGGCGGTCAGCTCGGCTGCCGACTTCGACATCCCCTGGGGCCTGAACACCGGGTCGTAGCCGAATCCTCCCCCGCCGGAGGGCGCACGAAGCACTGAGCCTTTCCATGCCTCGAGCACCGCGACCTCCTCACCCGCGTTCTCCCCGTCGCTCGGCAGCGCGAGGGCCGCAGCACACATGAACGCCGCGCTCCGGTGCTCGTCGGCAAGATCGGAAAGCTGCCAGAGCAGCAGATCGACATTCGCGGTGTCGCTGCGAGCAGGACCTCCCCAGCGTGCCGAGAAGATACCCGGGCAACCGCCGAGGATGTCGACCGAGATGCCGGAATCATCGGCGATCGCCGGCAGTCCGGTGTGAACCGCGGCAGCACGCGCCTTGATGAGGGCGTTCTCCTCGAACGTGACACCGTTCTCAACGGGCTCGGGACCGTCGTATCCGATGAGCTCGATACCGGGGACGAGCGGGACGAGGATGCGGCGGAGCTCCTCGAGCTTGTGCGCGTTGTGCGAGGCGAGCACCACCTTGGCCATCAGGTCGGTTCCTCGTTCTGGAGCGCGTCGCGCTGCAATCCGCGCAGTTCGCTGGTCGAGGCGATCGCAAGATCGAGCAGACTGTCGAGTTCGGCTCGTGAGAACGGTGCGCCTTCCGCGGTGCCCTGCACCTCGACGAATCCGCCCCGCCCGGTGACAACGACATTCATGTCGGTCTCGGCACGAGAATCCTCGACGTAGGCCAGGTCGGACATGGCCACTCCCCCCACGATGCCCACAGAGACGGCTGCGACGCTATCGGTCAGGGGCACCGCCTTCTTGGCGATGTGCCCCTCGCCGCGGGCCCATTCGATCGCTTCGGCGAGCGCGACATAGGCGCCAGTGATCGAGGCGGTGCGAGTGCCACCGTCGGCTTGCAGCACATCGCAATCGATCACGATGGTGTTCTCTCCAAGCGCCTTCATATCGACGATCGCGCGGAGGCTCCGTCCGATCAGTCGCGAGATCTCGTGCGTGCGTCCGCCGATCTTCCCCTTCACCGATTCGCGGGCCATTCGCTCATTCGTCGAGCGCGGCAGCATCGAGTACTCGGCAGTGACCCAGCCCGTTCCCTTGCCGCGCAACCACGGCGGCACTCCCGGGGTGAACGACGCAGTGCACAGCACCTTCGTCGCTCCGAAGCTGATGAGCGCGCTGCCCTCGGCCTGCGCGCTCCATCCGCGCTCGATGGTCACCTGTCGCATCTGCTGCGGAGTGCGGCCGTCCGCGCGCACCGTGTCGATCTGAGAGCTGTCGCCCATGTCACTCCTCGTTGTGGTCGTCCTGAAGATTCGGTAGTCGGATCGCCCCGGTGCGGAGATGATCCACGGCGTCGATGCCGATCCCGATCATGCGTCTCGCGAGTTCCACGAACCCAGCGGTGTCCTCGCCTGTCGCCTCGTAGCGGACGATCGGCTCTCCCGCGACGGGGTCGCGCAGCAGTTTTCGGTCGGTGAGCACGCGATAGACCTCTGCCGATGTCTCCACGTCGCTCGACACGAGCGCGACGTTACGACCGACGATCTGGCTGATCGCACCCCGCAGAAAGGGGTAATGCGTGCACCCGAGCACGAGCGTGTCGATCTCCTGCTCGATCAACGGCGACAGGTACTCCTCCGCCACACGCAGCACCTCCGGCCCGCTGGTCTGACCGGCTTCGACGAGTTCCACGAACTTCGGGCACGCCTGCGAAGTCAACGCGATATCTGGTCGCATGCTGAAGAGGTCGTCGTAGACCCGCGACTGAATGGTGCCCTGCGTGCCGATCAATCCGACTCTGTTGTTCCGGGTGATCGAGATGGCGCTGCGCACCGTCGGGCCGATCACTTCGACCACTGGCACGTCGTAGCGCTCATGCGCATCGCGGAGCATGGCGGCGCTCGCGGTATTGCAGGCGATCACGAGCATCTTCACGCCCTGCTCGACGATGCCGTCGAGAATCTCGAGCGCGAATCGACGCACTTCGGCGATGGGTCTCGGGCCGTACGGGGTCCGAGCGGTATCACCGACATAGATCATCGACTCGTTCGGCAGCTGATCGCGAATCGCGCGGGCGACGGTCAACCCGCCGACGCCCGAATCAAAGACACCGATCGGTCGATCGTTGATGCTCTGCTCACTCACCTGATCAGCCTAGCGCGCTACTTGATCCAGGTTTTGCGGTGCAGATCGCTGAGACCGTAGGAAGCGATACCGTCGTAGTGCGCTTTCGCGCCGTACCCCTTGTTCGAAGACCACGCATAGTGGGGTGCTCGCTCGTGCGCCTCGCGCATGAGCGCGTCGCGATCGACCTTTGCCCGGACGGATGCCGCGGCAACGCTGGCGCATGTTCGGTCGGCGCCGATCATGGTACGCACGTCGAGCGGGGTGCGCAGCACGGGAGAAAGCCAGTCATGCTTTCCATCGACGAGGATCACGGCTCTGGCCACCGGCACGCCTGCCTCGTGCAGACGCAGGAGCCCCCGACGCCCGGCTTCGCCGAGCGCCCAGGTGATCCCGCGCGCGTCGATCTCCGCGGCGGTCGCGTACCCGACGGCTCCGCTTCCCCACTCGCCCACGAGGGGGGCGAGAATCTCGCGCTTCTTCTCGCTCAGCAGCTTCGAATCACGCAGACCCTCGGGAAAGGCGCTGCACCCCGCGGCGACCACGTGGACGCCGACGGCGACGGGACCCGCGATCGCGCCTCGACCGACCTCATCGATCCCGATCACGAGGGACGCGCCGGTGTCAAAGCAGGAGCGCTCGAAATCGAGCGTCGGGTCCTTGGATTCACTCACCTGCCGGAGGCTTCTCTTCGGTGTCCGGGGTCGCCGCCTCGGCGACGCCCGTGAAGGTGCTCGGATAGTTGTCGAGCCAGGTGAAGCGGGAGAACGGCCAGTTGAGAACGAACGCGCGTCCGACGATCTCCTCCTCCGAGACAAAGCCTCGGCCCGGTTCTTCCTGGTGGTATCGGGAGTCCATGCTGGAGTACCGGTTGTCCCCCATGACCCACACGGAACCTTCGGGGACGACGACGTCGAAGTCGATGTCCGAGACGCGATTCCGGCCTTCCGGAACAACCGCATACGGCTCGTTCAGCGGCACCCCGTTCACCGTCACTCTTCCATTGGCATCACAGCAGGCGACACGGTCGCCGCCGATTCCGATCACCCGCTTGACGACATAGTCGGTGCTCGTGTCTGCGGCGAGCCCGAGCACCTGCATCACTTTCTCGACCGGTGTGGGATTCGGCACTCTCGCACTCGGCGGCAGGCTCAACCACCCGCCGGGATCGCGGAAGACGACGACATCGCCGCGCTGAACGTCGACCATGTCCGGAACCAGCTGGTTCACGAGGATCCGATCATTCACCTCGAGCGTATGCTCCATCGAACCGGAAGGGATGTAGAAGCTTCGCACCAGAAATGTCTTGAGGAAGAACGATACGGTGAACGCCACGACCAGGATGATCAGCAGATCGCGCAAGAACCTGAGCAAACTGCTCGCCGCCCCAGTTCGTCGGCCTGCAGCGTTGTGACTCATCTGTCTCCGTTACTCGGTTTTCTGGGTGCGGTCATTCAATTATGTCGCGTAAAAACAACTCAGGCTCTCACCCTGAACCGGGGAGAGCCTGAGAGTGCGTGAAGAATACGACTTAGAAGTCGCGCTTCTCCTTGACCTTTGCCTTCTTGCCGGTGAGGCCGCGCAGGTAGTAGAGCTTCGCGCGACGGACGTCACCGCGGCTGACGACCTCGATCTTGTCGATGGCCGGCGAGTGGACGGGGAACTTGCGCTCCACACCGACCTGGAAGCTGATCTTGCGAACCGTAAAGGTCTCGCGAACGCCCTCGCCGTGACGCGAGATCACGATGCCCTGGAACACCTGCACACGCGAGCGATTGCCCTCGATGATGTTCACGTGCACCTTCACGGTGTCGCCGGCGCGGAATTCGGGGATGTCGCTCTTGAGCGACGCGGCATCGACCTGGTCGAGCTTCTGCATGATTGTCTCTCTCTGCGCCCGCCGCAAGTCGGATCGCAAATCTCACTGTGTGAAAAGAATGTGGCGCTCACGGTTCGTGCGGACCCTTGCGGCAGTACCGCACCGTGGCACAAAGATCTATTATGCCATAGGTTCAGGGCTTGTGCGCGCCGAAGGATTCGGGGTGACCTCCGCTCGACCGCGCTGAGCTCGTCGGGAATGGGCCGACTGCACCGCCGCTCGACATATTCACGACGTGAAGAGGCACCTGTTCCGCACTGGAGCGGGCGTCCGCCTCAGTCGCAGGAGAACGACCACATCACGCCGAAACGATCGAAGACCTGCCCGTACCAGCCGCCCCAGGGCGCCTGCAGAAAGGGCATCCCCTCCGACCCGCCACCGTCGATGAGCTTCGCGATGAGCGTGTTCGCCTGGTCCGGCGTGTCAGTCGTGTAGAGCAGCGAATAGGCACTGCCTCGCACGTTGTAGTCGTTCCCGTCCTCCATCGCATCACCGCCAGCGATGATCCCGGCTCCTGCGGGCAGGGTGAGAGTCGCATGGGCCACCGAGGCCGGATCCGGGGTGAAGGGCATCCCCTCCATCGGCGGCATGTCCCCGTAGCGCAGGATCTCCAGATCACCGCCGAACACTTCCTGCCAGTGCTCCATCGCCTCCGCGGTCGTCCCTGGTAAGGCAATGTAGCTTGCGAGCGATGCTGCCATGATCGAACTCCTTCGTACTGGCGAGCCCGAGCCTTCGAGCCAGCCTCATGCAGTATCAGTATGCACGAGAACGTTCGTACGGGACAGGGGTTGCGCAGCTTCGCGTCGCCCGCAGCAGTCGCGCGGGATCGCCTTCCCCGCCCAGGCACGCACCGGGCGGTCACCCGCCTCAGATCAGAGCTCGGCGCCCGTCTCAGAAGGCATCAGATCGGGCCGCACGCGCCGCGTGCGTTCGATCGACTGCTCTCGTCGCCAGGCGGCGATCGCCGCGTGATTGCCGCTCAGAAGCACCGAAGGCACCTCGCGCCCGCGCCACACAGCGGGTTTGGTGTAGCTCGGATACTCGAGCAGTCCGTCTTCGTGCGACTCCTCGACGAGGCTCTCGGGGTTGCCGACCACACCAGGCAGCAGTCGGGCGATGGCTTCGATCATCGCCAAGGTCGCCACCTCCCCGCCGTTGAGCACGTAGTCGCCGAGGCTGACGAGCCGCAGGCGCCCGCGGTCGGCGTACTCGTCGAAGATCCGCTGATCCGGGCCCTCGTAGCGACCGCAGCCGAAGACGAGCTGCCGCTCCCCCGCCAGCTCGCGGGCCATCCGCTGGGTGAAGACGTCTCCGGCGGGCGAGGGGAAGATGATCAGCGGATCCTCGTCCGAATCCGGCGCCTCGAGAATCTCATCGAGCATCACACCCCACGGCTCGGGTTTCATCACCATGCCGGCACCGCCGCCGGTGGGGGTGTCGTCGACCGTACGGTGCTTGTCGTGGGCCGCATCACGCAGGTCGTGCACTCGGAGATCGAGCAGACCGCGATCCTTCGCCTTGCCCAGCAGTGAAAGCTCGAGAGTGTCGAAGTAGGCCGGGAAGATGCTGACGATATCGATGCGCATCCCGGTCACTCGCTTTCCGCGATGGAAGCCTCGTCTGCGGCGGGAGTCTCGTCCGCTGTCGGCTCCTCGGGAAGCTCCTCGAACAGGCCCGGCGGTGGCGTCACCGTGACGATCCCTGTTTCGAGATCGACGTTCGGAACGATCGCTTCGACGAACGGTACCAGAACGGTACCGTTGGGGGTGTGCACAGAAAGCAGATCTTGCGCGGGGAAATGCTGCACTTCGCTCACGGTTCCGAGCAATACGCCGTTGCGATGCACCTCGAGCCCGACCAGCTGGTGGTCGTACCAGGCGTTCTCCTCGACACTCTGCTCGACGGTCTCCTCATCGATCCAGAGGATCGCGCGCACGATGCTCTCGGCTTCGTTGCGGTCGGAGACCTCGGCGAAGAAAGCGACGGGAACCCCGTTGAACCAGCGCAGCTCGCGCACGGTGAGGGTGCGTCCGAACCAGGGCGATTCCTCAGGAACCTGCAGATGAAACGTTGCTCCGGCCACGAAGCGGTCGGCGGGATTGTCCGTATAGAGCTCGACCTTGAGGCCGCCCTTCAGACCGTGCGGCTTGGTGAGTCGCCCAACGCGGAGGCTCCCCGGACCCGTAGCGGGTCGGGGAGCCTTGGCGCGGGTCGGCTGTTCCGACACTAGCCGTCAGCCTCGGAGTCGGTATCGACCACGTCGATGCGCACTCGGCGGCCATCGCTCAGGGCGCCGATCACCGTACGGAGCGACTGGGCGGTACGGCCGCTGCGTCCGATCACACGACCGAGGTCGCTCGGATCCACGCGAACCTCGAGCAGTTCGCCTCTCGCGGTTTCGCGGCTTGCCACACGCACCTCTTCCGGAAGAGTCGCAATGCCCTTCACCAGGTGCTTGAGCACCTCCGCGAGCGAGACGGCCATGCTGCTTAGTCCTCGGTCTCGGTGGCGGCTTCTTCAGCTGCCTCTGCCGGAGCCTCTTCTGCCGGAGCTTCCTCAGCGGGAGCCTCGACCGGCTTCTCTGCCTTCGGACGCAGCACGGGCTTCTTCTTGGTGTCGGCTTCGAAGACGGCCTTCGCCTCGGGTGCCAGGACGCGAGATTCGGTCTCGCCCTCGCCCTTGAACTTGCCCCAGTCGCCGGTCAGCTTGAGGATTGCAGCGACCTGCTCGGTGGGCTGTGCGCCCACGCTGAGCCAGTACTGCGCGCGATCGCTGTCGACCTCGATGAAGGAGGGGTTCTCGGTCGGGTTGTACTTGCCGATCTCCTCGATCACGCGACCGTCGCGCTTGGTGCGCGAATCGGCGACGACGATACGGTAGTAGGGCGCTCGGATCTTGCCGAGACGCTTCAGGCGGATCTTGACTGCCATGATGCTCCTTGAGTGGTAAAAGTGACGCCGTGCCAGCTGGCACGGAAGCCTGACGCGCGCTTGCGCGAACCGGTCTATCCTTGCACGATTATGCGCTCAATGCAAACTTCGTTACGATCAGGGATTTTACTTCGGGGACTGTTCGGCCATCCAGCGCTCGAGACCGCTCGCGTCGATCGGCAGCGCGTCTGAGATGACCTCGTGACCGGTTTCGGTGACCACCAGATCGTCTTCGATGCGCACGCCGATGCCCCGCAACTCGGGCGGCACCGTCTCATCCCAGGCATGGAAGTAGAGTCCCGGCTCGACGGTCAGAGCCATGCCGGACTGCACTGTACCCCCCAGGTACGTCTCGTAGCGGGAAGAATCGCAGTCGTGCACATCGAGTCCGAGGTGGTGTCCCACGCCGCACACGATGTAGCGACGGTGATGCTGCCCCCGCTCCGAGAGCGCCTCGTCGACCGAGACCGGAAGCATGCCCCAGTCGTGCAGCCCCTCGGCGAGCACTTCCATGCACGCGGCATGGAAGTCGGCCCACAACCGCCCCGGCTGCACCGCCGCGAGCCCCGCCCGGTGCGACTTCTCGACGAGATCGTGCACCTGTCGCTGAGCGTTGGAGAAGGTACCGCTGGCAGGGATCGTGCGCGTCACATCGGCGGTGTAGCCGCTGCGCATCTCGATGCCCATGTCGAGCAGCAGCAGCTCGTCCGGATGCACCTCCCCATCGGCTCGAACCCAGTGCAGAATCGGTGCGTGCGCACCAGAACCGACAATCGTGGCGTACCCCGGAGCCTGGCCCACCGTACGCGCGTGGCGATCGAAGGTGCCCTGCAACCAGCGCTCGCCCCCCGCTTCGATCGCGCGCGGGATCTCCCTGCGCACCGCGGCGAAGCCGTCGATCGTGGCGAGATTCGCGTGGCGCAGCTGCTCGATCTCCCAGGAGTCCTTGATCTGCCGCAGTTCGGAGAGCACACGGGCGAGGCGAGGCGAGCGCGGCTTGCCGTCGAGGACCGCGCCCGATCCTCGCGCGACCACCGCTGCGCCCGCGATAAGCGCCTCATCCGGCACCCGCAGCTCGCCGATGACCCGAGTGCGAATCCCCAGCGCTGCCTCGACCTCGACGGTGCCCGCGAGCGGACCGACCCAGAGCTCGCCGTGATTGGCATCGGCGTGGAACGCGGGATCGCCGGGGCGGGCGGGCGGGGTGAGATACAGCGTCGCGTCGTGGCCGCCCTCGGTGCCCGCGTCGCCCGCGACGGGCCGCATGACGAGCACCGCGTCCTCGAGCCCCGATCCGACGGTCCACAGGAAGTCGCTGTCGGCACGGAACTCGAAGAAGTTGTCGTTGACCCGCAGTTGCGAGCGACCTGCCGTGACGACCAGGGTCTCCCCCGGGAACTCGCTCGAAAGCCTCGCCCGGTGCGCCGAGGCGGCCGAGGCCGCGCCAGCTTCGACGCGCAGCTCTCGCGATGCGTCTCCCCAGCCGTGCTTCATGTACTCGTTGAAGCCCGTCGAGGTACTGAGGAGCGGCATACGCGGATCACGTCTCGTCGCGCGCGACTTCGCCATGCCCGACTCCCAGTCGAGCACTCGAACCTGCGCGGCGAGGCCGGTCAGCTCATGGTCGTGATGGTCCTGATGCAGAGTCATCCGTCGGTTCTCCCCCGTGCTGCTAGTTTTCGATCGAACGCGAGGCCCGAGTTCCGCCGATTCTCGCCTCGAGCGCGGTGAACAAACGCTCCGCAACGTCTCCGAGGCGAAGCCCGTCGTGCTCGAACTCGTTGGTCACCCAGGCGTGTACGCCCGCGATCCTGGAAGCCGTATCGAGCGAGAGCTGCGCGTCGACGTACATGTCATCGAAGTACACGGCTGCTTCCACAGGAACCTCGTTCTCCGAGAGTTTCGCGACATCGTATGTGTCGATCGGGTATTCGTGTGCCGCGAGGCGCTTGGTCGCCGCCTCGTAGCTGCGGAGGCCGGAGATCTCTTCGAACATCCACGGGAACACCGTCTCGCCCGTGAAGTTCAGGGGCCTTGCGGTTTCGGCGAACTCGGGGCGACGGTCGCGCTCGGCCTGCGCCGCCCAGGCAGTCGGACCCGGTCCGTAGATGCCCTCCTGGAGCGCGATGAACAGCGGGTTCGTCGAGAACGAGGTTGCCGCTTCCACCTCGGCGAGGAACACGTCGCTCAGAATCTGCTCCTCGGCGTCGACGAACGCCTCGTCGAACAGCCAGTGCACCCGGTCGAAGCCCGGCTTCATTCCGAAGTCGAGGCCGAGAGTCTGCAGACGGCGAACCGTCAGTCGGTCTCCGCTCGGCAGCCGCACATCATTCGCGGCGAGCAGGTCTGCGATGCGGTCGATGCGCGCGACGAGATGCGGATGGCGCTCTCTGAAGACACGGTTCTTCTCGACAATACGCGGGAAGGTACGCGCGTACACCTCGGCGGGGTCCGGGTGCAGTCCCGGAATACCACCGGTGATTGCGGATGCGACAATCGCCTCCGGGAAGTGCGAGAGGTACTGCAGCGTCAGGAATCCGCCGTAGCTCTGACCGAGGGTCCACCACTGGCGACCTCCGAAGTGCTGCTCGCGGAGCGCCTCGAAGTCGCGGACGATCGAGTCCGCTCGGTGCAGGGAGAGGTACCTGGCACCCTGTTCGGCCGACATCTGGGAGAACTGCTGCGCCCGAACCGGCGTGGACCGACCGGTGCCACGCTGATCCGGCAGGATCACGCGGAATCGTTGCACCGCGCTCGCGATCCAACCCTCTCGTTCGAGCGGTCTCGGCGACTTGCCTCCGGGTCCGCCCTGCAGGAAGACGAGCAGCGGGAGATCCTCGTCCTGCCTCGCGGCATCGACGACCTCGCGCGCAAACACCCGGATCCTCTCGCCGGTCGGGTCGCTCCAGTCGAGCGGCACATCGACCCACAGGTCGCGCGCCACCAAGTGCATGCCAATCGGGTACCACTCACTCATCTGCGGGCCGTCCTCACTCTCGAATCCAACAGGGCGTACAGCATGTCGACGATCAGGTTCGACACGACGACGAAGAGTCCGCCGAGCAGCACGATCGCGATCACCACGGGACGGTCCTGCATCGCAACGCTCGTCACGGCGAGCGAGCCGATGCCCGGCAGTCCGAAGACCTGCTCGATCACGATCACCCCGCCGAGCAGCATACCGATGTCGATGCCGAGTTGCGTGACGAGCGGCGGCATGGCGCTGCGGAACGCATGGACATAGGTCACCCGGCGCTCCGTGATGCCCTTCGCCCGCGCAGTGCGGATGTAGTCCTGCCCGAGGACGTCGAGCATCTGTCCTCGGGTGAGCCTCGCATAGACGGCCGCGATGACGAGCGCAAGGGTGAACCAGGGCAGCACGAGATGCCACGCCCATTGCAGCGGGTTCTGACCGGCAGGCACATACCCGGACGCGGGGAAGAGCGTAACGCCCATCTTCGTCGGGATGAAGTAGAGGGTGTACAGCGCGATCATGCCGAGCACGAACGTCGGAAAGCTGATTCCCACGATCGCGAAGCTCTGTCCGATGCGATCGCGCAGGCTTCCCGGATGACGAGCGGAGGAGATGCCGATCGGGATGCCGATCGCGAGCCAGATCACCACGGCGCCGAAGACGAGCGACATGGTCACCGGGATCCGATTCACGAGCAGGTCACCGACCGGCATGTTCGTGCGATAGGAGAAGCCCAGATCACCCTGCAGCAAGTTGCCGAGGAACATGAAGTACTGCTGGATCATCGGCTTGTCGAGGCCCAGATTCACGCGGATCTGCGCCATGAGCGCCTCGGTCGCCTTGTCGCCGGCGATAATTCTCGCTGGATCCGAGGGCGACACGTAGAACAGCACGAACACGAAGATGCTGAGCATCAAGAGCACCAGCGCGCCGAAGGCGAGCCGTGACAGGAAGAAGCGGATCACGCCTTTGCCCCCTTCGTCGAGGTCGGATCGAGTGCATCGCGCAGACCGTCTCCGAGCAGGTTGAATGCGAGTGTGAGTGCGAGCAGGGCAAGGCCGGGCACGAGCACCATCCAGGGTGCGACGAGATACATCGAGCCGTTGGCTGCATCCGCGAGCATATTTCCCCAGCTCGGTGTCGGCGGCACGATGCCGAGGCCGAGGAATGAGAGCGTCGCCTCGAAGACGATCGCCGCCGGAATCATGAGGGTCGTATACACGATGATCGGAACCACCAGGTTGGGCAGGACATCGCGGAACATCATCGACCAACGGGATTCGCCGAGCGACCTCGCCGCTTCGATGAACTCGCGCTCGCGGATGGCGAGCACCTGCCCGCGAATCACTCGGGCGAGACCCGACCAGCTGAAGAACACGATGACCGCGATCGACAAGCCGAGGCTCGATCCCAGCACCGAGACGAGTGCGATGGCGACCAGGAGGAACGGAACGCTCATGACCAGGTCGATGATCCTGCTGAGCACGGTGTCGACCGCCCCGCCGAAGAACCCGGCGATCGTGCCGATGAGCACGCCGATGGCCGAGGCGATCAACGATGCGACCACGCCGACGAGCAGCGACACCCTGGCGCCGTATGCGAGTCGCACCAGCACGTCGCGGCCCAGTTGGTCGGTGCCCAGCAAGAACTCGCTGTTCGGGCCGACGGGGATGCCTGCCGGGGAGAGCCCGGTCTCTCGGAACTGCTCGGTGGGGCCGTGCCCGGTCCACAATGCGATCAGCGGAGCGCCGACGGCGAAGAGCACGGCCAGTACGATGACGATTGCCGAGCCGATGCTCGCCGGGTCGCGCACGAGGCGTCTGAGCGTGAGCTGCCAGGAGGTGCGCGCCTTGATCTGGGCTGCCTGCTGCGCTGCGCGGCCGGGGGTCAGGATTTTGGTCGTCTTGAGTGGAAGCCGGGTATTCATCGCGTCGCCTCCTCTGCGGCGGTCTGAGCGATCAGGTCGGCCGCCCCCGTGCCTTCCCGATTCGGGAGGTCGAGGTAGGCGGCGGCGAGCAGCTTCTTCGTGAAGGGTTGCTGCGGGTTCGAGTACATGGATTCGGGGTCGCCGAGTTCGATGATGCGCCCGCCCTCCATGACCGCGATGCGGTCGCACATGTGCCGGACCACCGCGAGATCGTGGGAGATGAAGAGATAGGTCAGGCCGAGATCGCGCTGCAGATCGTCGAGCAGGGTGAGCACCTGAGCCTGGACGGTCACGTCGAGCGCCGATACGGGCTCGTCGAGGATCACGAGCTCAGGGTTCAGCGCGATCGCCCTCGCGATGCCGATGCGCTGCCGTTGCCCGCCGGAGAACTGCGAGGGGAACCGGTTGTAGTGCTCGGGATTCAGACCCACCTGTTCGAGCAGCTCCTGCACCCGACGCTGCCGATCCTTGCCGCTCGCCACTCCGTGGATCCGGAACGGGTCGCCGATGATCGAACCGACGCGACGCTTGGGGTTCAGCGATCCGAACGGGTCCTGGAAGACGACCTGCACCTTCTTGCGCTGCTCGCGCCAGGCTCTGCCCTTCACTTCCGAGATGTCCCTCCCGTCGAAGAGAACCTCGCCGTTCGAGGGGAGAATGAGGCCAGCGATCGTGCGTGCGAGCGTGGTCTTGCCGCAACCGCTCTCGCCGACCAGACCGAGGGTTTCCCCTCGTCTGACCTCGAGCGAGATGTGGTCGAGCACCGTTCGCTCCTGTCCCCGCTTCTGCTTGAAGGAGAGCGAGATATCGCGGACCTCGACGATGTTGCTGGTCGACGGAGCGGTCTCGGCCTCCGCTTCGGCGCGGGCGGCTTGGGCACCTCGGGTGCCCTTGCTGAACGACGAGGACTCGATGAGGCTCATCGTGTAGGGGTCCTGCGGGTTCGAGAAGACCTCGGCGCTTTCACCGATCTCCATCTGATTGCCCTGGTACATGACCATGACCCGATCCGCGACGCTCGCCATCACGCCCAGATCATGGCTGATCATGAGTACCGTCGCCCCCGTGTCCTGCTGCATTTCGGCGAGCAGGTCGAGGATCTGCGCCTGCACGGTCGAATCGAGCGCCGTGGTGGGCTCATCGGCGATGATGAGCGCCGGATCGAGCGAGAGGCTCATGGCGATCATGACACGCTGACGCATCCCGCCGGAGAACTGGTGCGGGTAGGCATCGAAGCGGGATGCCGCATCGGGAATGTGCACTTTCCCGAGGAGGTCGATCGCGCGCGCCTTGGCGGCCTGCCTGGATACTCGTTCGTGCGCTCGGATCTGCTCGACGATCTGCCAGCCGATCGTGTACTGCGGGTGCAGGCTCGAGAGCGGGTCCTGGAAGATCATGCTGATCTCTTTGCCGCGCTTTCGACGCAGTGCCTCCGTACCGAGTGTCAACAGGTTCTCGCCGCGGAACAGCACCTCGCCGGATGTCTTCGCGGAGGGAATCAATCCCATCGCGGACTGCACGAGCACGGATTTGCCCGAGCCCGACTCGCCGACGATGCCGAAGAACTCCCCCTCTCGCACATCGAACGAGACGTTCTTCACGGCGTGCACCGGACCGTCTTCGGTCGGGATGTCGACCACCAGGTCGCGCACTTCAAGGATGGGCATTACTCGCTCCTCATCGGACTTCCTTCTCACGAACGGCGATGCGGTGGCGACGCGGGTTCGCGCCGCCACCACACCACGGGCGTTCTGGCTGTTACTGCTTGAGCCAGACGTTCGTCCAGTCACCGTTCTGAGCCAGCGCGTAGATCTGGAAGTTCTGCACACGGTCCGAGTGGTAGTTCGCCTTCTTCCGAGCGACGATGCTGACGATCGGAGAGTCCGCCATCACGGTCTGATCCACCTGATTCCACAGGTCGGCGGCTTCTTCAGGGCTCGAAGCGGCGAGCGCCTCTGCCGCCAGCTTGTTCGCCTCCTCGTTGTTGTAGTCGACATAGTTGTACGACTGCGGAGTCCCGTCGAAGGTGAACTGCGGCTGGAAGACGCTGCGAGCAGCCCCGCCGACCCAGTCCGGCGACCAACCGACGAGGGCAATGTCCCATTCGCCGTTGCTCGCGTTCTCACGGTTCGTCATGAAGTTCGCGTAGTAGTCGGTCGGCGGTACGGGGAACAGCTCGACAGTGACGCCGGCCGCTTCGAGGCTCGCCTGAATCGTCTGCGCGATGTCGGGCTGGCTCCCGAGGTTGCGGTAGGGGAACTTCAGGGTGAGGTTCGTGACGCCCGCATCTGCGAGCATCTGCTTCGCCTTCTCGGGGTCGGCCTTTCCGCTCTCGTCACCGTAGAGCGAGAAGGGCTGGTAGCCGTTGATTCCGGGGCCGAAGATGCCGTTGGTCACGGTCGCGATCTGTTCGCCACCCATCACCTGCTGCACGGCGGGCTTGTCGATCGCGTACTGCAGGGCCTGGCGCACCTCGAGCTGCTGCAGGGCGCCGCCGTTGTTGCTGGTCTTCGTATTGAACCACATGAACTGATCGATGCCACCGTTCTCCATGGTGGTGAACTTCGGGTCGTTCGCCGCGACGAGCTGCTGGATGTTCGCGGGGCTCGGCTGGATGTCGAAGAGCGCGTCTGCCGAACCGGCCTGCAGCTGCTGCATTGCGGCGTCGCCCTCGACGCCCATCGTCATCTCGATCTCGTCGACGTAGGCGTTGCGCAGCGGATCGCTGTCGGCATCCCACGACTCGTTACGCACGAGCAGCAGCTTTACGTCAGGTGTGTGCTCTGCGATCTTGTAGGGGCCAGAGGCGACGAAGTTCGCCCGGTACTCGGGCGAATCGGGCAGGTAGTCGAGTGATTCGATCGCCGCGGGGTTCGCAGTCGGCAGGCTCAGCATCGAGGTGAAGTCCGATGCGGGTTCCACGAGTGTGAAGATGACCGTCTGCTCGTCAGGAGTCTCGATGCCGGAGATATCGTTGTTCTCGATGTACTCCTTCATCGCTGCGGGTTCGGGTGCGACTGCCGCGAAGCCGTCGCAGAATTCGGGCATGCCCTCGATGAGGTTGATGAAGTAGCTGCCGAGCGCTGCGCCGATGTGCGGGTTGCAGATGCGCTTGATGCCGCGCTCGAAGTCGGCGGCCACGATGGGGCGGGCCCCGTCGGGGGCGTCCCAGGTGATGCCGTCGCGCAGTTTCACTTCGTAGCTGAGGCCGTCGTCGCTGGCCGTAGGAACGTCTTCCGCAAGATCACCCTGCAGTTCGATGCGCTCTGATTCCTCGTTCGATGCGACATAGCTCAGAACGGAGCGCGAGATGGAGCGAACCACGGAGTTGACCGGCACGTATGCCGTCAGCTGGGGATCGATGCGATCCACGTCCCCGTTCGCCAGTACTTTGAGGGTTCCACCGGTTTGGGGTTCGCCTGCGTCGCCGCCGCCGGCGTTTCCTCCGGTCGCGCAGCCGCTGAGCACCAGGGCAGCGACCGCCGCGATGGCCGCGGTCGAATAGAGCAGTTTTCGAGCCATTGAGTCACCTTTGATTCGTTGAGTTCTCTCCGCGCTGGATGCGCCGAGGCGATCGGATGCATGCGCACACAGCGTATCCGATATGTGCAATGGTACATGGCATTGGAGTGTGGCATGTACCCGTAAAATTACGAAAGAGTTTCGATCCGCTCCGAGAGCAGCCAATAGGATGCTCCTATCCGCAGCGCGATCCGGGAGGAGCCCCCACCATGTCGATCGCTTTCGCCCCGTCTCCCCGCTCGACCCTCGGACTCGAGTGGGAGCTGGCCCTCGTCGACCGGCAGACGCGCGAGTTGATGAACCACGCGCCGATGCTGCTCCCGGCGCTGCAGGACCAGTATCCGACCTCCAGGTTTCCGCATTTCACGGGAGAACTGCTGCAGAACACCGTCGAACTGGTCAGCGCACCCCACCGTCGCGTGGCGGACGCAACAGCGGACCTGCGCGAGCTGGCGCTCGTTGCGCGCGAGCATGCGAGGCGCCTCGACGCCGAACTGATCGGTTCCGGCAGCCATCCCTTCAGCAGATGGGATCAACAACTCATCACCGAGAACGAGCGCTACGACCGCTTCATCGAAAAGTATCGGTGGTGGGGACGAAACATGCTGATCTGGGGCGTCCACATTCACATCGGAGTAGATCGCGAGGATCGCGTCGTGCCGCTCATGCACGCGCTGCTGGCGCACCTGCCGCACTTGCTCGCGCTCTCGGCATCGAGCCCCTTCTGGGCGGGCGAGTCAACCGGGTACTCCTCGAATCGGACCCTGCGATTCCAGCAGCTCCCCACCGCGGGGCTGCCCTGGGAGGTCGACGATTGGGCAGACGTCGAACGGATCCTCGAAGACCTCTCGCGCACCGGCATCATCGCCGAGCCCACCGAGGCACGATGGGATATTCGCCCCGCACCGCGCTGGGGCACACTCGAAGTCCGCTTCTGCGACGGTGCCTCGACGCTCTCGAACATCGGCGCACTCGCAGCGCTCACGCAGTGCCTTGCAGAGCACTTCCAGCAGGCTGCCGACCGCGGCGAGGATCTCCCCCGCCTGCGGCCATGGTACGTGCGCGAGAACAAGTGGCGTGCCGCACGATACGGTCTCGACGCCGAGATCATCGTCGACGACCGAGGAACGCAAGCTCCACTGCGCGATGAGATCACTCTCCTGCTTGCGAAGCTGTCGCCCGTGGCCACCGGACTCGGCTGCGAGACCGAGCTTGCGCACGTGGCCCACATGCTGAACGGGGCGACGAGCGCGGAGCGACAGTTGCGCCTCTACGAGCAGTTCGGCGGGGCGGCTGCCGGCCCCTCGGCGCTGATCGCTGTCGTCGATTCGCTCGCCAAGGAGTTCGACCAGGGACTGACGTAGGGAACCTGCCCGGCGGAGGCGTGGCAACCGGCCGAACGAAGGGCCCGCTCGCCCGCACGTCTCGGCGTTTCTGACCGAGCAGCACCCGCTGTCAGCGATCGAGCAACCACCCGAGCAGATGCGGGAAGGCCAGCAGCGAAGCGACGACGAGGACGAAGATCGCCGTCGTCCAGGCCGCCGAACGGAGCCGGAGTCTCCTGCCCGGCGCGGCGACCTGGCTCCGCGGACGATTCGCACGAGGATCGGAGTAGGTCGCCGCCTGATGCCCCAACTCCCCTCCGATCAATTCGGCAAACCGCAGCAGGGCAGTGATCTCGGAACGATCGGTCCAGCTTCGCACCTTGCTCGAAGCCACGATCAGGCGATCCTCGACCACTTCGATATCCCATGAGCGCCCGTAGTCGATGAGGCAGGCCATGACGTCTGGAGTCAGCAGCTCGAGCGCATCGCGCTCGTAGCCTTCGGGCGCATGCACGGAGAAGTACCGATCGAAGTCGCCTTCGAGACTGATCCGCTCGGTGCCGGGCAAGAAGCTTCGGAGTCTCCCGTTCTGCAACGAATCGATCATCAGATGCGGCAGCTCCCGCGGCAGTCGTGCCGTCAGGTAGCGAAACGCATTGCGCGGTCCTTTCGGGTCGCTCTTGCTTCCCGAATAGCTCGCAATGGCGATCTGCAGTTCGGGCTCGTAGGCAAGTCCGCCCGTCCAGAGGGCGAACTCCGCGCGGAACAGCGATGCCTTCGATGGATCGTTCGAGGTTCCGACGGCAGCCGCGTTTCGCTCACGCACGCGTCGCGGCAGCGGGGTACCCCGCCCCTCGGCAAACATGATGCCGATCCTCGGAGGTGCGAATCCGTAACGGGAGAAGCGCATCTCGCGCGCCTCGGCGAAACGCCGGATCGCAATCGCGCGCCTCGCGTCCCCGGGCATCGACACCATGATGAGGCCGCCGATCCAGAGCATGATCCCGCCCCACAGCACGACCATGAAGAGTAACGGCCGGATCCAATCGATCCAGGCAGGAAGCGAAATCGCCAACGGCGCCTCCATCGACAAGGCCGTCCAGAGCAGCGTCGTCGGCACGGCGGCCGCGAGCAGCCACCCCCCTCGCGCGGCCATGCGGAACGCTTCGGGATCCTCGGCGCGCACCTCGGCCCAGCCCACGTGCTGCGGCCACTCACCCCGAAACTGCAGGAGTCGCTCGTCGGGGCGGATCTTCACCATCGGCGGCGTCCCACACGGGCCGCGGTCTCGGCCCGACCACCGATGCGACGATGCATCTCGGGCTCAGCCTCGGCCGCCGAGCATCTGCTGCAGCTTCGCAAGATCGGCGTCGCTCGGCTCCGTACCGGTCGTTCCCGTAGGAGAGCCGATACCGAAACCTGAGCCGGCCGGAGTCGGAGTCCCTTGCTGGCCGGCGGCTTGCGCTGCACGCTTCGCCGGATTGCCGGAGCGCTTCGCACCCTTGCCCTTGACCTGCTGCTTCTTCTTCCCCGCATAGCCGCCACCCATCCCGGGCATCGGACCCATTCCGGGGATCTGCGGAACACCGCCCTTTGCGACGGTCTTCATCATCTTCGCGGCCTGCTCGAAACGCTGCACCAGGGAGTTCACCTCGGTGACGGTGGTGCCGGAACCCTTCGCGATGCGGAGCCGACGCGAGCCGTTCAGCATCTTCGGGTTCTGCCGCTCCGCCGAGGTCATCGACTGAATGATGGCCTCGGTGCGAATGATCTCGCGCTCGTCGAAGTTCTCGAGCTGATCCTTCATCTTGCCCATGCCGGGCAGCATGCCCATCATCTTCTTGATGGAGCCCGCGCCGCGCAGTTGCTGCATCTGCTTCAGGAAGTCGTCGAGCGTGAACGACTCGGTTGCGATCTTCTCGGCTACCTTGCGCGCCTCGTCCTCGTCGAAGGCGTGCTGCGCCTGTTCGATGAGCGTCAGAATATCGCCGAGGTCGAGAATGCGACTGGCCATGCGATCCGGGTAGAAGGGCTCGAAGTCTCCGAGGCCCTCGCCCGTCGAGGCGAACAGGATCGGCCGTCCGGTCGTGCCTCGAATCGAGAGGGCAGCGCCCCCTCGCTGATCACCGTCGAGCTTCGTCAGCACGACACCGGTGAAGTCGACGCCCTCCTGGAAGGCCTTCGCCGTGGCGACGGCGTCCTGCCCGATGAGCGAGTCGATCACGAAGAGCACCTCGTCGGGATCGATCGCATTGCGGATGTCGCTCGCCTGCTTCATGAGCTCGGCGTCCACACCCAGGCGACCGGCGGTGTCGACGATCACGAAGTCGTGCTGCTTCGCCCTGGCCTCGGCCACGCCGTCCTTGGCAACCCTGACGGGGTCTCCGATGCCGTTGCCCGGCTCCGGGGCGTAGATGGCCGCGCCCGCCTGCTCGGCGACCACTCCGAGCTGGGTCACCGCGTTCGGCCGCTGCAGATCGCATGCGACGAGAAGCGGCGTATGCCCTTGATCCTTCAGCCACTTCGCCAGCTTGCCCGCGAGCGTCGTCTTGCCGGCACCCTGCAGACCTGCAAGCATGATGACCGTCGGCGGCTGCTTCGCGAACTGCAGTCGGCGCTGCTCGCCGCCGAGAATCTCGACCAGTTCCTCGTTGACGATCTGCACTACCTGCTGGGCGGGATTGAGCGCCTTGTTGACCTCGTCTCCCAGCGCGCGTTCGCGCACTTTCCCGGTGAAGTCCTTGACCACGTCGAGCGAGACATCGGCTTCGAGCAGGGCACGCCGAATCTCGCGCACGGTGCCGTCGACGTCGGCAGCCGAGAGCTTGCCCTTCGAGCGAAGATTCTTGAAGGTGTCGGTGAGCCGCTGGGAGAGGTTTCCGAAAGTAGCCATAGTGAGAACAGCCTACCGCGCAGTTGCCGGGCAACCGGCAGAATTGAGCGAACGCTCACGCAGGAATTCTCGATGCGGCGCGATCATGCCCCAGACGACGACGAGGCGGGCGGACCGCCAGATTCCCAGATGCGGACGACTCTCGGGCGGGCATCGGCGGGCGCGCGTTCGGCGACACCCGCGTTCAGCGATAGTCGTAGAAGCCGCGTCCGGAGCCCTTTCCGAGGTAGCCCTGATCGATGTAATCGCGCTTCAGTATCTCGGCGAACTCGCGCTGCACCGGATCCTCGCTGTCCTTGCTCAAGTTGTACGGAGTCATCATTCCGACCACATCGTAGATCTGGAACGGTCCCGAGGGCGCGCCAGTCGCGATGCGCCAGGTCTTGTCGATGTCCTCAGGCGTCGCGATTCCCTTGACGAACAAGGCGGAGGCGGCGTTCAGAAGCGGCACGAGCAGCGAATTCAGCACGTAGCCGGGCTGCTCCTTGTGCACGCGGATCGGCACCATGCCGATCTCCGCTGCGAACTGCGCGACCTGCTCGAAGACGACGGGATCCGTGCCGGCGTGTCCCATCACTTCGCCCGTGTTGAACTTCCACACCTCGTTGGCGAAGTGCAGGGCGAGGAACCTCCCGGGGCGACCGGTGAACGGTGCGATGTCGCTCGGGAGCAGCGTCGACGAGTTCGTGCAGAAGACCGTCTTCTCGGGTGCGAGTTCGCCGACCCGCTCCCAGGTCTGCTGCTTGATGTCCAGGCGCTCCGGAACGGCCTCGATCACGATGTCGGCTTCCGCGAGCGCGTCGGCGAGGTCAGAGGTCGCGCGGATCCTCGACACCGCCTCATCGAGCTTCTGCTCGGTCGCCGCCGCCACATCCCTCCGGTATGCGGCTTTGAGGTAGTCCCATCGTTCCGGGAGTTTTGCGAGGATCTCGTCCGTGAGGTCGTATGCGACGACCTGCTTGCCCGCATAGGCGGCCTGAAAGATGATCTGCGAGCCGAGCACGCCGGTTCCCAGCACGGTGACGTTCTGCAATGTACTGCCTTTCTCGAATGCTGCCCTGATGTGGGGCATTGATCCGGCTCGGCGGTCGCGCTTCTGGCCCGGCCGTCTGGCCTTGCCTCTGGTCTACTCCTCTTCGACGAGCAGTGTGGGGTGTTTCGCCGAAAGCGATAGTTTTTGCACTGGATTCGTAGATTCTTCGGTCGAGGATCGCCCCACCGACGGTTGTGCGGAGAAGATGAGGGCACGGATACGCGAGGAGCAGCGCAGCACAGCTTGCGTCCCGGCACCGGGCATGCCGAGAGGACTCTGCGTTTCGTCAGCCGCCGATGCGCCCTAGCCGACGAGTTGCTGGGCGAAGACGTGGGGGGTGAATCCCGTCAGATCCCCGATGCTCTCGCCCTGACCGACGAGTTTGATGGGCAGCCCGGTCTTCTGCTGAACGGCGAGCACGAAGCCGCCTTTCGCCGAGCCGTCGAGCTTCGTCAGCACAAGCCCGGTGACCCCCGCGTGCTCGATGAAGGCTTCGGCTTGGGCGAGGCCGTTCTGGCCCGTCGTCGCGTCGAGCACGAGCAGGACCTCGGCGATCGGCGCCTGCTTCTCGATCACTCGCCGAACTTTGGTCAGCTCGTCCATGAGCCCGCCCTTGGTCTGCAGTCGACCCGCGGTGTCGATGATCGCAATGTCGTAGTTCTCGGTCTTGGCGCGCTCGACCGTCTGGAACGCGACCGAGGCCGGATCCTGTCCCTGCTGCTGCGGCTTCACGATGTCGGCACCGGCTCGTTCGGCCCAGGTGGCGAGCTGCTCGACCGCCGCCGCACGGAACGTATCTGCGGCCCCCACGAGCACTCGCTTGTCGAAGCTCCGCAGGTAGTTCGCGAACTTTCCGATCGTGGTGGTCTTTCCGACGCCGTTGACCCCCACCACCAGAATCACGGAGGGTCGCTCGGAGAGCTTCAGCGTGGGGTCGAATGCCGCCAAGCGCTCTTCGAGCAACTCGCGGAGCATGCGTCGCAGCTCCTTGACCTCCGTGACCCGGTGGCGATCGACGTCGTCGCGCAGCTGGTCCAGGATCGAGTCGGTCAGATCGGGCCCGAAGTCGGCGCCCAGAAGCGCAGTCTCCAGCTCGTCCCAGGTGTCGTCGGAGATCGGCTCACTGCCGCCAAAGACGTTTCGGAACAGGTGTGAAAACGACCACGAACGCTCTGCCATGCCTCCCAGCTTAGAGGTCGGGCGTGCTTCGGCGAGGTGTCGAGGGAACCAAAATTTTATACATCTATCGACAACCTCAAGAATTGATCAGGGTTTGGTTACGAACGGAACCCTAAACGTCAGTTTTCACACATCGGACTCTCAGACTCCGCTACGATCAAGACGTTCAAGCGCCGGGGCAAAGAGGCCCCGGAGCGATACCTCTGGAGGTACCGTGACCCGTACAACGGCCATATCGGTAAGCACCAAACGCCCACTCGGCGTTGCTTTGCTACTCGGATTACTACTCGCCCTCTTTCTGGGCATATTCCCCTCGGGACCCGCGCACGCCGCGGAATGCACGCCCGATGCGAGCACGGGGTGCGTGCAGGGGGTGATCAAGACCAGCAGCGGTGATCCGGCGGTCGGCATCAAGCTGACCATCAAGGGAGGCGGCGAAGACCAGACCGTCGAGACCGATAGCGAAGGACGGTGGGTCTTCGCGGTCACCAAGGCCGGCGACTACACCGTCTCCGTCGAGAAGAGCAGCCTGCCCGACGGCCAGTTCTTCAAGAGCGCGGAGAGCCGCGAAGTGCAGGTGCAGCTGAACAATCAAGCCAGCGCACTGTTCCCCCTCACCGACGATGAGTCGGCAGCGCAAGGCGGCTCTTCCGCGACAGGCGGAGAGAGCGCCGGGGAATCGACGAAGTCCGCCAACTCCTTCAGCTGGCCGAGATTCTGGCAGCAGTTCGTGTCCGGCCTCAGAATGGGTCTGCTGATCTCGCTCGCTTCGCTCGGCCTCTCCCTCATCTTTGGCACCACGGGACTCTCCAACTTCGCCCAGGGCGAGATGGTGACCCTCGGCGGGCTGCTCGCCGCGCTGTTCATGGGGATCACCGGAAACCTCTGGGTCGCGGGCCTTCTGGCAGTCGTCGTATCGGCGGGCTTCGGGTGGGCGCAAGACAAGGTCCTCTGGAAACCGTTGCGCAAGAAGAGGCTCAGCCTCATGCAGCTCATGATCGTCTCCATCGGCCTCTCGATCACGATGCAGTATCTCTTCCAGTTCTTCTGGGGATCCGGCGTCATCCGCATCGACAAGAGCACACCGGCCACTTGGACGTTCTTCGGGGTCACCCTGACCGTGCAGTCCTACATCGCGATGGGCATCTCGCTGCTCGCGATCATCGCGGTCGGTCTCGGCCTGATGTATACGCGATTCGGCAGGGCGACTCGAGCCATCAGCGACAACCCGGCGCTCGCCCAGGCCTCTGGCATCGATGTGGATCGGGTCATCAACATCGTCTGGATCATCGGCGGTGGGCTCGCGGGCCTCGCCGGCGTGTTCCTCGGCCTCGTCTTCAACGGACTGAACTGGTTCACGGGTGGCCAATTGCTGCTGATGTTCTTCGCAGCGGTCACGCTCGGCGGTCTCGGCACCGCGTTCGGTGCTTTCGTCGGTTCAATGCTCATCGGCATGATGGTGGAGCTCACCAATATCTGGCTCCCCGGCGACCTCAAGTATGCGACCGCGCTACTCCTTCTCATTCTCATCCTGCTGGTTCGTCCGCAGGGCATCTTTGGCCGCAAAGAGCGGATCGGCTAGGAGCACATCATGGATTTCTGGTTTGAACTCCTGCAGAGCATCCTGCAGGTTGCAATCGCACCCACGACCGCGGCCTTCGTACTCGCCGCGATCGGGCTCAACATCCACTTCGGCTTCACGGGCCTCATGAACATGGGCCAAGCCGGCTTCATGCTGGTCGGGGCCTACGGCTTCGGCGTATCGGTGTCCTACTTCGGACTCGGCTTCTGGGCCGCAATCGGAGTATCCATCGCAGCTGCCGTCGTGTTCGCGATCATTCTCGGTATCCCCACGCTGAAACTGCGCGGAGACTACCTGGCGATCGTCACGATCGCCGCAGCGGAGGTCCTTCGCATGGTCGTCAAACTGGCGGTGCTCCAAGACATCACCGGCGGACCGAGCGGCATTCCCGGACAGAAGTACCGGCCGGTGTTCACCGAGCTCTCCCCCCTCCCCGAGGGCAAGACGACGATTCTCGGCCTGACCTACGCGAACACCGGCGTCGACGACTGGTGGACCAGGATCGTCGCGTGGGGGCTCGTCGCACTGTTCCTCCTCATCACCTGGCTGCTCATCCGCAGCCCGTGGGGGCGAGTACTGAAGGGCATTCGGGAAGACGAGGATGCGGTCCGCAGCCTCGGCAAGAGCTCGTACGCCTACAAGCTGCAGGCGCTGATCCTCGGTGGCATCATGGGTGCGTTCGGCGGCATCGTCATGGCACTGCCCGCGGCCATGCAGCCGGACTCCATGGGTCGTCCCATGACCTTCAATCTCTGGATGATCGTGCTGCTCGGCGGTGCCGCGACGATCTTCGGCCCGCTGCTCGGCAGCATCCTCTTCTTCGTCGTGCGTCTCGTCCTGACGAGTCTCGCAGGAGAATTCATCCCCTCATCGCTGCTGAACACGCAGCAGACGGAACAGCTGGCGTGGGTGCTCATCGGCCTCTCGCTCATCCTGCTGGTGGTGTTCAGACCGCAGGGCATCCTCGGGAACAAGAAGGAGCTGTCGTTCAATGTCTGATGCAGTGACCCTGACCAATACCCCGATCGAGGGGTATCCATACGATCGCGAAGCACTCCGCGCCGAGCTCGGCACCCTTGATCAGGTGCCGGGTGTGCCCAAGCGGGATCCGATCCTCACCGTGGATCGGATCGAACGCCGGTTCGGCGGAATGACCGCGGTGAACGTGACCCATCTCGAAGTGCCACGCGGCGCGATTACGGCCCTGATCGGCCCAAACGGGGCCGGGAAGACCACGTTCTTCAACCTCATCACGGGGTTCGATCAGCCGTCGAACGCGCAGAAGATGATCGGTGGCGGCGACGCGAAGTGGTCGTTCAACGGCAAGGATCTGCGACGAACAGGTGCGTCTCAGGCGGCTCGCGCCGGCATGGTGCGCACCTTCCAGCTCACGAAGGCGCTCTCGCGCATGACCGTGCTCGAGAACATGCTCATCGGTGCGAACAATCAGCCAGGCGAAAACCTCTTCGTGGGGCTCATTCCCCCGCTCTGGAAGGCTCGCGAGCGCGAGAACATCCTCCGCGCAAAGGAACTGCTCGCGAGGTTCAAGCTCGACGCCAAGATCGACGACATGGCCGGCGACCTGTCGGGAGGGCAGAAGAAGCTGCTCGAGATGGCACGCGCGCTCATGTCGAACCCCGCCATGATCATGCTGGACGAGCCGATGGCCGGTGTGAATCCCGCGCTCACCCAGAGCCTGCTCGATCACATTCAGGCCCTGCGCGACGAAGGCACCACGGTGCTGTTCGTCGAGCACGACATGCATATGGTCCGTCATATCAGCGACTGGGTGGTCGTCATGGCGCAGGGCGAGATCATCGCCGAGGGCCTGCCGCACACGGTGATGACGAGCGAAGCCGTCGTCGATGCGTATCTCGGTGCGCATCACGACAAGGATCTCGGAGACGACGACACAATCAACACCGGTTTCATGCGGGCCATCGCTACGGAAATCGCCGACGAGATCGAGGAGACCCGATGAACGACACGAAGCTCGTGGTCCAGGCGGACAACCTCACCGCCGGGTACCTGCCAGGCATCAATATTCTGACCGGCTGCACGCTCGAGGCGTACAAGGGCGAACTCATCGGTATCATCGGCCCGAACGGCGCAGGCAAGTCGACGCTGCTCAAGGCGCTCTTCGGACTGGTCAACATCAGAGAGGGTGCGGTGCGGCTCGACGGCGAGGACGTCACGAACCTCCACACGAACCAACTGGTTCGCAAGGGCGTGGGATTCGTGCCGCAGACGAACAACGTGTTCCCGTCGCTCACGATCGAAGAGAACCTGCAGATGGGCCTCTTCCTGAAACCGAAGGAGTTCAGTTCGCGCGTGGCTGAGATGTGGGACCTCTTCCCCATGCTCGCCGACCGGAGAAGGCAACGAGCCGGTTCGCTCTCCGGTGGTGAGCGACAGTCTGTCGCCATGGCGCGCGCGCTGATGATGGACCCGAAAGTGCTGTTGCTCGACGAGCCATCAGCCGGCCTCTCCCCCGTGCGTCAGGACGAGACCTTCATTCGCACCCGTCAGATCAACAAGACCGGCGTGACGATCATCATGGTCGAGCAGAACGCACGTCGATGCCTGCAGATCTGCGATCGGGCCTATGTGCTCGATCAGGGCCGAAATGCCTACGAAGGCCCGGGTCGCGAACTCGCGAACGATCCGAAGGTGATCGAGCTGTATCTCGGCACCCTCGCTGCCGATGTCGAAGCTGCCTCCACGGAAGCCCAGGAGTAGTCGGCAGACGATCCACGCCGATACGAGAAGGGGGCCCGGACTCTTGTCCGGGCCCGCTTCTCGTATCCCGCAGAGCATCACGCTCAACCACCTCAGACGGGATGGATCGAGCCCGCGCGAGAACGGCACCCCACCGCTTTTGCCCCCTGAACGGCCGCGCCGCCCCGCTGAGCGCTATTGAGGCGC
>JBEBSS010000034.1:0-29832 GCA_040394175.1 Leucobacter soli | reverse complement strand
CGTGGAAGCAACCGAGATTACTCGGCTGCGGGAGCCTCGGTCTCGGCAGCCTCGGTCTCGGCAGCCTCGGCAGCGGGAGCCTCAGCAGCGGCTTCGGCCTGGTCTGCGTTCAGCAGCTCGACCTCCCACTCGGCGAGCGGCTCCGCGGCATCGCCCTCACCCTCGGCGGGCTTCTGGTGACGCTCCATGAGCCCCTCGGCGGCGGCGTCGGCGATCACGCGAGTGAGCAGCGCGACCGAACGAATCGCGTCGTCATTGCCCGGGATCGGGTAGGTGACCTCGTCCGGGTCGCAGTTGGTGTCGAGAATGGCGATGACGGGGATGCCCAGCTTCTTCGCCTCGTCGATTGCCAGGTGCTCCTTCTTGGTGTCGACCACCCAGAGCGCCGAAGGAGTCTTGGTCATGTGGCGGATGCCGCCGAGCGACTTCTGCAGCTTCTCGAGCTCGCGCTTCTTGAGCAGCAGTTCCTTCTTGGTGAAGCCGCTGGTGCCGCCCTCGAAATCGAGCTGCTCCAGTTCCTTCATGCGTTCGAGACGACCGGTGACGGTCTGGAAGTTGGTCAGCAGACCACCCAGCCAGCGCTGGTTCACGTAGGGCTGGTTGACGCGGTCGGCCTGCTCGGCAATGGCCTCCTGGGCCTGCTTCTTGGTGCCGACGAAGAGGATGTTGCCGCCACGGGCGACGGTGTTCTTCACGAACTCGTACGCCTCGTCGATGTAGTGCAGCGACTGCTGCAGATCGATGATGTAGATGCCCGAGCGCTCGGTGAAGATGAAGCGCTTCATCTTCGGGTTCCAGCGACGGGTCTGGTGTCCGAAGTGCACACCGCTGTCGAGCAGCTGGCGAATGGTAACGACGGCCATGGCCGTTCTCCTGTTCTGCGCACGAGGAACGCACGCGATTGCGGTTGTCTTTCGAGAGCGAATGCTCCGAAACCTGGTGCCCGGAAGTCGCCACCGAGAAACTCACGGTTCTCACCGTTCGCCCCTCGGACCGTTGGCGGCCTACCGAAGTGCGTATTGCACCGCGCGGGCACGCGAAGTCACCTCTTTCGAGATGCCCTGACAGTCTAGCATCTCTTTACCGCCACACGTGCCGATCGCCGCGCGGCGTTTCCCCCCATCCGGCCCGCATGGCTGCCATTCGTCGCCCACAAGCAGGAGAATCGCAACGATCACTCACGCTCTGTGAGAAAGATCTGTTTGACGCCTGGATCGTGTCACTCTCTGACACATGCATCCTCCTCGCAGAACGCTCATTCGCGCGCTCCTCGCGCTCGTCACCGCAGCACTCCTCCCGTTGACCGGATCCGCCGTCGAACGATCATCGCTGACGCGCCCGTCTCAATCGGACCGCTGGCTCTCACCCCTCGGCGCTTCCTTTGCAGTGAGCACCCCGTTCCATCTCCCGAATGGTGAGTATCGATCCGGGCACCGGGGAATCGACATCGCCGCAGCCGCAGGCGAGGTCGTCGTGTCACCCACGGACGGCGTGGTCTCCTTCATCGGCACGGTCGTCGATCGCCCCGTTGTTTCGATCACCGTCGACGAGCGCATCGTGCTCTCCCTGGAACCGGTAACGAGCGAACTCGCCGAAGGAAGCGACATCCCGAGGGGCGCTCCCCTGGGCACGACCGCGAGCGGAGGGCACTGCGCAGCCACGTGTCTGCATCTGGGGGTGAGAGTCGATGGAGCGTATGTCAATCCGCTTCGGTATCTGCGGCCACGTCCGATCCTCGTTCCCTGGTGAGCGTCTCGACAGGTCGAGGACGGTGCCTCGAAGATCAGCGCCGTTGCGAGAAGGCCGTCGTGTAAAGGCAGACACTCGCCGCCGTCGCCAGGTTCAGCGACTCTGCCTTGCCGTAGATGGGCAGTCTGAGCGCGCGGTCGGCGAGGCTGCGATCCGCTTCGCTCAGTCCGCGCGCCTCGTTTCCGAACACCCAGGCGGTGGGGGCCGAGAGCTCGGAATCCTCAACGCTCAGATCTTCTCCGTGCACGTCCGCGGCGATCACGTTCAGCCCCGAGGCACGAGCCGCATCGATGGCGTCGTCGAGCGTCGGTGCGATGCCGATCGGGAGGTGAAACAGCGAACCCGTGGTCGAGCGCACAACCTTCGGATGCCATGGATCGATGCTCTCCCCCGCAAAGATCACGGCATCGGCACCAGCGGCGTCTGCAGCACGCAGAACGGTGCCCGCGTTGCCCGGGTCTCGCACCTCGTGCAGTATCGCGACCAGCTTCGCACCGGCGAATGCTTCTTCGAGAATCGCGCTTTCGATACTGGCAACCGCGATGACGCCCTGCGGTTGCACGGTCTCCGCCATCGCCGCGAGCACCTCGTCGGTCACGCGGACGATCTCGACGCCCGCCGCGTCGGCGAGGCGATCCATCTCGAACTGCCACGATTCCCCGCCCGTGGTCGCGTAGACGACCTGGGCCCGGTCCTGCGAGTGCAGGAGCAACTCGCGGACCGCTTGAGGGCCCTCGACCAGAAACTGTCCGGTCGCAAGGCGCTCCTTCTTCCGGGCAAGTCCCGCGACGCGGCGCACCCTGGGCGCTTTCGGGTTCTCGATCACAGTCACACCTTCACTCTCATCGGGCACGCGGTCAAAACGCAGAACAGGGACCGGCCACCGTGTACGGTGAGCGATCCCTGCTCCTGAAAGAATGTCGCCTACGCGGCGGTCTTCGCTGCGTTGACGTCTTCGGGCAGAGCCTTCTTGGCGACCTCGACGAGTGCGGCGAACGAAGCGGGCTCGTTGGTCGCCAGTTCGCTGAGCATACGGCGATCAACCTCGACACCGGCAAGGCCGAGACCCTGGATGAGGCGGTTGTAGGTCAGGCCGTTCGCGCGGGCCCCGGCGTTGATGCGCTGGATCCAGAGGCGGCGGAAGTCGCCCTTCTTCTTCCGACGGTCGTTGTACGAGTAGACGAGCGAGTGGGTGACCTGCTCCTTCGCCTTCCGGTAGAGGCGCGAACGCTGTCCGCGGTAGCCCTCGGCGCGCTCGAGGATAACGCGACGCTTCTTGTGGGCGTTGACTGCCCGCTTTACTCTTGCCATTTCAGTTCTTCCTTACAAAAATTCTCAGCGTGTGGGCAGTGCTTAACGCACCAACAGCTTCTTGGCCTGCTTGACGTCGCCAGCCGAAAGCACCTGATCAGCGTTCAAACGGCGCTTGCGCTTCGAGGCCTTGACCTCGAGGTTGTGACGCATACCAGCCTGCTGCTTCATCAGCTTGCCGCTGCCGGTTACCTTGAACCGCTTCTTCGCCCCCGAGTGGGTCTTCTGCTTAGGCATCTCTATCTCCTTGTTGTGGTGCGCGTCGCCTGAGCGACTACGTGTGTACGACGGTTGCACCGGTGCACACCGGTGACCGTTGGTCTATTCGGCCTCTTCGACCTCTGCCTCGCCAGGCTTGTCGGCTCGGCGGGTGGCTTTCTCCTCGGCGCGGCGAGCATTCTGCTCCGCCTTCGCTTCGCTCTTGTTCTTGAGCGGAGCGATCACCATCACCATGTTGCGTCCGTCGATGCGCGGCGCGCTTTCGACGGTTCCGAACTCGACGATGTCTTCCGCGAACTGCTGCAGGAGGCGCACGCCCATCTCGGGGCGCGACTGCTCGCGGCCACGGAAGAGGATCATGGCTTTGACCTTGTCGCCCTGGTTCAAGAACCCGATGGCGCGCTTGGTCTTGGTCTCATAATCGTGCGTGTCGATCTTCAGGCGGAACCGAACCTCTTTGAGCACCGTGTTCGCCTGATTGCGACGGGCTTCCTTGGCCTTCTGCGCAGCCTCGTACTTGAACTTGCCGAAGTCCATGATCTTGGCGACGGGCGGCTTCGAGTTCGGGGCGACCTCGACCAGGTCGAGATCGGCATCCGCGGCGAGGCGCAGAGCGGTAGCGATCGGCACCACGCCGACCTGTTCGCCGCTGGGACCGACCAAACGCACTTCCTTGGCGTTGATTCGTTCGTTGGTACGGGGATCGCTGATCGCCGGCTCCTTCAGATCACATGTGCGGCACACCCTGGGGCGTCTGCAACTCAGTTCGTTTGCAAGCACAGATCGAGGAACCACGCACGCGCTGTTCCGCACCCTTCATCGAGCTGTTTTCCTGAACCCAGGGAAACGGGGTGCCAACTACCCGGTAGCCTGTATGTCGGCGGCGGGTGGGAGTATCTCCACTTGCAAGTTCCCGGCGAGATGCCGTGAACCTCTAGAATCTTAGCAAGACTCAGACCACCACGCAAGATTACGAGCACAAAGAGGAATTTCAGATGAGCGAGCAGCAGATCTCAGAACCCGCCGACGCACAGAGCGCTGCGCGTGACATCGCTGAGGTTCCGGCGGTCGAGATCATCACGGCGGCGGCAGTGAACCTGCTGAGTGCGGCCGCCATCAAGTGCGGGCTTTCAGACGACCCCGAGCAGGAAACCGATCTCGACGAAGCTCGCAAGCTCATCAACGCCCTCGCCGGTCTCATCACCGCCGGCGCACCGGAAATCAGCGACTCGCACGCCCGGCCGCTGCGCGACGGTCTTCGCTCGGTCCAGCTCGCATTCCGCGAAGCATCGGCGATTCCCGACGAGCCGGGCAAAGGCCCCGGCGAGAAGTACACCGGATCGGTGATCTGAGCGGCGCTCCCCTCCGCCCGGCAGGCGGCCGAGAGCCGCCACACGCTGCGAACGCTACCCCTCGATCGACACGATGTTCTTCATCGCAAAGTGGGAACTCGCGGTGCCCAGTCCGGGGATCGGCATGATCTTCTGCGTGAGGAATGTCTCGTATGCCGCAATGTCCCTCACCGCGACGCGCAGGAAGTAGTCGGGGCGGCCGAACAGCCGCTTGAACTCGATGACTTCATCGAGTGCCGCAACCGTCGATTCGAACGTTTCCACCACGCCGGCCTCCTGACTCGTCAGGTCGAGATCGACGAGCACTTCGAAGCCCCGGCCGGTCGCCACTGGATCGATGATCGCGCGATATCCGAGGATGACACCGTCGGATTCCAGCCGCTGGACGCGACGCAGACAGGGCCCTGGAGTAAGCCCGACGCGAGCTGCGAGCTCCACATTGCTCAGCCGACCACTCTCTCGCAATTCATCAATTATTGCGCGGTCCAAGTCATCCATGCAAATATCATTGCACAAAATCACGCAGTCTCGCCTATCTTTGCATGCATATTGCCTTCGGAATGCGGCATTATTGTGAGGTGCCCGATTTCACCCCACCGTCCGCCGCAAACGCGCCCCGACGCGATCGCTCGCCGGCCCCCTCACCCCGGAGCGAGCAGGTCCGACGAGGAGCGGTCGATTCTCTGGGAGTCGGCATCGGGATCTTTCCCCTCGGTGTCGCCCTCGGCCTTCTCGTGATCCAGGCCGGACTGCCCTGGTGGCTCGCTCCGGCACTGTCGATCGGTATCTTCGCGGGTTCCGTCGAACTGCTGCTCGTCAGCATGATCGCCGCCGCCACTCCCCTGGTCACCATTGCCGCAACGGTGTTCGCACTGAACTTCCGGCATGTCTTCTACCCGCTGAGCTTTCCGATCCAGGTCGTGAAGCCCGGGATCGGACGGGCCTACTCGATCTACGCCATGATCGACGAAGCCTACGCCACCTACGTGCTCATGCCGCCGGAGAAACTCACCTCGTCGCGCATGTTGACCGGGCAACTCCTCATGCAGGCCTATTGGGTAGGGGGCGGGCTCGTCGGGGTCTCCGTCGCTTCGCTCCTCCCAGAACCGATCGAGGGCTTCGAATTCGCGCTGGTCTCGCTCTTCATCGTGATGGCGCTCGACGCCGCGCGCTCCCGTCGCGAGATCCCCTCGGTGATCCTCGCCGGTCTCTCCATCGCGATCGCAATGGTGGCGTTCCCCCACGCAGCACTCCTGGCGGCGCTCGCGATATTCACGCTCACACTGATCGCGAGATTCCTCTGGGCGAAACGGTCGGCCGCGAAGGAGCACCCCGATGCCTAGTGTCTGGTACATGATCGCCGCAGTCGCGATCGGTGGTGTCATCACAGTGCTGCTCAGGGCACTGCCATTCGCCATTCTCAAACCCCTGCGCAAGTCCAGGTTCGTGCAGGCACTCGGGCAGTGGATGCCCGCCGGACTGCTGGTGATCCTCGCCATCTTCATGCTCGCCAGCGAAATCTCCGCGCGCCCCGGCAAGCTGTGGATTCTCGCGATCGCTTCCGCGGTGACCGTCATCACGCACCTCTTCGTGGGGAGAAGGGCGCTGCTCAGCATCTTCGCCGGAACGACGGTATATGTGGTCCTCCTGAACCTCTGGTGACCCGCGCGCTCGGCAGCTACTCTGAGGAGTACCGTCTCCTCCGGACGAAGGGATCGAAGTTGCAGGCACACCCGCTCGAAGAGCTCTCACTCGAGCAGCTCCGTACACGCACCAGCATGAAATGGCGCGCGCACCCCGACGACGTGCTTCCGCTCTGGGTCGCCGAAATGGACGTCATGCAGGCGCCCGCGGTCAAAGAAGCGCTCTTTGCCGCGATCGAGAACGGCGACACCGGATACCCATCGGGCAACCCCCTCGGCGAAGCGCTCAGCTCCTTCGCCGCGGATCGGTGGAACTGGCACACTCTCGATCCCGCGCACACCGCAATCGTCCCGGATGTCATGATGGGCGTCGTCGAAGTACTCCGGCTGATCACGGAACCGGGAGATACCGTGGTCGTCAACAATCCCGTCTATGCACCGTTCTACGCATTCATCGCGCATGATTCGCGTCACGTGCTCGAAGCGCCATTGAATGCCGAGTGGAGACTCGATCTCGAAGCGCTGGAGCAGGCATTCCGTTCGGCAGCATCACGGGGCGGCTCCATCGCCTACCTGCTGAGCAACCCGCACAATCCCACCGGGACCGTGCACACGCGCGCTGAACTGGAGGCGGTTGCGGCGCTCGCCCGTCGCTACGGCGTGCGCGTCGTGGCGGACGAGATCCATGCCCCCCTCGTCCTCCCCGGCGCAACCTTCACCCCATACCTGAGCGTGGCGGGGTCGGAGAACGGCTTCGCGCTCTCATCCGCGTCCAAGGCGTGGAACCTGGCCGGGCTCAAAGCCGCGCTCGCGATCGCGGGACCGGAGGCCGTCGACGATCTGCGGAGAATGCCCGAGGAGGTCAGCCACGGCCCCAGCCATCTCGGGATCATCGCTCACGCGGCAGCACTCACCGATGGAAGGGACTGGCTCGATGCACTGCTCGGCGACCTCGATCGCAACCGCACCCTCCTCGGCGGGCTTCTCGAGGAACACCTGCCAGAGGCACGATACCGTGCGCCTCAGGGGACGTACCTCGCGTGGATCGACTGTCGACCTCTCGGCCTCGACGACGACGCCGTCGAGAGCGGAGAACTCGCCATCGTCAGCGACCTCTCCGGGCCCGCCCAGCACTTCCTCGATCATGCACGGGTCGCACTGAGCTCCGGTCACGTCTTCGGAACGGGCGGGAAAGGGTTCGTTCGACTGAACTTCGCCACTTCTCAAGCGGTGCTTACCGAAGCGGTCACCCGGATGGGCAACTCGATTCGCTGACCACGCTCGTCAGGATCGGACCAGCCGGATCCTCAGCGAGTCCACGCGTTCGGCGATCGCGGCATTGGCAGCCCACCGCTGCTGCAACGCGGTGAGCATCTCACCGAGCGCGTCCTGCTCGAGTCCGGATTCGAGCTCGAGCACGACGTCCAGCTCCGGAGCGAGAAGCCGCCCTTCGGGGTCGCCGGGCAAGAGGGAGACGCGCTTCACACGTGAATCTCCCGCGACGGAGCATTCGAAGGCATCGCGGACCGAACCGTCCGCCCACGGAAGCACCGCGCGCCGCGCCATCGCCACCGCCTCCAGCTGGGTTCGGCGCACACCGATCTCGGACTGAGGGGTCCCCGGGTCCACGATGATCAGATCGGTCTGCTCCTGTGCAGCGGCTACCGCAGCCTGCGGCATCGGAACGGGGATCGGACGAGCCTCCGGGTTCCATGCCCGCATCGTATCGACCGAGCTGAACACGGGCATCACGCGCCGACCGTCGGGCGCCGCAAGCGTCACGATGGAGAGTTCTTGCGTCTTCTCCACGAGCCGTCCCTCGGGCGTGCGCCCCAGATCTCCGGCTTCCGCGAGCAACGGGATCAGGACCCGGCACCCGGAGAGCGTGAGCAGCGCATCGGCGTGAACACGCGCGAGGTCCGCGAGTTCGGAGGATCCTGAGGCGGACCCTCGAGCATTCTCTGCGGAGTCTCGCAACCGCCGCAGTCCCGCGGTCAGCGCCTCGGGCGTCGCCCCGTCGTCTCCAGCGAAAGCCGTCTCGTGGTGCTCAAAGGTGCGTCCGGCCCAGGGAAAGCCCGCGGAGTCGGCGGCACCGCCTGCGACCAGGCTCGCGGGCGCACCCGTAGTCCTCGGTGCGTCGCCAGTTGACGGCAGCTTCTTGATCGCCATCGCTCGCCCGCCTGCCCGGTCGGAGGCTACCTGCCGGCTACGTCGAGTGCGGCAGGCAGCGAGAACGCGCCTGCGTAGAGCGCCTTCCCGACGATCGCGCCCTCGACGCCGCACGAGACGAGCTCGCGCAGCGCGGCGATGTCGTCCAGACTGGAGACCCCGCCGGAGGCGACCACGGGACGATCCGTGCGCGCGCATACCTGCTTCAGCAGCTCGACGTTGGGACCGCGCAGAGTGCCGTCCTTGGTCACGTCGGTGACGACGTATCTCGGGCACCCTGCGTCCTCGAGCCGGTCGAGTACCTCCCAGAGGTTGCCACCCTCCTCGGTCCAGCCGCGCGCCGCGAGCGTCTCACCGCGGACATCGAGGCCAACGGCGATCTGATCGCCGTAGCGCGCGATCACGGCACGGGTCCACTCGGGATTCTCGAGCGCTGCAGTGCCGAGGTTCACCCGGGTTGCTCCGAGGTCGAGCGCGGCTTCGAGGCTCGAGTCATCGCGGATTCCGCCGGAAAGCTCCACTTTGACTCGCTTGGACTGCTTGACCACCTTGCGCAGCAGGCCTGCGTTGCTGCCGCGTCCGAACGCAGCGTCGAGATCGACCAAATGGATCCATTCTGCGCCCTGCTCGATCCAGTCGAGCGCCGCATCGATCGGGCTGCCATAGTTGGTCTCGGTGCCCGCCTCGCCTTGAGTGAGGCGCACGGCCTTTCCGTCTGCGACATCAACGGCGGGCAGCAGTTCGAGCTTCGGCTGAGTGCTGAGTTCGGTCATCGGGCGCTGTTTCCTTTGGCTGGGTGGTTGGGTTCGTTGTCGTTTCGAGGATCGCGTCGCCTACAGCGACTCGACCCAGTTGCGGAGCAGGCGGATCCCCGCTTCCCCCGACTTCTCGGGATGAAACTGTGTGGCGGAGAGCGGGCCGTTCTCGACTGCGGCGATGAATCGTTCGCCGTGCACGGACCATGTCACCAGCGGCTTCGTCGATTCGGTACGGCCGGCGATCGACCACTCTGTGGCAGCGTAGCTGTGCACGAAGTAGAAGCGTTCGTGCTCGATCCCGGCGAACAGCACCGATCCATCGGGGCTCTCCACCGTGTTCCAGCCCATGTGCGGAAGGCGCTCGGCATCGAGCTTTCGCACGGTTCCCGGCCACTGTCCGAGTCCTTCGCTCTCCACGCCGTGCTCTACGCCTCGCTCGAACATGACCTGTTCGCCGACGCAGATGCCGAGCACCGCCCGCCCGCCTGCGAGTCGCCGATCGATGAGTTCGTCGCCTCGAACGGCGCGCAACTGCTGCATGACCGCGTCGAACGCACCGACGCCAGGCACCAGCAACCCGTCCGCGCGCATCACGGTTTCGGAGTCGCTCGTCAGTGCGACGTCGGCGCCGGCCGCTTCGAGTGCTTTGACCACCGAATGCACGTTTCCGGAGCCATAGTCGAGCACCGCGACGAACTTGCGGGCCGCTGCGGGTCCGCTCACAACGCACCCTTCGTGCTCGGCACGCCGACGACACGGGGATCCAGGGCCTTGGCCTCGCGGAATGCGCGCGCGAACGCCTTGAACTCAGCTTCGGCAATGTGGTGCGGATCTCGCCCCTCGATGAGCCTCAGGTGCACCGTGAGCCGGGCATTCAGCGTCAGCGCCTCGAAGAAGTGCCTGACCATGCTTCCGGTGTAGTGGCCGCCGATCAGATGGAACTCGAACCCGGCCGGCTCGCCGCTGTGCACGAGGTAAGGTCGGCCAGAGATGTCGACCACGGCCTGAGCGAGCGCCTCGTCGAGCGGCACGAATGCATCACCGTAGCGGCTGATGCCGTGTTTGTCCCCGAGTGCCTCAAGCAGCGCGGTACCCAGCAGAATCCCGGTGTCCTCGACGGTGTGATGCACGTCGATATGCACGTCCCCGCTCGCGCGCACCGTGAGATCGGTCAGCGAATGACGGGCGAAAGCCGTGAGCATATGGTCGAAGAAGGGGACGCCCGTCTCGACATCGGCTTCGCCGGTGCCGTCGAGGTTGACGCTGACGTGGATCTGAGACTCGCTCGTGGCTCGTTCGAGCGACGCGATGCGGGGAGCGTGAGACATGATCACAATCCTAGCCTTTCGCGGGAGTCGCGCTTCGGCGTATGACGGCGACGCCGATCCAGACGACGACGAGCGCCACGAAGATGAGGATCACGAGCCAGTCCGGCGCACCTGCGGTCGCACGCATGACATGCGCTTCCAGGCCTGCCTGCTCGGTGGCGCCGAGGACACCCCCGAGTGACGTGGTGCCGCGTGTAGCCAGGAGCAGTATGCCGATGCCCGCGGTCAACGCACCGCCGATCACGTTGGTCCACGAGTTGCGCCATGTGCCGATCATGAGTTCTCTCGGGCGAACCAGGCGCTGCACGACCGGTAGCCGGTTCCAGAGCAGCGCGAGCAGCAGGAGCGGCAGCACCATTCCGGCTGCGAAGACGAGCAGCACGAGGCCGCCGAACAGCGCGTTCCCCCCGAATGCCGCGAACGTCAGGGCGGCTCCGAGCAGCGGTCCCGCGCAGACTCCCGCGAGTCCATACACGGTTCCTAACGCGAACACGGAAACAACCGAGGCGCTCCGCGCTCCGCGCTGCCGGACGAGACCGGGGACCGGCACGCCGAGCATCATCACCAGTCCCAGCACGATGACCACCACGGCAGCGACCGTCACGACCTCGAAGCGGAACCGGTTGACCCAGGCCCCGACGGTGCCCGCGAGCATTCCGAGCGGCACGAGCGCCGTCGCCAATCCCGCGAAGAACACTGCGGTGCGCGCGAGCAGCGCCCGGGGGCTGGTGAACGCGTAGGCGAAGAACGCAGGGAGCAGCATGACGGAGCACGGGCTCAGCAAGGTGAGGATACCGCCGAGAAAAGCTCCCAGCAGGCTCAGATTCACGATTCGGCCAGGGTGAGTTGCTGATCGAGGAACTGCCGGAAGCTCTCGATGGGTTGCGCACCGCTGAACGCCTGCTCGCCGACCGCGAAGAAGGGCACTCCTGAGACGCCGATCTGCTGAGCCTGCGCGGTGCTCTCCTGCACGGCGGCGATCAGGTCGTCGCGCTCCATGTCCGCCCTGAACTTCTCGAGGTCGGGCACGCCCGAGATTCTCGCGAACTCGATCAGCTCCTCGGCGGGAAGCTCGGGATGCCCGCTCTCCGGCGCGGCCGCGTACACGGCGCTCACGAACTCGAAGTACTTCCCCTGCTCTCCCGCGGCTCTCGCCGCAGCTGCGGCGCGGATCGATTCCTCACCGAAGAATGCGACGTCGTGCATCTCGATCCGAACTTTTCCGGCATCGACGTATTCCCTCAGGAGCTGCGGCATCGTATCCCGCGAGAACACGGCGCAGAACGGGCAGCGGAAGTCGAGCCATTCGCTGAGCACGACCGGCGCGTCGATGGCGCCGATCGCCATGGGGTCTCCGTCGATGCGACGCACGTGGGAGAACTCCGACGCCGAACTGCTGCCGTTTCCCGCAACGGGGGCGGCAGAGTCCCGATGCGCCGCAGGCTTCGCCTCCTGAGCCATGCCCCACTGAAGGCCTCCAAAGACCATGCCCGCAATCGCAACGATTCCGAGCACGAGGTTCAAGCCGCGCGAGCGCCGCAGCCTTCGCTCGAGGAGGTACCTTGGCATGGCTTCGGGAGGCGTAGTCATGCTCTCCAGGCTATGACACGCATTCAGGAGAATTCGTCGAACCGTTCAGCTTCCACTGAGGTTTCGGACAAGTGCAGCCGTACCTTGCTTGTGCGGCGCAGCTTCCGGGTTCATGATGAACCCATGAGCACAGAACCCGCCAACCTCGACTCCGCCTTCGACCATCTGCACTCGGTGCACGAGGAGGGAAGCGTCGGGCAGCGGCTCAATTGGCTGCGCGCCGGCGTACTCGGTGCGAATGACGGCATCGTCTCCGTGGCAGGGGTGGTAGTGGGGGTCGCCGCCGCAACTCCTGGAAATGTTCCCGCGATCGCCACCGCGGGTATCGCGGCGCTCGTCGCAGGGGCGTTCTCGATGGCGGGCGGCGAGTATGTCTCCGTCAGCACGCAGCGCGACACCGAGAAGGCGCTCATCGCGAACGAGCTCCGCGAACTCAAGGAGCAGCCGGCGGCGGAGCTCGCCGAACTGACCGGACTCTATCGGAAGCGAGGGCTTTCACCCGAGCTCGCCCGTCGGGTGGCAGTGGAGCTCACGCAGCATGACGCACTGGCTGCGCACGCCGAAGTCGAGCTCGGTCTCGATCCAGAGGAACTCACCAGCCCCTGGCTGGCAGCGCTGTCATCGTTCGTCGCCTTCACCGTCGGTGCGCTGATCCCGCTCATCATGATCGTCCTGCCGATCGGCAATGCGATGATCGCGACGGCGGCGGCGGTCGTCATCGGCCTGTTCCTGACCGGCTGGATCAGCGCGCGCCTCGGCAAGGCTCCTGCCCTCCCCGCCATCCTGCGCAACGTGCTGATGGGTTCGGCCACGATGGCGGCCACGTACCTCATCGGGCTCGCGTTTGGGGTCGCAGTGGGCTAAGCGCGGGCCCCGCCCGGTCCGAGTGCCCGAATGGCGCCAAGAAGCAGCGTCGTCTCAGTCTCGGTCCCAGCGGTGAGGCGCAGGTGACCCGGGATGCTGAGGTTGCGGATGAGGATGCCTTCGGCCCGGAGCGCCGAGAAGGTAGCTTCGGGGTCCGAGAACCCGCCGACCAGGAGGAAATTCGATCCGGACGGGTGGACCAAGTACCCGAGGCCTTCGAGCTCGCCTGCGAGACGATCGCGCTGTGCGCGAATATCGTCGACTGCTCGGAGCATCTCGGTCGAGTGCCGAAGCGCGGCGGAGGCAGCCGCCTGCGTCAGGGCGGAGAGGTGGTAGGGCAGGCGAACGAGTCGAAGCGCGTCGACAGCGGCTGGATCGGCGGCAAGATAGCCGAGTCGCACGCCCGCGAAGGCGAATGCCTTGCTCATCGTGCGCGACACCATGAGGCGGGGGCGACCGGGGAGCATCTCCAATGCACTCCGGTGCTCGCTATCGAACTCATGGTAGGCCTCATCCACGATCAGCATGCCGTCGAAGGACTCGTACGCTGCCTCGATCACTTCGAGGTCGAGCGAGGTGCCGGTCGGATTATTCGGTCCGCAGAGGATCACGACACTCGGCTGGTGCTCGCGGAGGGCATCGCCCACCAGTTCAGGAGTCAAGGCGTAGTCTGCTGGGCGCGGGATCGGAATCCACTCGGTATCGGTTCCATCGGCGAGGAGCGGGTACATCGAGTAGGTCGGGGTAAAACTGAGCAGGCTGCGTCCCGGACCACCGAATGCCTGCAGGATCTGCTGCAGCACCTCATTTGAGCCGTTCGCCGCCCAGATATTCGAGGCGGTCAAATCGTGACCGAGATACCGGGCAAGCGCTTCTCGGAGACCGAGGAATTCACGATCCGGGTACCGATTGACTCCGCGAACCGCCTCGGCGAGGGACGCGACAATGTCATCGACGACAACTTCGGAGAGAGGATGCGTGTTCTCATTCACATTCAGACTTACGGGAACCGGGTCCTGTGGAGCCCCATAGGGCTCTTTGCCGACAAGATTCGAACGCAGGGGAAGGTCACTGAGACGGGTCACGGATCAAGTCTAGGCCGTGCCGCATGCTCGTCTCTCGACTGCAGACAAAGGCGTGGGCGTCAGCGCTGTATTCCGAGATCGGAGGCGCTGACAACGCCGGGCGCATCTGAATACCGCAGGGGAACCGCGATCGGCTGGCCTGCCTGCACGCCCGAGCCGTCGAGTTGGTTCAAGCGCACGATCTCGGCAACCAAGTCGCGAGGATCAACGCTGGGATCGATGTCACTCGCCACCTGCCATAGGGAGGCGCCGGGCTGAACCACGATGTAGCCGAACTCGCTGCTGCCCGCGTCGGCAGTCGCGATCGCCTGAGATCCGCTGAACATTGCGGCGACGGCGAGGATGCCGACAACGGCAAGGGTCGCGAGCGTGCCGAACACCGCACGGCCTCGACGAGTGAGGCGAAGTCTCGTGCGGCCCGGAGCGGCAGCCATCTGCGCGGCGACGCGCGACTCCGGGGCGACTGCTCGAGCAAGCGGGCTCGTCAGCGGAGTGGAAATGGTGGTGATCGATGCGCTCATGATCATGTCCTCCTTGGCTTGCGATGCCCCCACTCGCCACGGCGACTAGAACATCTGTTTCGAATTTATCTTCGATTGAACGAAACCGCAACCCCTGATTCGAACATGCACACGAACTATTTCGCGCGACACTCGAACAAATCTTTGCCTTGATTCGAACACAGGGGCTAGTGTTTCGATTACGAGACACTGAACCACCAACCACCGACATTGACCCCCGCGGCCTTCAGGTTCACTTGGAATCCGAGAGTGTGAGCGTCGAACGAAAGTGCGAAGTGACGAGTATCGCTATCTCGATGATCACCGAGACGCACACGCAACTCCCGGGATCAGCGCATCGAGAAGCACTGGCGCACGAGCGAAAGAAGAGACGATGACTGCACAGACTGGCAGCAGACCCCCGAAGCCGCTCACAGAGAAGCAGCAAGCGATTCTCGAGTTCATCTCGCGCTCGGTCGAAAGTCGAGGCTACCCGCCCAGCATGCGCGAGATCGGAGATGCCGTCGGGCTCTCCTCCCTCTCCAGCGTCACTCACCAGCTGAGTCGCCTCGAACTCGCCGGCCATATCCGGCGCGATCCGAACCGACCCCGCGCGCTCGAAGTGCTCACGGAGCTCGCAAGCACTGCGCAGGCACTGGCCGATGCGCCGTCGGTGCAGCCTGATGCAACCGCGTATGTGCCGCTTGTCGGCCGCATCGCCGCCGGTGTGCCGATCACTGCCGAGCAGCAGGTCGAAGAGATCGTTCCGCTCCCCAGGCAGCTGGTCGGCGAGGGCCAGCTCTTCATGTTGAAGGTCTATGGGGAGTCGATGATCGATGCAGCCATCTGTGACGGCGACTTCGTCGTCGTTCGTCAGCAGCGCGACGCAGAGAACGGCGATATCGTCGCTGCGATGCTCGACGGCGAAGCGACGGTGAAGGTGTTCCGCCGTCGCGACGGGCACACCTGGCTGCTCCCCCGCAACAGCGCGTTCGAGCCGATCCTCGGCGACCATGCCGAGGTGCTGGGCAAGGTCGTCGCGGTGTTCCGATCGGTCTAGGCGTCCCTAGACCTCCGCGGGTTCGAGCAGCTCCAGCTCTCGGAGCACCGCGAGCACTTGCTCATGGCGATTGAAGGTGTAGAGATGTATCGAAGGCGCGCCACCGGCGAGCAGTTCCCTGCAGAGCTCGACGACGTGCGCGACTCCCAGCTCGGGAGCGAACCCTCCTGATGCGTCCATCTCCCGCATCAGTTCCTCGGGGGCAGGACGACCTGCGAGCGAAGCGACCTTTCGAAGCTGCGCACTCGTGGAGACGGGCATGAGCCCGGGAAGCACTGGGATGATGAGCCCGCGCCCCTGGGCATCCGAGACGAAGTCGAGATACTCCTCAGCACGGAAGAAGAGCTGCGTGATCGCGAATTGAGCGCCTGCCTCCTGCTTGGCGATCAACCAGTCGATGTCCGCCTCTCTGGAACGCGAGAGCGGATGCCCGTTCGGATACGCGGCCACCGCGATGCGGCCCACGCTCGTCAGTTCAGGGCGTTCCGATCTGGCTTCCGAAATCACACGGACCAGCTCGAGCGAGCTGAGCGATCCCGCCACCTGCGGGTCCGCTTCGCCGAGCCCTTTCGGCGGGTCGCCTCGGAGCGCGAGGAAGTCGTGCACCCCGACATCCATCATGCTGTGGATCGCCGCCTTGACCGCCCCTCGATCCTCGCCCACCGTGGTCAAGTGAGCCAACGGCAGCGCATCACTATGATCACGGAGATAGCGCAGCAGATCCAGCGAAGCGTCTCGATTCGATCCGTTCGCACCGTACGTCACCGAAATGAAGTCCGGCCGCATCGCCGCGAGGTGCTGCACTGCGTTGCCGAGCGCGAGCGCCGCGGCGCCCGAGCGGGCCGGGAACACCTCGAATGAGAACCTGGCCCTGGTCGCAGCGCTTCCGGTGAGCAGCAGGGCATTCACGCGGCGGCCCCGCTCAGTTCCTCGGCAGCAAGCAGCGTCCCTCGCACGCGTGCCGCGATCTTCGCGAACGCCACATCTCGTGCGAAATCTGGTGAGCCATGCCTCGGCTTCTCGTCGATGAGATACGGTGAGAAGCCGCAATCGTCGGTGGATCCGAGCAACTCCGGCGAAATGAAACGCGAGGCCTTGACCAGCTGATCCCGCACCTGTTCAGCCGTCTCCAACTTGGGGTTCGTGGGGTTGGTGACCCCGAGCAGCACCCTCGGCGGAGCGCCTGCCTCCGCAGAGCGGTTCCGAAGCTGTCTTCCGACCAGCCTGGCGACTCGATCAGGCTCACGCTCTCCAGCCGCCTGCACGAGAAAGTATCCGGCCTCGATCTGGAAGAGCTCGGGCAGCAGCTCCGCGTAGTCGACGTCGGCGCTGTGCGCCGAGTCGTTGTCGTTCCCCGGACAGGTATGCACGCCGACCGCGGCGCGCATCTGCCGCGGCAGTCCACCCAGCACGCGGTTGATGAGGTCGATGAACCCTCGAAGCGCTTCGGGCCCGGCCCACGGGACGCGAAGATCCTCGCGCAGCGCGAGTCTGCCCTCGGTGAAATCGATCGTGACCCTCGACGCGCCCGCGGCGAAGCACCTCCTGATGTCCTCGGTGCACCCGTCCACGACATCGTCGAGGAACTGCGCCCGCGAATAGTCGCCCAACCCCTCATCGGGCACCATCAGCGAGAGCATGGACGGGGAGATGACGGCCTGCTTGAGGGGCAGTGGGGTAAGCTCCCGTGCCCTGGCGACGTCATCGGCCGCCCACCCTCGAAAACGGAACGGCCCGCGCGCCAGACTCGGTACGACTCGGTGATGTCCATCGGCGAACACCGCGAACACCGGGCCGGCATGCACCCCGCCGTCGTTCATCGATGTGCCGAGCGGGTAACTCGCGAAGCTCTGCCGCCGCTGCTCGCCATCGCTCAGGAGCGGGGATCCGGTCGCCGTCATGCGGTCCAGCGTGTCCTTGACCGCATCCTCTTGCGCCGCCTCGAGTGCATCGAGGCTGAGGAGCCCGGTCTCCGCATCGAGCACTGCCCGCTGCAGCGAACCCGGTCTCGGCAGCGAGCCAACCGGTTCCGTCGGCAGCGCGCCACCGCTCGGCCAGGGCCCGCTCATACGTGCTCGGCGCGAACCGTCCGAGCCGCCTCCACCAGCCCGCGCAGGCTTGCGACGGTCTCTTCGTAACCGCGCGTCTTCAGGCCGCAGTCGGGATTCACCCACAGCTGCTCCCCCGGGATCCTTCCCGCAGCGATCCGGATCAGTTCTGCCTGCTCCGCGGCACTCGGCACTCGGGGCGAGTGAATGTCGTAGACGCCAGGGCCGATCCCGCGCGAGTATCCGTGGTCGCCGAGGGGCTGCACCACGTCCATGCGGCTGCGGGCAGCCTCGATGCTCGTCACATCGGCGTCCAGTCCGTCGACGGCGTCGATGATCTCGCCGAACTCGGAGTAGCAGAGATGAGTGTGGATCTGCACCTCGGGCGCCGCACCCGAGGTCGCGAGGCGGAACGCACCCACGGACCAGTCGAGGTAGGCGGACTGCCGGTCCTCGTCGAGCGGAAGCAGCTCGCGAAGCGCGGGCTCATCGACCTGCACGATGCTGATGCCCGCTTCGACGAGATCATCGATTTCGTCGCGCAGCGCAAGCGCAACCTGCTGCGCCGTGTCGCCGAGGGGCTGGTCATCGCGAACGAAGGACCATGCGAGGATCGTGACCGGGCCCGTGAGCATGCCCTTCACGGGGCGCTCGGTGAGCGACTGAGCGTATGCGGACCATGCGACGGTGATCGGAGCCGGCCGGGAGACATCCCCCCAGAGGATCGAGGGACGAGTCGCGCGGGTGCCGTAGCTCTGCACCCAGCCGTGCTCCGTGACGGCGAACCCGTCGAGATGCTCGGCGAAGTACTGCACCATGTCGTTTCGCTCGGCCTCTCCGTGCACGAGCACATCGAGCCCGATCTCCTCCTGCAGGCGGATCACCCGTTCGATCTCCGCACGCAGGAAGCCGTCGTATGCGGCAGCATCGATCTCACCGCGACCGAAGGCTGCGCGGGCCTTACGGATCTCGACCGTCTGCGGGAAGGAGCCGATCGTCGTCGTCGCGAACTTCGGAATGCCGAGGGCCTGCTGAGCATCCCGGCGATCCTGCTCGCCGACCCGACGCAGATCGCTCTCGGTCACCGCGCCCACCCGTGCCCGGACCGTGTCCACCCGCACCCCAGGAGCTGCGGCGCGGTCGGACAGCGCCCGCTCGGTATCGGCGAGTTCCGGCTCGATCGATTCAGTGCCTTCATCAAGTCCACGGGCGAGGATCGCGACCTGGGCGACCTTCTGGTCCGCGAACGCGAGCCAGGACTTCAGGCGCTCATCGAGCGCCGATTCGTCCCGCACATCGTGCGGGACGTGCTGCAGGCTGTTGGACGTGCCGACTACCACATCGATTCCGGCGACCTTGAGATCCTGCACGACCGCGGACGCCACGCGCAGGTCCGTTCGCCAGATGTTGCGGCCGTCGACGAGGCCCGCCACGAACTGCGTCTGGTAGAACGCGCTGACGAGCTCTCCCGAGGTGAATGCGCCCGAGGGCAGCGTCCCGCGCACGAGGTCCGCGTGGACCGCCTCCACCGGCAATGCGGCGAGCCTGAGCAGAGCACCCGAGGAGTCCCCGTAGGGCGTGGTCAGCAGGATCTGCGGTCGATCCTCGGCACCGCCGAGCACGCCATAGGCACGCTCCGCGAGCGCGACGGCTTCTTCGCGCGAGACCGTGAGCGAGTCTGAGACGAGAGCAGGTTCGTCGAGCTGCACCCACCCTGCGCCTGCCGCGGCCAGCGCCCGCAGCAGCTCTCCGTAGGCGGCGAGGGCGTCGTCCAGTCGATCGATCGGCGCAAACCCGCCTGCCGCCTCGTCGCTCGCCTTGGACAGCAGCAGATACGTCACCGGACCGACGAGAACCGGACGCGATTCGATGCCCTGTTCGCTCGCCTCGCGCAGTTGCTCGATCAACGCCGACGGGTTCGCCAGGAACGGCGTGCGCTCATCGATCTCGGGAACGCTGTAGTGGTAGTTGGTATCGAACCACTTGGTCATCTCCAACGGCTGATGTTCGCTGTCGCCTCGCGCGAGTGCGAAGTAGAGGTCCAGATCAGTGGATCCCGCGCGAGCGGCAACCCCAGCGAACCGACCGGGGGTGGCTCCGAGGGCGAGCGTCGCATCGAGCACCTGATCGTAAAAGCTGAAGCTCTCCGGAACCGCACCGCCGGAGGCTGACAGACCCAACTCGATGAGACGCGCGCGAGTCGCGGCGCGCAGATCGGCAGCCGCCGCACGCAGCTGATCCTGAGTGAGATCTCCTCGCCAGTAGCTCTCGACAGCGCGCTTGAGTTCACGGCGCCGACCGATACGGGGGTATCCGAGGATCGTTGCAGAGGGCAGGAGGCGACGGTGCGACATTGGCTTCTTTCGTGAGTGGCTCGGGAGTGCGCACTGCCAGAGGTGGCGGTGCTTCCAGTGAACCCTTCGAGAGTAATCAGCGAACGTCGTGGAACGCGCAACGGTGTCGAACCGTTACCCTACGTTACTCCGTATGAAGCGGCGCCTTCTCAGGGGACGAGATAGGGTTCGAGTTTCGAGAGCGTCTCCCCACCGACAAAGGCGTGCACTCGGGTTCCCGCCTCGACGTACTCGGTGTCGAGCACGCGGTTTCGCTCGTGCAATTCGGCGATCAATTCGCCGCGATCGTATGGCACCGTCACGGTCACCTCTCGATCGGGAACTGGCAGGGCCGCAGCGATCCTCGTCCGCAGCTCTTCGAGTCCCTCCCCGGTGCGAGCGGAGACGAACACCGCATCGGGGGCCATTCCGTGCAGCACCAACCGCTGGGTATCGTCGATCAGGTCGCCCTTGTTGAACACGACGATCTCCGGCAGTGCGAGCGCGTCGACCTCTGCGATCACGTCACGCACCGTCCGCAGCTGAGCGGCCGGATCGGGATGCGACGCGTCGACCACATGGACGATCACATCGGCGTCGGCGACCTCTTCGAAGGTCGACCGGAACGCCTCGACGAGCTGATGCGGCAGATTGCGCACGAAACCGACCGTGTCGGCGTACGTGAACCGGCGGCCGTCGGCGGTCTCCGCGTGACGCACCGTCGTATCGAGAGTCGCGAACAGCTGGTTCTGCACGAGCGCTTCCGCACCGGTCAGCCGGTTGAGCAAGCTCGACTTGCCTGCGTTGGTATAGCCGGCGATCGCGACCGAAGGCACCTCGCCACGCTTGCGATTCGCGCGCTTCGCCTCTCGAGCCGGCGCAAACCCCTTGATCTGCTGGCGCAGCTTTGCCATGCGCGTGTTGATGCGACGTCGATCGAGTTCGATCTTCGTCTCACCGGGACCACGCGACCCCATTCCGGCACCGCCCGCGCCGACCTGTCCACCGGCCTGGCGGGACATGGACTCGCCCCAGCCGCGCAGTCGCGGCAGCAGGTACTCGAGCTGCGCGAGCTCGACCTGGGCCTTGCCTTCACGGCTCTTCGCATGCTGGCTGAAGATGTCGAGGATCACCGCGGTGCGGTCGATGACCTTGACCTTCACCACGTCTTCGAGCGCTCGCCGTTGCGAGGGGGCCAATTCGGTGTCGGCGATCACGGTGTCGGCACCGACTGCCGTCACCATCTCGGCGAGCTCCTGCGCCTTGCCCTTGCCGAGGTAGGTGGCCGGGTCGGGGTTCGCGCGCCGCTGCAGCAGACCGTCGAGCACCTCGGCGCCGGCAGTCTCCGCGAGCGCGGCGAGCTCGCGGAGGGAATTCTCAGCGTCCTCGCTCCCCTGCTTCGAGCTCTGCGAATACACCCCGATCAGCACGACCTTCTCCAGTCGAAGCTGCCGGTACTCGACTTCGGTGACGTCCTCGAGTTCGGTGGAGAGCCCGACAACGCGCTTGAGCGATGCTCGCTCCTCTCGCTGCAGGCGGATGGCATCGAAGCCGTCGCCTCCGAGCTCGTGCGCTTCGTCGCCGAGCGCTTGTGCACCGCTCAGGTCACGGATGACCGTGGCGGTTCGCGACTTCGCGGCGCGCTCGAGCACGCGCTCGAGCGGGTCCGAGGAGAAAGGTCCGTGCTCGTCGCCGGAATCGCGTCGGGGATCCTGCGGGTTGTCATCGTGCTGCATTGTCATCTGCCTCAATTCTAGGTCGCGGCTGCGGGCGCGCCTACCCTGTTCACCGAGAGCGCATCCCAGTCGGGGCACGCTCGCCTGAGATACTTGACGGGTGAGCGAGCACTACTTCAGCGAGTCCCCCTCCGGCGACTTCCATCCGCGGGAGATCGAGGTGAACCTCGCGGGGCATCCGCGACGTCTCCTGACTGCAGGCGGAGTCTTCAGCCCCGAGCACCTCGACAGAGGCACCGAGGTGCTGCTGCGCACCGTCGAACAGCGCGATCGCTCGGATGGGCCTGAGGCGCACGGGCCGCTCCTCGACCTCGGCTGCGGCTGGGGACCCATCGCCCTTTCCGCTGCGCTTCACGATCCCAGTCGAGACGTCTGGGCGATCGACGTCAACCAGCGGTCACGCGAACTCACCGAGCTAAACGCCGAACGGCTCGGGCTCGATCGACTGCGTGTCGCGGCTCCGGAGGACGTGCCCAGCGATCTGCGCTTCGCCGCGATCCATTCGAATCCGCCAATTCGGGTGGGCAAGGAGGCGCTGCACGAGATGCTGCGGCTCTGGCTCCCGCGTCTGATGAACGGAGGGGCGGCCTATCTCGTGGTCGCGAAGCACCTCGGTGCCGAATCTCTGCAGAAATGGATCGCCTCGCAGTTCGGCGAACTCGCCGTGACCCGTGCGTCTCGCGACAAGGGGTTTCACGTCATCGAGGCGCTGCACCGTCAGTCCAGCTCGATGGTTCCCCGATAGACGAGCTCTGCCGGACCGCTGAGCGATACGTGCTCGCCCTCCTCTGTGGGGAACATTCGAACCCCGAGCCTACCGCCGGGAACCTCGACGCTCCAGCTGTTCGGCATCTGCTCGCCGCCCCAGTGCCTGAACGCCAGCGCTGCAGCGGCAGTACCGGTTCCGCAGGAGAGCGTCTCACCGGATCCGCGCTCGTGCACGCGCATGCGAATGCGAGCAACGCCGTCCTTCAGCAACGGTTCTTCGGGCACCACGAACTCCACGTTGGCGCCGTGCTCCGGCAGGGGTGCGAGTTCTGGAGCGCTGGTGAGCTCCAGTCGGTCGAGCTTGGCATCGCCTGACAGCACCGTCACCACGTGAGGGTTTCCGAGATCGATACCGAGACCCGGGCGAGAGATTCTGAGCCCTCTGGCGTTCACGAGGTACTCCTCGCCGAGGCGCCAGCGCCCCAGGTCGACCGTATATCCGGAGGCCCCTGGCAGCACGTCTTTCACGCCCGCTCGGGTGCCGATCGGAATGGTGTCGCGCCGCTCTGCTTCGATCAGACCTTCCTCGATCAAGAAGTGCACGTAGACGCGAATGCCGTTGCCGCACATCTCGGCCGCACTGCCGTCGGCGTTCCAGTAGTCCATGAACCACTCGGCCGCCGGCTCTTCGGCAAGAATCTCAGCTCCCTCTGGGAGCGCGCGGGATCGGACCGCTCTGATCACTCCGTCTGCGCCGACGCCGAAGTGCCGATCACACAGCATGCGAATCTGTTCGGGCGTGAGTTGGATGTCTCCGTCGGGGTCGGCGAAGAGCACAAAATCGTTCCCGGTACCGTGCCCTTTGGCGAAGCTGAGTGTCGTCACCCCTCCAGTCTATTCGCGGTCGATGCTTGCTTGACTCGCCGAGGTCGGACGATTCGCTTGACGTACTACGTCTGTCGTACTATGTTCGTCGTATTCAAGCACACGTACCCAGGAGGCGGAATGATCAGCGCTGATGCCATCCGCGGATACATCGATCTGATGATCCTCTCGCTGTTGCGAACCGCCCCGTCCTATGCGTACGAGCTCGCCCAGCAGATCAGCGAGGTGACCGGTGCCGACTACACGATCAAGCAGACGACCCTCTACTCCGCGGTGAAACGGCTTGAGAACACCGAACTCGTCACCTCATACCCGGGGACCTCCGAGTCCGGGAAGCCGCGGACCTACTACCAGATCACCGAGCACGGCATCGAGCACCTCGGTGCCAAGACTCGGGAGTGGCAAGACACCAAGGCGATCATCGATCGCTTCACGGAAGGAATCGACTCATGAACGTCATCAACGCCTACCTCGACACGATGTTCACGCCGTACCCGCAGACCCCACGCATGTTGGAGGCGAAGACAGAGTTGCACGCGATGATGGAGGACGCCTACCAGGGCCTCCTCGCAAAGGGCGCCTCGCACAACGAGGCGGTCGGCAAAGTCATCACCGACTTCGGCAATCTCGACGAGCTCGCTCCGGTGCTCGGCATCACGGCCGAGCTGGCGCCACCAACCGCATCTGCCACGCTCGGTCCGGTCGCCTCGCCTGCACCCGCCGCTGCACCGCGATACGAGCCGGTCACCTTGGACGAGGCAAAGGGCTTCGCGGAGGCGCAGCAGCGCACCCGGTTCCGGCTCAGCAGCGCGGTCGCGCTCTTCGTCGTCGCCGCGATCCCGCTCATCGTGCTTCCCACCGCAGCCGAGGCCGGGGTGCTCCCATTCGCTCAGCAGACGGCTGCGCTCCTCGGACTGCTGCTGCTGTTCGTCATTGTCGCGATCGGCGTCGTCACGATCATCGGGCTCTCTCGGGAGTTCACTCCCTACGCTCGCCTCAGAGACGGTCGGTTCAGCCGAAACCCGGTGGTGACCGGCTGGGTGCAGGATCTCGCGCAACGGCACGAACGCGGGCGGATAAGGGCGCTGCAGTTCGCGGTCGTCTGCTGGGTGCTCTCCCCTGCCCCCGTGCTGCTGCTCTCGTTGATCCCGAAGCACTCTCCCATGCAGGGGTTCTGGAGCGTGCTCGGCGTGGCGGGCACGCTCCTCATGGTCGCCGTCGGATTGCTGATCCTCCTCCCCGCGACCTGGGCGAACACCGTCAGCGAGACGCTCGCCAAGACAGGCAACCAGCCGAACGAGGAGGACGACTCCGAGCACAGCCTCGTCGGCGTGATCGGAGCCTTCTACTGGCCGCTCGTCGTCGCGGTCTACCTCGCATGGAGCTTCGGAGGCAACGCCTGGGGCGAATCGTGGATCATCTGGCCTATTTGCGGCGTGCTGTTCGGCGCAATCGCCGGAGGGGTCAGCGGGATCGAGAGCTACCGCAAGCGGCAACGACCCAGGCCGTAGCCCCGGCGAATACTGCAGGAGTCGCGCGTCCGGTTAGTCCTCGATGAGGCGCTTGCCGAGCACCAACACGTCGTTGCGCTCGTACCCGAGTGATTCGTAGAAGCCGATCGCGATCTCGTTACCGCCCCGCACCATCAGCTCCGCCTTCGGACAGCCGAGCGCCTCCAGACGCCGTTCGGCCGCTGCCACAAGCGCGCGACCAAGGCCTTCTCCGCGGTGTCCGGGATCGCTTGCGAGATAATACATCCATCCGCGGTGACCGTCGTACCCGAACATCACCGTGCCCAGGATTCCTGGCGCATCGCAGCCGGCGGCGCGATCCTCGGCCACGAGAAGCGTGCCGGCCTCACGACTGCGCTCGATGTCGGCGCGAGGATCATTCCACGGCCTCGTCAGGCCGCAGCTCTCCCAGAGCGAGACCACCGAGTCGGTATCTGCATCCACGAATTCTCGGATCCGGATCGCGTGGCGTGGATCTGGCGTCGCGCTCACAGCTCCACCTCGAACGCATCCGGGCGGCTGAGCCATTGCACGTCGTGATAGCGCTTGAACCAGCTGACTTGGCGGCGCGCATAGCGCCGCGTGAGCGCCTGGGTCTGCTCGATCGCCTGCCGCTCGGGCAGCTCGCCGTGCACATGTGCGAGCGCCTGCTGGTAACCGATCGCGCGGCTCGCCGTCTTGCCGCGTTCGATACCGAGCGGTATCAAGCCCTGCACCTCCTGGAGGAGACCGTGCTGCCACATCTCCCCGACACGGGCGTCGAGCCGCTGGACGAGCGCCGCACGCTCGCAGGCGATGCCGACGATGCTCGTACGCTCGAACCAGGTCCGAGGGGTACGTGGGAGCGTGACCTGAGCGTCGCCGCCGAGCATCGCGACCTCGAGGGCACGTACCACTCTGCGCGGATTCCGAGTGTCGACAGCGTCCGCCGCGCCTGCGTCGAGCATCCTGAGCCGAGCGAGCAATGGCTCGACACCGCCCTGTTCGAGATCGTGCTCGAGCGAACTCCGTAAAGACTCGTCACGCGGCGGAAACTGAAAGTCGTACAGCACGCTGGACACGTACAGACCCGACCCACCCACAAGAATCGCGTGTCTGCCTCGACGGATGATCTCCGCTATCGCTGCGCGAGCGGCCGGCTGGTACCAGGCGACCGTCGCCTCCTCCGTCACGTCCAGCGCGTCGAACAGGGAATGCGGAATGCCGCGACGCTCGGAATCGGGGAGTTTCGCGGTACCGATATTCATGCCGCGGTAGAGCTGCATTGCGTCCGCGTTCACGATCTCGGCATCGCGGCCGAGATCGGCCAAACGCTCGGCCAAGTCGAGAGACACGGACGTCTTGCCGGTACCCGTGGCTCCGACGATCGCCCACAGCCGCGGTTCGGTCACAGCGGTCGGATCGAAGGCATGCCGAGGCCGACCGACTGGGGCGCGCCGCCGACGGCGGGCGCGGCAGGCACGCCGCAACTCTCGGCCAGGCGACGGTCCCATGCCTCGCCCGCGCGAGTCCGTCGGACGGAATACACTTCGGGATCATCGGCGATGAGGAAGAACGGCGCGGCGGCGGTCACCCGGGCGGTCACCACGTCCCCCGGACGCGGCTCTGGGGCACGCTCCGGCACCTCGAAATGCACGAGACGATTGTCCTCTGCACGCCCCGAGAGTCGGCGCGTGGCGGCGTCCTTGCGGCCTTCGCCGGAGACGAGGATCTCGACCGTGCGGCCGATCTGGGCCTGGTTCTCTTCGAGCGAGATGCGCTCCTGGAGTGCGAGCAACCTCTCGTACCGTTCTTGGACCACCGCCTTCGGCACTTGGTCCTCCATTGTTGCCGCAGGGGTACCCGGGCGGATCGAGTACTGGAAGGTGAACGCGCTCTGGAAACGCGATTGCTCGACGACCCGCATCGTGTCTTCGAAATCCGCGTCGCTCTCGCCAGGAAAGCCGACGATGATGTCCGTGGTGATCGCCGCGTGCGGAATCCGCTCGCGCACCTGATCGAGGATCCCGAGGTATCGCTTGCTCCGATAGGAGCGACGCATGGCCTTGAGCACGGCATCGGAGCCGGACTGCAGCGGCATGTGCAGTGTCGGCATGACGTTGGGGGTCTCCGCCATCGCGGCGATCACGTCTTCCGTGAATGCCGCCGGATGCGGACTGGTGAATCGCACGCGCTCGAGGCCTTCGATCTCACCCATAGCTCGCAACAGCTTCCCGAAGGCCAGGCGATCGCCGAACTCGACGCCGTAGGTGTTCACGTTCTGGCCGAGCAGCGTGACCTCGATGGCACCGTCGTCCACGAGTGCCTGCACCTCTGCGAGGATGTCGCCCGGTCGGCGGTCCTTCTCCTTGCCGCGGAGCGAGGGCACGATGCAGAACGTGCAGGTGTTGTTGCAGCCAACTGAGATCGAGACCCAGCCGCTCGAGGCGGAATCCCGCTTCGTCGGAAGCGTCGAGGGGAACACTTCAAGGGCTTCCAGGATCTCGACCTGTGCTTCTGCATTGTGGCGAGCCCGTTCGAGCAGTGCGGGCAGCGAGCCCATGTTGTGCGTGCCGAAGACGACATCGACCCAGGGCGCCTTCTCAACGATCACACCCTGGTCCTTCTGGGCGAGGCAGCCGCCAACGGCGATCTGCATGCCTTCCCGGCTCCGCTTGCGTGCCGCGAGCTGGCCCAGGTTTCCGTAGAGCTTGTTGGCGGCGTTCTCGCGCACGGCGCAGGTGTTGATCACGACGACGTCCGCGGATTCCGGCGTGTCGGCAGCGACGTAGCCCGCGGCCTCGAGCGAGCCGGAGAGCCGTTCGGAGTCGTGCACGTTCATCTGGCATCCCAGAGTGCGGACGGTATAGCTGCGCGGCGACCCGTCCGCGTGCAGGGATGCGGGTGACGGAGCGATCAGAGTGGCTTCGGCGGAGGGCATGGAGAAATTCTACCGAGGATTTGTGACGCCTCAGCGGAAGCGCACAGTGCCGGCCCCGGAGGGCCGTGACCCGGAACCCCGTGAGAGAGCGGAGTGGCCCCGTTTCGCGTCTCGATCGAGCGCTTCTCGCGCCACTCTCACCGCGCGCTCCCCCGACCATCCTCTCCTTGCGAGAAAGCCGAGCAACCGACGTTCGGCGGTCTGCCTGTCGAGCCCAGTCATTTTCCGCGCGCGTTCGGTCGCCGCCTCGCGCAGCAGATCGTTCTCTTCTTCGTCATCGAGTTCGCCGGTTGCTTCCTCGATCGCGCCATCGGGCAGCAGGCGCTCCCGCAACTTCGTACGGATCTGACTGCGGCTTGCCCGCTTGCGCTCTCGGAGGGTCTCGGTGAGCACTCTGGCAAGACCGAGGTCATCGAGATAGAGCCGACTCTCGCATTCGAGAATCACCTCATCTACCTCGACCTGATCGTGGCCGAGCGAGAGCAGTTCTCTCCGGAGTTCACCGCTCGACCGTGCGCGTCTGGCGAGCAAGCGCACCGCGTCGTCCATTGCGGCACGGGTGCCATCGGCCTCGGTCGCCCCGAGTATCGAATCCGACGGCCCTTCCGAGTTCATCTCGGGCGTCTCCGACTGTAGGAGCTCGGGCGCGGGTTTGATCCTGCTGCGCAGTTCGATGACTTCGGCGAGGTTGTCGCGATCGGAGCCCGCATCGATCTGCGAGTGCTCAACGGGAGGAGGCAGAAAGCGAACAGCCATGATCGATCTCGTCAGGCACCGATGCGCGCGGCATCGTCGTCGACAGCGGCGATCGCGGGGGCTTCGTCTCCCTGCTTGACACCCAGCTTGACGAGGATCTTCTCCTCGATCTCGGCCGCGATGTCCGGATTCGCGATGAGGAAGCGGCGCGAGTTCTCCATGCCCTGCCCCAACTGATCGCCGTCATAGGTGTACCAGGCGCCGCTCTTCTTGATGAGTCCGTGCTCGACACCGAAGTCGATAAGCGAGCCCTCACGAGAAATACCGATCCCATAGAGGATGTCGAACTCAGCCTGCTTGAACGGAGGTGCCATCTTGTTCTTGACGACCTTGACCCTGGTCCGGTTGCCCACAGCGTCGGTGCCATCTTTCAGCGTCTGAATGCGGCGAATATCAAGACGTACAGAGGCGTAGAACTTGAGTGCTTTGCCACCAGAGGTGGTTTCGGGGCTGCCGAAGAACACGCCCACCTTCTCGCGCAGCTGATTGATGAAGATCGCGGTGGTCTTGGTCTGGTTCAGGCCACCGGTGATCTTGCGCAGCGCCTGCGACATCAATCGGGCCTGCAGTCCGACGTGGCTGTCGCCCATATCGCCTTCGATTTCGGCACGGGGCACGAGCGCGGCCACAGAGTCGATGACCACCAGATCGACCGATCCGGAACGGATCAGCATGTCAGCGATCTCGAGCGCCTGCTCACCGGTGTCGGGCTGGGACACGAGCAGCGCATCGATGTCGACGCCCAACTTCTGCGCATACTCCGGATCGAGGGCGTGCTCCGCATCGATGAACGCCGCAATGCCGCCTCCTCGCTGAGCATTCGCAATCGCGTGCAGGGTAAGCGTGGTCTTGCCCGAGGACTCGGGTCCGTAGATCTCGACGATACGGCCGCGAGGCAGTCCGCCAATGCCGAGCGCGACGTCGAGTGCGATCGAACCGGTCGGAATCACCTCGACCGGAGGACGATCGGTGCTGCCGAGACGCATGATCGCGCCTTTGCCGAATTGCTTGTCAATGTTCGCGAGCGCTGCTTCAAGCGCCTTCTCACGATCCTTGTTCGCTGCCATCTGGGGCTCCTCTGTTCGGGCGAAACTCGCCGAGTTGCTGGCCTACCTGCTGTCGTACCGGAGAACCGTCGACAAGGCCTGGTGGCCGGTACTTCGAACCTTAGATCGCACCCCCGACACTCTCGGTCGGAAGTGCGGATCTGTGCGGATTCGACACCCGGATTCACCTGTGGACGACAATACGCCGATTCGAACACATCTTCGAACGACACGCCGAAGAATCGGGTTCTGGCAACCGGA
>JBEBSS010000033.1:0-31989 GCA_040394175.1 Leucobacter soli | reverse complement strand
CGGGCGAGGGATGGGCGGTTAGAAGGTTCCGCCCATGTCCAGCAGCCGACGGATACGTTCGGGGATGGGCGGGTGAGTCGCAAAGAGCCGCTGCATGAGTCCGGGCTTCAGGGGATCGGCGATCCACAGATGCGCCATGCTGCTCTGCTGCTTCTGCAGCGGTCTGCCGTGCTCCTGCAGCTTGTGCAGCGCGCTCGCGAGCGCTTCCGGGTAGCGCGTGGTCATTGCGGCGGTCGCGTCTGCCAGGTATTCGCGCTGTCGCGAGACGGCGAGTTGCACGAGCGATGCCACGAGGGGTGCGACGAGCATCGCGACCAGCCCGAAGATCATCACGACCGGGTTGTTGTTGTTATTGCGTCCGAAGAAGGCCATGCGCACGAGCATGTCGCTCAGCATTCCCACAGCCACTACCAGGCCGTAGACGATCATTGAGACTCGGATGTCGTAGTTGCGCACATGTCCGAGCTCGTGTGCCATGACGCCTTCGAGTTCGGCATCGGTCATGAGGTCGAGCAGCCCGGTAGTGGCTGCCACCATCGCGTGTTCCGGATCCCGTCCGGTGGCGAAGGCGTTGGGTGCCGGATCGTTGACGATGTACACCTCCGGCATGGGCGTGCCGGTGGTGATCGCGAGGTTCTCGACGATGCGGTACAGCCGCGGGTTGTCGGCCTCGGCGATCTGGTGCGCTCCGCTCATGCTGATCGCCTGTTTGCCTGCGGCGAAGTATTGGAAGAGGGCGAAGCCGATCGAGAACACGACCACCCAGATCACGATGGCCCATGAGTCGTATATGTACGAAGCCAGCAGGCCGAGGCCAGCGATGATCGCGAGGAACAGCAGGATGATCAGTGCGCTGTTGATCTTGTTGCGCCGGATCGCGCGGTACACGAGTACTCCCGTCTATGCTCGGACAGGCGTCTGGGTTCAGAACTGAATGCGCGGGGGCTCCGAGATCGCGGCGAGGTTCTCCACCTCGAAGAACTCACGAGCCGTGAAGCCGAACATCCGCGCGAAGAGGTTGTTCGGGAAGATCTGCAGCTTGGTGTTGTACTCGCGCACCCCGCCGTTGTAGAACCGTCGCGAAGCCTGGATCTTGTTCTCGGTGTCGACGAGTTCGCTCTGCAGCTGCAGGAAGTTCTGGCTCGCCTGCAGCTGTGGGTATGCCTCGGCGACCGCGAAGATGCTCTTCAGCGCCTGCTGCATGTGCCCCTCGGCGACGGCGGCCTGGCCGGGGGTCTCCGCGGAGATCGTTTCGGCACGGGCTCGGGTCACCGACTCGAAGACGCCCTTCTCATGCGACGCGTAGCCCTTGACCGCCTCCACGATGTTCGGGATCAGGTCGGCCCGACGCTTCAGCTGCACGGTGATGTCGCTCCACGCCTCGTCGACGCGAATGCGCAACGTGACAAGAGAGTTGTAGGTCGCCCACACGTAGAGAGCGAGCACCACGACGATACCGAGAACGATGAGGGTGGTAACCAGGCCGGACATGCTGAAATTCTATCTATCCAGGTATCGAGAACGCTGTGAGTCCGGGCCGGATCCGCCCATCAATTCGGGGGCGTTCAGTCTCCGAGCACTCGATTCAGGTATGCGTTCGCGAAGACTCGATCCGGGTCGAGCCGGTCGCGTACTGCGAGGAACTCTTCGAATCCCGGATACGTGTCACGCAGGGATGCTGCATCCCGGGTGTGCATCTTGCCCCAGTGCGGTCGCCCGTCGTGCGCGCGCAGGACTGCCTCGACTTCGCGGAAGTAGCCGTCGTCCGGGTCGCGCCAGTAGCGGTGCACGGCGATGTAGCCGCTCTCCCGACCATGCGCTGTCGAGAGCAGCAGTTCGTCGGCCGCGGCGGAGCGGACCTCGACTGGGAACGAGATCCGGTAGCCCTTGCGATCGATCAGCTCCCGCAGTTCCCGAAGCGCGGTCGTGACCGCTTCGAACGGCAGCGCATATTCCATCTCCCGAAAACGCACTCGGCGATTCGTGATGAACACCCGATAGGACACATCGCAGTAGTCGCGACTGCTCGAGATCGATTCGATCGCCCGGTTGATGCTGGGCGTGGTGCGCGGCACGAACCGCTCGAATCCGACCACAGCGGCCAGCATCGCGTTGTTCACGACTTCCTCATCGACGAATCGTGAGATCCTGCCGAGAGGGTTCGCTCCGGCGTCGAGCGGAAGTCGCGTGTTGGTCTTGGTGCGGGTGCTCGAGGTATGCGGGAACCAGTAGAATTCGAAGTGGTCGGCGGCTCGGTTGAGATCCTCGTAGCCTTCCAGAACTTCTTCCAGCGGAGCCGGGGCTTCGACCGCGTGAAGCAGGAAGCGCGGAACGCACTGAATCGTCACGGTCAGCAGCACTCCCAGCGCCCCGAGGCCGAGGGCGATCGCCGGGAGCAGCTCGGGGTTCTGCGCTTCATCGACGTCGATGATCTCACCCGTTCCGGTGACGAGGGTGGCGCCGACGATTCGGGTGGAGAGGCCGCCGAATCCGATCCCGGTTCCGTGGGTGCCGGTCGAGGTCGCACCGGTGATGGTCTGGCGATCGATATCGCCCATGTTCTCGAGCGCGAGGCCGAGCGGGTCCAGAATCGATGGCAGCTCCCAGAGGTGGGTGCCGCCCCAGAGGGTGACGCGTCCGCGCTCGAGATCCACGTCGACGAGACCCCGCAGGCCCTCCATGCTGAGACGCACGCCGTCAGTCGCCCCGATGTCGGTGAAGCTGTGCGAGGCGCCGATCGCTTTCAACGAGTGGCCGGTCTCCCGAGCGCGCTGCACTGCGAGCACGACCTGATCGATCGTTCGCGGAGCGATTTCGAGCACCGGTCGCGAGCTCTCCGTGCGCGCCCAGTTCCGCCACTTTGCGCTCATAGAAAGCACTTCCCTTCGCCTCGATAGGTCGGCAGCGACGCATGTGCCGTAGCTCGTCCGCCGCTCTCTCCGCTGACGCGCACGAGCACGACTTCGTTCGCGTGCTCCATCGGCTCTCCCGATTTCGTGTGGCGCAGCCAAACGCGGTCCCCCACCGCCAAGGTTCTCGCGGCCTTGCCGATGAGCGGAGTCTGGACTTCCCCGGCGCCTTCGCGCGGCGCGTACGAGAGCCCCGCGGGGTGCGCGACCTGAGGCAGCCGGTCGGAACCCGCCACGCCGGATGCGATCCAGCCGCCGCCCAGCAGTGTTGCGGTGTCACGGTTGGGTCGGCGCACGACGTCGAGCGCGAAGGCAACCGCAGGCGCTGGAGTGAACGATCGGTAGTTGTCGAAGAGATGCGGCCCGAACAGTCCGCTGCCCACCGCCACCTCGGTGATGGATTCCTCGGCGACCGTGCGTTCGATTGAACCGGTTCCGCCGCCATTGACGAATTCGAGGGGCCGCAGTGCCTGCACGGACGCGATGGCCGAGGATCGGCGATCGGCGAGCTCCGCGGCACTCTTTCGCTGAATCGTTCGCATCAGCATCCCCTTGGCCGGCTTCCCCACCGGTTCGTCGCCGACTCCCGCGATCTGCGCCTCGTATGACATGATCCCGACGAGCTCGAACCCTCGCCGCTGCAGCACCCGCTCGGCGAGACGGCGAAGCTCCGACGGCTCGTGCACCGGAGATCGGAGGGCCCCGATGCTGCCGAGCAGCTTCGTGTTCCACGAGGCATCAAAATCGAGGCAGACGCGGATCGGCGCGCGGCGGGCTGGCGGTGCGACACTGTCGATCAGTTCAAGCTGGTCCACGCTGTCGATCATGACGGCGATGCGGCTCGCGGCTCGCTCGTCGGCGGCGAGCGCCGCGTAGGCGGCTCGGTCTGCACTGGGATACGCGACCACGATGTCATCGATCGTTTCGCTCAACCACAACGCCTCAGAAAGGGTGTAGGCCAGAACTCCGCGATAGCCGGGGAGATCGAGCAGCGCGTCGAGCACACCGCGCACTCGAATCGACTTCGAAGCCACCCGAACGGGCGTGCCCTTCGCGCGACGCAACACGTCATGCGCGTTGTGCGCGAGCGCTTCGAGTCCGATGGTCACGAGAGGCGCGCTGAGATGTGCGGTTGCTTCGGACATCCTCGGCCAATAGTCGGCCGGCCGCTGCCAAGGTTGCTTTGTCGCTGCGGTGAGCAGCTCCGTCGCCGCGAGATCGAGGGTCATATTCGCAGTCTAGACCGGCTCGCCGGGCCGGTGAAGCGCGCAGCCCTCAGCGCGGTGGATTTCGGGCTTCCGTGCCGGTGCGAATACCCCTGGAGAGTCTGGTCGAATCAATTGAGCGCGATGATCCCGATGTTCAACGTCGTGGCAAATAGGAGCCACAGCAGATAGGGAACCATGATCCAGGCAGCGATCCTCGACCAGCGAGCCGCCGCACCCGCAAGCCAGATCACCGAGACGATCAACGCGACGATGATGATGAGTGCGATCCACCACGCCGCTTCGCCGATCGCCGGGTACCCGGCGAAGAACACCGGAGTCCAGAGCGCGTTGAAGACGAGCTGCATCGCGTAGATCCTGAGCTGCTTCCCCGCGGCATTCGGGCGATTCTCACGGTAGCCGTTGCGCCAGATGAGCCAGCCGGCGAGGGCGATCATGAGATAGAGCGCCGACCAGACCGGTCCGAACAGGCTGTTCGGCGGATCCCAGGGCACTTTCGCCGCCGACGCGTACCAGCCGTCCACGTTCGAAGCCGACGCGAGCGATCCGAGAAACGCGATCAACGCGACCGCAGCAAGCAGGATCGCCGCCATCGCGACCTGTCGGACTATCGAGGGTCGAGCGCGCATGTCAACCGCCTTCCATCTGGCCTGCCACCGTAGCAAACGCGAGGGCGCGTCAAAAAGGGGCTTGCCGAACGCACCGATGTACGGCTATCGCGCGCCGGCAGCACAGGGACGGTCCCGGCCGAAACGGCCGAAACGGCCGCACCGGACGGACCGGCCGGACCGGACGAATCTTCGCCAGGCGTGAGGTCCGTGGACCCGTCACGCGAACCGTTTCAGCCCGTTCTCCGTGTAGTGACGCACCGCACCATTCGTATCTACCACTCCGTAGACTCTGTCGCCGTTCGTCATTTCCTGGATGTCCGCGATAGTGCCACGTGCACCCGCGACGGCAATCACGTCGTCGCCTACTTGAAACACCGTTGATTCGTCCATGCCCCTCAGACTACGTGCTGACGATCCCGAAGTGAATGGCGATGTTCCCGGGAGACAAGCCGAAGGACTCGGTCGCACGCCGCAGCCGACCGGGAGCTGATTGTCCCCCAACAGGGATTCGAACCCTGACTGTGTCGATTTTAAGTCGACTGCCTCTGCCAGTTGGGCTATTGGGGGCAAGGTGCTTTGAGCAAAGCAGCGCTTTGCGCGCCGACGCCCCGAGCGGGGCAGCGCTCGGAATATGAGTATCCTATCGTCACAGAGAATGTAGTGAGCCCCGAGCGGGGCAGCGCTCGGGGCTCACGGTATGTGGTGGGTCTTGAGCTGGGCAGAACCCAAGACCCACGGTCTCGCTGCGGATCAGGCGCTCAGGCGGCTCCGCAAATCGTTGAGTTCGGAGGCCAGGGCCTGCGGCAGTCGGTCTCCGAATCGGCCGAAGAACTCTTCGGTCAGCTCGCATTCCGCGAGCCAGGACTCCCGATCGATGGCGAACAGTTCGTCGAGATCGGCCGCAACCGACTCGATTCCGTCGAGGTTGAGCTCGCCCTCAGCGGGCACCGTACCGATCGCGGTCCGCCGTCCCTCGTGCTCCCCCTCGACGCTCCGGATGACCCAGTCGATCACTCGGGAGTTGTCGCCGAAGCCGGGCCACAGGAATCGTCCGTCGGCTCCCTTGCGGAACCAGTTCACCTGGAAGATCTTCGGAGCCTTCTCGCCGAGCTTCTCGCCCATCTCGAGCCAGTGGCCCCAGTAGTCGGCCATGTTGTAGCCGCAGAACGGGAGCATGGCGAAGGGGTCGCGGCGCAGTTCGCCGACGGTGCCCTCCTGTGCTGCGGTCTTCTCCGATGAGATCGTGGCTCCGACGAAGACGCCGTGCTGCCAGGAAAGCGACTTCGCGACCAGGGGTACGTTGGTCGCACGGCGTCCGCCGAAGAGGATCGCATCGAGGGGCACGCCGTCCTGCTCGAACCAGTCATCCGAAAGAGTCGGGGTCTGCTGAATCGGCACGGTGAACCGTGAGTTCGGGTGGGCAGCCGGACGCTCCGAGTCAGGAGTCCAGTCGTTGCCCTGCCAGTCGATCAGGTGATCGGGGACCGAGTCTGTCTTGCCCTCCCACCACACGTCTCCGTCGTCCGTGAGCGCGACGTTCGTGAAGATGGTGTTTCCCCAGAGCGTCTCCATCGCGACCGGGTTGGTCGACTCGCCGGTTCCCGGCGCAACGCCGAAGAAGCCGGCTTCCGGGTTGATGGCGTAGAGTCGTCCGTCCTGGCCGGGACGCAGCCAAGCGATATCGTCACCGATCGTCTCGACCTTCCAGCCGGGAATCGTCGGCTGCAGCATCGCCAGGTTGGTCTTCCCACAGGCCGAGGGGAAGGCCGCCGAGAGGTGGTACGACTTCTCGGTCTTAGTGTTCGTGAGCTTGAGCAGCAGCATGTGCTCAGCGAGCCAGCCCTCGTTTCGACCCATGACGCTCGCGATTCGCAGCGCGAAGCACTTCTTCGAGAGCAGGGCATTGCCGCCGTAGCCGGAGCCGTATGACCACACTTCGAGCGTCTCGGGGAAATGCGTGATGTACTTCAAGTCGTTGCAGGGCCAGGCATCGTCTGCGGCGCCCTCGGCGAGGGGCGCACCGACGGAGTGCACGGTGCGCACCCACTCGCTGCCTGGAACGATGCCGTCGAGGGCGGGCTGACCCATGCGGGTCATGACGCGCATGTTGAGCACGGCGTAAGGCGAATCGGTGATCTCGATGCCGAGCTGCGTGATCGCTCCGCCAACGGGTCCCATCGAGAACGGGACCACGTACATCGTGCGTCCGCGCATGCTGCCGTCGAAGAGCGGGAGGAGTTCGGCCTTCATGTCCTCGGGAGCCCGCCAGTTGTTCGTGGGGCCCGCGTCCGCCTCGTTCTCACTGCAGATGAAGGTGCGATCCTCGACCCGTGCCACGTCCGCGGGATGGGAGCGAGCCAGGAAGCTGCCCGGACGGAGATCCTTGTTCAAGGGGATCAGCGACCCTGCTTCCACCATCTCGGAGGTGATCCGGTTCCACTCGTCCTGCGAGCCGTCGCACCACACCACGGAGGCGGGCTTCGTCAGTTCGGCCACCTCGATGACCCACTCCAGAATCTCGGGGTTCGAAGTGGTTGCGCCTTCGCGCACCAGCTCCGCGATCGAAGCTGTGGTCTCAAGAGTCGATGCACTGCCCATGCGTTCGCTGCTCCTTCTGCGAAAAAGTTGGATTACCTCCATTCTGAGTGAACATCCAATGACGAATATGTAAATTCGCTCTGTAAAGAAATGCGATTCTTGCCTTATAGTCAAATCATGAGCCCAAATTCATGGCAACTCCCCTCAGAAGATTCGCTGCACAAGATGTTGCTCGGCAAGAGGATCCGCCACTTCCGTTCGCTCGCAGGACTCACCCTGGACGCGCTCGGCGAACGAGTGGGCGTGGTGGGCAGCCAGCTCTCCCTCATCGAGAACGGCAAGCGCGAACCTCGCCTCTCCCTGTTGCAGGCGATCTCCCGGGAACTCGATGTCGATCCCTCCGAGTTGCTGCGGCAAGAGGCACCGGATCCTCGCAGCGCCATGGAGCTCGAACTCGAACGCGCCCAGCTCTCACCCGCCTACCAGCAGTTGAAGCTGCCTCATGTGCGCACGCCCAAAAGCCTGACCGATGAGGCCCTGGAGTCGCTCATCGGGCTGCACCGAGAGCTTGCGCGCAGATCCCGTGCGGCCGCCGCGACCCCGGAGGAAGCGCGTCGAGCCAATACGGAGATTCGGCTCAAGATGCGGGAGCAAGGCAACTACCTTCCTGAGATCGAACGCATCGCCGAGGATCTGATGCTCACCATCGGGCACACCACGACCAGCGCAGTCACCCACCGCGACGTCGCGGTGCTCGCCGAGAAGCTGGGGTTCACTCTCATCTTCGTCGACGATCTCCCCTCGAACACGCGGAGCATTACCGATCTCGAGAACGGACGAATCTATCTTCCGCCCGCTTCCATCCCCGGCGGGCACGGCCTGCGCTCGCTCGCGCTACAGGCGATGGCGCACCGCGTGCTCGGTCACGAGAAACCAGCGAGCTACGGCGAGTTTCTCGAGCAACGGCTGCAGATCAACTACTTTGCCGCCGCATGCCTGCTCCCCGAGACTCGTGCGGCGGAGTTTCTCAGCAAAGCGAAGAAGGAACGGAATCTTGCCATCGAAGATCTGCGCGACGCGTTCGGGGTCACGCATGAGGCCGCGGCACACCGCTTCACGAACCTCGCGACGAAGCATCTCGGCTTGAACGTGCACCACTACCGCCTGGACGCCGCCGGGGTGATCGTACGAGGCTACGAGAACGACGGGCTTCCGCTCCCGACCGATGCGACCGGCGCGATCGAGGGCCAGGTCGTGTGCAGGAAGTGGGGTGGGCGAACTGCGTTCGACCGGACGAACCGGACGAGCGAGTTCTACCAGTACACCGATACCCCCGACGGTACCTACTGGTCGAGCGTGCAGATCGGCGATCTCACCCAGGGCGCGTTCTCCATCTCCTGCGGGGTGCCGTTCGACGACGCGAAGTGGTTCCGAGGCCGTGACACGACGTCACGGACCCGTTCCAGCTGCCCGGACCCGGCATGCTGTCGCACCCCCAGCGAGGAACTGCTCAATCGATGGCAAGGTAAGGCCTGGCCGAGCGCCCGCATGCATGCACATGTGCTCTCGCCGCTACCGACAGGCACCTTCCCCGGCGTGGAGGACACCGACATGTACGAGTTCCTTTCGGCGCATGCACCTTCGGAGTAGAAGGACAGGCGGGTGAGCCTGTCCCCTCCGAAGGTGCCTGGCTCACAGGCCCGCGCCGTCTCTACGCGGTGATCTTCTCGAGCACGAGCGGTCCGCCGGTCTGGGCGACGCCGCCCTCCTCGATCGCCCATGCGCCGTCAATCGACTCGAGCGCACGGTCGAAACGAGCTCCGTCGTCGGCAGAGAGCGTGAAGAGCGGGTCGCCCGCCCGCACCGAATCTCCGGGCTTCGCGTGCAGGTCGATCCCTGCGGCGAAGATCACCGGGTCTTCGGCCCGGGCGCGGCCTGCACCGAGCCGCCAGGCGCCGATGCCGAAGGGCAGCGCTTCCATTCGGGTGACGACGCCCGAAGTCGGGGCGACGACGGTGTGTGTCTCGCGCGCGACGGGCAGTGCCGCATCGGGATCACCATCCTGCGCTTCGATCATTCTTCGCCAGGCGTCCATCGCCTGGCCGTTGTCGAGCGCCGCCTCGACATCGGCCTCGGGCAGGCCCGCAAGAGCCAGCATTTCTCGTGCGAGTGCGACCGTCAGTTCGCGCACATCGGCGGGGCCTCCTCCGGCAAGGATCTCGACGGACTCGCGCACCTCGTTCGCATTGCCGATGGTGAGACCGAGCGGGACGTTCATATTCGTCAGGAGAGCGGTGGTCGCGACTCCGGAGTCGTTGCCGAGCGCCACCATCGTGCGCGCGAGCTCGCGCGCGTCGTTCACGTCCCGCATGAATGCGCCCGAACCGAACTTCACATCGAGCACCAGCGCGTCGGTGCCTTCGGCGATCTTCTTCGACATGATGCTCGACGCGATCAATGGGATCGTGTCGACCGTGCCCGTCACGTCGCGCAACGCGTAGAGCTTCTTGTCGGCGGGGGCGAGACCCGTGCCTGCGGCGCAGATCACCGCGCCGACCTCGCCTGCCAGCTGGGCGACGATTTCTTCGTTCGAGAGCGCCGCACGCCAGCCCGGAATGGATTCCAACTTGTCGAGCGTGCCACCCGTATGACCGAGCCCTCGGCCGGAGAGCTGCGGAACCGCAACCCCGAAGGAGGCGACGAGAGGCGCGAGAGGCAGCGTGATCTTGTCGCCCACCCCACCGGTGGAGTGCTTGTCCACAGTACGCTTTCCGAGGGAAGCGAAGCTCATCCGCTCACCCGAGGAGATCATCGCATCGGTCATCACGCGAATCTCATCGCGCTGCATGCCGCGCTGAAAGACCGCCATCGCGAACGATGCCATCTGCGCATCGCTGACGTATCCGCGCGTGTATGCGTCGATGAGCCAGCGCAGCGCGGGTTCGGGCACTGATCCCCCGTCACGCTTGATTCGAATCACATCGACGGCGTCAAACGGTTCCACGCTCATGCTTTCGTTCCTTTCGAGAGGAGAACTTGCGAGATTGTCGGCCGAGCCCGGCGAGGGCCCCGGGGGTGCGGGAGGCGGGGACCGGTCCTGCGTCGAGCGCGGTGTCGCCCACGATCAGCCGTTGCGCGGTGCGACCGCCTCGAGGTCACGAGGGCCGAAGGCATCGGGAAGCACCTGATCGATCGTGCGCAACCCAGACACGGTGTCGAGGATCATGCCCTCCGCCGAGTGCTCGTAAAGCAGCTGACGGCATCGACCGCACGGCATGATGGTCTCGGCATCACGATTCACGCACACGAACGCCACCAGTTTTCCGCCGCCGCCCATGTGCAGGTCGCCCACCATGGCGCACTCGGCACAGAGGGTCACTCCGTAGGAGGCGTTCTCGATGTTGCAGCCGCTCACGATCCGGCCGTCGTCGACCAGCGCAGCAGCACCAACGGGGTACTGCGAGTACGGCACATAGGCGTGAGCGAGCGCCGCGATCGCGGCCGACCTGATCGATGCCCAGTCAATATGCTGATCCGACACGAGCCCCTCCCGCTAAGACTTGATGTAGGGCTTGCCGGAAGCGGCTGGCCCTCGAGAGCGCCCGACGAGACCTGCCACGGCGAAGATGGTGACGATGTAGGGCAGCATCAGCATGAACTGGCTCGGCACTGGCGAACCGATCACCGAGAGCACTCCCTGCAGGTTGGTTGCAAACCCGAAGAGCAGCGCGGCGAGCGTCGCCTTGATCGGATCCCATTTGCCGAAGATCACGGCGGCCAGCGCGATGAAGCCCGCACCAGCGGTCATCTCGCGGTTGAACGACGGAACCGAGGCAAGCGTGAAGAACGCGCCGCCCATGCCCGCAATCGCTCCCGCAAGCATCAGATTGAGGTAGCGGGTTCGAGCGACTTTGATGCCGACCGTGTCCGCGGCCTGCGGATGCTCGCCGACCGCACGGAGGCGCAAGCCCCAGCGGGTGCGGTACATGGCGAACCAGACGCCGAACACGATGAAGTACATGAGGTACACGATCACGGTCTGCCTGAAGAACACTGGTCCGATGATCGGAATCTCGCTCAGGCCTGGAACGGCGAACGCCTTGAACGGTTCCGGCGAATTCAGCGTCGCCGAGTTCGGTGCCAGCACCTTGCTGAAGAGGAACGTGGTAACGCCGATGACGAGCACGTTCAGCACGACGCCGACGATGACCTGGTCAACGAAGTACGTGATCGCAAAGACGCCGAGGATCAGCGAGACGAGCAGGCCTGCCGCCATTGCGGCGACGAGTCCGGCCCAGGCGCTTCCCGTAATCGATGCGACGACGGCGGCGCTGAATGCACCGGCGAGCAACTGCGCCTCGATCGCGATGTTCACGACGCCCACTCGCTCGCCGATGACCCCGCCGAGCGCTCCGTATACGAGAGGGGTGGCGAGCGCGAGCGCTCCGCCGAGCAGACCGATCATCGGGATCGTGCCTCCCGCCGCCGCCCAGGAGAGGAACCCGATCAAGAGCACGGCGACGTAGACGATGGTGAGCCAGAGCGGTGTCGGGCGCCCCTTGTTCGAGAAGGAGAACGAGAGAACGGCGCACAGCAGCAGGAGGATCGCAGCCACCCATGCCGTCGTGGTCGCAGGTACCACGAGGTCGGGCAGTGCGAACAGCTCATGTCCGGCGGAAAGACGGAACGTGGTGGCTCCCTCGCGCGGGCCGAGGAGCGGCAGCAACGTGAAGAGCACCGCGAAGATGCCGAAGATCATCGGCGCCTTCCAGGATTTCACCGCGACCCGGCGAAGATCCTCGCTCACCGGATTGTCCGAGGGGACGGCTGCGACGGCGCTCATGCCGACACCTCCTTCTTCTGGCGGCGCTGCTTTCGAGCCTTGCGTTCGGGATCGGGAAGACCGAACATCGCGCGGACGAGCGGCGGTGCGGCGATGAACAGCACGATGAGCGACTGCACGACGAGCACGATCTCGACGGGCACGCCCTGCGACGCCTGCATCGCGAAGCCACCGGCCTTGAAGGCACCGAACAACACCCCTGCGGCAAGGATCCCGATCGGTGACGAGCGTCCGAGCAGTGCGACGGTGATCGCATCGAAGCCGATGCCTGCGTCGATGTCGCCGCTGAAGCCCGACGTCACGGTGCCCTGCACCTGGCTCACGCCTGCGATGCCGACGAGCGCTCCGGCGATGACCATCGCCAGGAAGTACATGCGGCCGACGTTGATGCCTGCCACTTTCGCCGCGCTCGGGTTGAGGCCCACCGCACGGAATCGGAAACCGAGGCTGGAGCGTTCCAGCAGCCACCAGGAGAAGGCGACGGCGATGAGGGCCAGCAGCAACCCCACGTGGAGTTTGAACTGCGGCCCGAGCAACTGCGGCATGATCGCGGACTCCGCCATCGGTGCGGTCTTCGGGTTCTTCGAGCCAGGGGCCTGCAGCACTCCCTGGGTCGCAAGCATCCACGCGAGCAAATAGACGGCGATGTGGTTGAGCATGATCGTGACGATCACCTCGTGCGCTCCGGTGCGTGCTTTCAGGAAGCCTGCGATGCCCGCCCAGATGGCGGCAGCGGCCATGCCGGCGATGATGCCGACGAGCATGTGCAGTGGCCAGGGCATCGACATCGTCGTGCCGACCCAGCCCGCTGCGGCCGCAGCCATGAGGATCTGGCCCTGTCCACCGATGTTGAACATGCCTGCCCGGAAGGCAAGGCCGACGCCGAGGCCGGCCGCGATCAGGGGAGTTGCGAACTTCAGAGTCTCGGTCAGCGGCCTGATGCCCTTCACGAAGGTGTCCGCGGTGAAGTTGTAGACCGATCCCTTGAACAGTGCGATGTAGGCGCCCGAGACGGACTTCCAGATCGCGGCGAAGGTATCGCCCGGCCTCGAGAAGAAGTAGCCGGCGGCTTCCTGCACGCCCTTGTCGGTGAATGCGATCATGATCGAGCCGACGATGATCGCGGCGAGCACGGCGAACAGCGAGATGATCGCATTGCCTGTGGTGATCCTCGTGAAAGCCTTCCGCCAACGAGACGGGTCGGTGCTGCCTTCCGGAGCGGAACCGGGCACAGCCTGCTGCGTCACGGTGTCACTCATGCCTGTACTCCCTCGTTCTGGCCTCGCTCATCGGATGCATCCTCGCTCATTCCCGCCATCATCAGACCCAAGCGGTCGCGCGAGGTGTTGCCCGGCACGATGCCGACGACTCGACCGCGATACATGACCATGATGCGATCAGCGAGCGCGGTGACCTCATCGAGCTCGGTGGAGATGACGACCACCGGGACGCCCGAGTCTCTGGTCTCGATCACGCGGTGGTGGATGAACTCGATGGAACCGACGTCGACGCCACGAGTCGGCTGCGCAGCGACGAAGAGCTGCAGATCACGGCTGAGCTCGCGCGCGATGACCACCTTTTGCTGGTTGCCGCCGGACAGGCTTCCGGCCGACTGGCCCGGCCCCTGGGTGCGGATGTCGAACTCTTCGATCTTGGCTGACGCGAACTCGGTGAGTCGACCGAGTTGGAGTGTGCCCGCACGCACGAACGGTGCCCCGTGCGAGCGATCGAGCATCATGTTCTCGGCGACCGAGAACTCCTTGACCAGCCCGTCGACGCTGCGGTCCTCCGGAACGAATCCGACGCCCTCGTCGAGAATGTCGCGCACGGAACGGCCGAGAAGCTCGGTCCCGTTCAGTTTGACGCTGCCCTGCACGCTGTGCTGGAGACCGACGATGGCCTCCGTGAGTTCGGTCTGGCCGTTTCCCTGCACCCCTGCGACGGCGAGCACTTCGCCGCGCCTCACCGAGAAGCTCACGTTGTCCACGAGCACGAGGCCGGACGGATCGGTCACCGTGAGACCCTGAACGACGAGCGCCTCCTCGCCGAGCTGCGGGGGGTTCTTCTGCACGGTCAGTTCGACTGCGCGGCCGACCATGAGGGAAGCGAGCTCTTCATTGCTGGCCGTCGGCGCAGCCTCGCCGACGACCTTGCCGAGACGGATCACGGTGATGCGATCCGCAACCTCTCGCACTTCGCGAAGTTTGTGGGTGATGAACACGATCGAGGTGCCCTCGTCGCGGAGCTGACGCATGGTGGCCATGAGTTCGTCGGTCTCTTGCGGAGTGAGCACGGCGGTCGGCTCGTCGAACACGAGCACCTTCGCATCGCGGGAGAGCGCCTTGATGATCTCGACGCGCTGCTGCACCCCGACCGGAAGGTCTTCGACGATCGCGTCGGGATCGACGTGGAATCCGAATCGGTCCGAGATCTCCTTCACACGTTTCCGCGCTGCGGTGAGATCGAGCACTCCGCCCGCCTTTGTGGCTTCGTTGCCGAGCATCACGTTTTCGGCGACGGTGAATACCGGGATCAGCATGAAGTGCTGGTGCACCATGCCGACGCCCGCGGCCATCGCGTCCCCGGGTCCCTCGAAACGCTGCACCCGGTCGTCGAGCAGAATCTCGCCCTCGTCGGCACGGTATAGGCCGTACAGCACGTTCATGAGGGTTGATTTGCCTGCACCGTTCTCACCGAGCAGGCAGTGGATCTCACCGGGCTCGACAGTGAGGTCGATGTGATCGTTTGCGGTGAAAGTGCCGAATCTCTTCGTAATGCCTCGAAGTTCAAGCTTCATGTGCTCGATCCTAGCGGTCTGGGCGCCACGGGCGCAGGAGCGGAAACACGGAGGGAGCGACCGGCACACGCCAGTCGCTCCCTCGCATTTTGGCTGATCAGCTCAGGTACGACTTGACGGTCACCTTGCCGTCAATGATGTCCTGCTTGAGCGCGTCAACTTCGCTGACAAGCGCCGCGTCGACCTTGCCCTCGAAGTTGTGGAACGGTGCGATGCCCACGCCGCCGTTGTCGAGCGTGCCGACGTATGCCTCGGGGTCGAACGAGCCCTTGGCGCTCGAGAGCACCGCCTCGTAGGTCGAGACGTCCATGTTCTTCAGGATCGAGGTGAGCACGAAGTCCTGCGTGCTCTCGTCGGTCTGGAAGAGGTCGGCATCGACGCCGAGCAGCACGACATCGCGGCCGGACTCCTTGATCGCCTGGAGCGCCGACTGGTAGATCGGACCGCCGACGGGAAGCAGCACGTCTACACCCTGGTCGAGGATGTTCTGCGCAACCGACTTGGCGTCCTGGTTCGCCTCGAAGCCACCGGTGAAGGAACCGGTCTCACCGTTCCAGCCGACGACCTCGACCGAGGTTCCCTTGACCTGATTGTAGTGATCGACGCCCTGCTTGAAGCCGTCCATGAAGATCGTCACCGTCGGGAACTCCATGCCGCCGAAGGTGCCGACCTTGCCGGCCTGCGAATAGCCTGCCGACAGGTAGCCTGCGAGGAATGCGGCCTGAGCAGTGTCGTAGAGCAGGGGCTTGACGTTGTCGGCGTCCTTGTTGCCGTCGAAGTCGTTGTCAGCAGCATCGTCGACGAGGATGAAGTCGATGTCGGGGTTTGCGGTTGCCGCCTCGACGGTCGCCGCCGAAAGCGCGAAGCCGACGGAGACGATTGCGTTGCAGCCCTCGCCGACCATGCTCTCGATGTTGGGACCGAAGTCGGTCTCGCTGTTCGATTCGGCCTGCTTCAGGTCGACGCCGAGCTCGTCAGCAGCCTTCTTGGCGCCCTCGTAGGAGAGCTGGTTGAACGAGCGGTCGTCGAAGCCACCAGCATCAGAGATGATGCAGGGAACGAAGTCGGCGGCACCGGTCGAGCTCTCGCCCTTTTCGGGAGCGGGTGCACATGCGGCGAGGCCAACGATCAGACCGGCAGCGGCGACTCCGCCGACCAGCCTCTTGCTTGAAATATTCAACGCATTCCTCCTACTAGTGCCCCATCGCGCCTATCGCGAACAGAGCGTACGTGATACCAAAATAGTCAGACTGTCCCTGCTTCCCAAGCGGGCCATTGGGAAAACATATCTCGATTGCGCAACGGTTCGGTCGAATTGCTCAAATGAGCAAAAATCACGAACTTCGATGCACTTTTCTGTGAGATTTCCGCCAGATCAGGCGGAAGGGGACTCACTCCGAGATGGGAGAAGTCGCACCTGTTCCGTCGAGCAGATCGATGTACCTGAGCACGATTCCCTCGCGCAGCGCCCAGGGCGACACGGTCAGCGTCTCGACTCCGAACACCTTCATCGCCGTGCGCAAAACGATCGCGCCCGCGAGGATCTGATAGCCGCGCTCCGGGGTGATCCCCGGAAGATACTCGCGCACGGACCCGGGCATCTCCCGGAGCGTGGGCTCCCACTCCCGAAGTCCCGTGTAGTGCAGCGGCGCGAGTTCGCCCGTCATCGGGTTCGGCGGACCTCCGATGAGTCGCCCCAGCGAACGAATCGTCTTCGACGTGCCGACCACTCGAGTCGGAGACGGACGGTCCTTGAACATCGAGTCCCTGGCCTCCGTGAAGACCTGACGGGCGTGCGCGCGCAACTGAGACACGGCTTCTCGCGGAGGCGGATCCTCGCGCAAGAAATTGATGGTCGATCGCCCGGCACCGAGCGGAAGCGACAGCGAGACATCGGGATACTCGTCGGCCCCCTGGGCGATCTCGAACGATCCTCCGCCGATGTCGAAGAGCAGGATCTCCCCCGCCGACCAGCCGAGCCAGCGCCTGACCGCGAGCATCGTGATGCGCGCCTCGTCCTCACCGGAGAGCACCTGGAGCTTCACGCCCGTCTCCTGTTCGGCTCGAGCGAGCACCAGGTCCCCGTTCGGTGCCTCTCGGATCGCGGACGTCGCGGTTGCGATCAGATCGTCGACGCCGATCCTCGCGACCGTCTCCGCGGCCTCGCGGATCGCCTCGATGATGAGCTGCTGACCCTCTTCCGTGATGCAGCCCTGTTCGTCGAGATAGCGCATCAGACGCAGCGTCGACCGCTGAGAGTGGTATGGGACGGGGCTCGCGCCTGGGTGGGCATCGACGATCAGCAGGTGCACGGTGTTACTACCGACGTCGATGACTCCAAGGCGCATGCACAGATTCTATCCCGCGCCGTCGGCGCCGCCGCAGACAGCCGCAGACAGTCAGTACGTGCCTTCCGACCCAGGTCAGGACGACACGTACTGGCTGTTTGCGCGCAGAGGTGGGGCTGCTACGCCATGCTCTTCGGGTGCCAGACCGTCTTGATCTCGGTGAAAGCCGCGATCCGCTGCGGCGACGCGAGGATCTCGCCCGGCTCGATCACGCGCTTGAGCGTCTCGGCGGCCCGCACCTGCAGGTCGACCCAGTCGATATCTCCCGCGCCGGCAAGATCGATCGCGTTCACGTCTGAATGATCCGCGAGCCACGGAGCCATCTCCGCGGGTGCACCGGTCAGCACGTTGACCACGCCTCCCGGCACGTCGCTCGTCGCGAGCACTTCGGCAAAGCTGATCGCGGAGAGCGGGAACGGCTCACTCGCGATGGCCACCACGGTATTGCCCGACACGAGGGCGGGCGCGATCGCCGAGACCAGGCCGAGCAGCGAGTCGGATTGCGGCGCCACGATCGCGACCACGCCAGTCGGCTCGGGGGTCGAGATGTTGAAGTAGGCACCCGCGACAGGATTGAGGTTTCCTGCGACCTGCGCATACTTGTCGCACCAGCCCGCGTACCAGATCCAGAGGTCGATCGCGGCGTCGACCTGCGCTCCGGCGGCGGCCGCCGATACGCCCTGCTGCGCGACGATCTCGTCGACGAACTGCGCGCGACGGCCTTCGAGCACCTCCGCGACCCGGTAGAGAACCTGTCCGCGGTTGTAGGCGGTTGCACCGGCCCACTTGGGCTGCGCAGCGCGGGCCGCCACCACTGCGTCCCTCGCGTCCTTGCGAGACGCTTTCGCAGCGTTCGCGAGGAACTCTCCCTTGGGCGAGCGGACCTCGTAGGTCCGGCCGGACTCGCTGCGCGGGAACGCTCCGCCGATTGCGAGCTTGTACGTCTTCGGTACGGTCAAACGAGCGCTCATGCCGAAGCTCCCTTCAGGTATGCGGTCAGTCCCTGTGCGCCGCCCTCGCGGCCGTACCCCGACTCCTTATACCCGCCGAACGGGCTCGAAGGATCGAAGCGGTTGAACGTGTTTGCCCACACGACGCCAGCGCGAAGCCGGTCGGCGACGGCGAGGATCCGCGATCCCTTGTCGCTCCAGATGCCTGCGGACAGACCGTACGGGGTGTTGTTGGCTTTCGCGACCGCCTCATCCGGAGTGCGGAAGGTGAGTACCGAGAGTACCGGCCCGAACACCTCTTCCCGCGCGATGCGATGCGAGGTCTCGACTCCGGTGAAGATCGTCGGCGCAAACCAGAAGCCGTTCTCCGGAATCTCGCATTCGGCCGTCCAGCGCTCGGCACCCTCGGCTTCGCCGATACGGCTCAGTTCCTGGATGCGCGCGAGTTGCTCGGCGGAGTTGATCGCACCGATGTCGGTGTTCTTGTCGAGAGGATCGCCGAGGCGAAGCGTGGACAGGCGCGTCTTCAACCGATCGATGACTTCGTCATGGATCGACTCCTGGATGAGCAGCCGGCTGCCGGCGCAGCACACATGCCCCTGGTTGAAGAAGATGCCGTTCACGATTCCCTCGACGGCCTGGTCGATGGGTGCATCGTCGAAGACGATGTTCGCAGCCTTGCCGCCGAGTTCGAGCGTCAGACTCTTTCCCGTGCCCGCAACCGCGCGAGCGATCTCGCGGCCCACGCCCGTCGAACCGGTGAAGGCGACCTTGTTGACGTCATCGTGGCGCACGAGCGAGGCACCGGTTGCTCCGGCGCCCGTGACGATGTTGACGACTCCCGCAGGCAGGTCGGCCTGCTGCAGGATCTCGGCGAAGATCAACGCGGTGAGCGAGGTCGTCTCGGCGGGCTTCAGCACGACGGTGTTGCCCGCGGCGAGCGCCGGGGCAACCTTCCAGGCGAGCATGAGGAGCGGGAAGTTCCAGGGGATCACCTGGCCTGCCACGCCGAGCGATCTCGGGTTGGCGCCGAGGCCCGCGTAGTCGAGCTTGTCCGCCCATCCCGCGTAGTAGAAGAACCATGCGGCGACGAGTGGCACATCGACGTCGCGGCTCTCCCTGATCGGCTTACCGTTGTCGAGGCTCTCGGCGACCGCGAGTTCGCGCGCCCGCTCCTGCACGAGGCGTGCGATGCGGAACAGGTACTTGCCCCGATCGCGTCCGGACATCTTCGACCACACCTTGGTGTGGGCGTGGCGGGCTGCGGCCACGGCCGAGTCGATGTCTTCGTCCGATCCGATCGAGATCGCGGCGATGCGCGACTCGTCGGCGGGCGAGATCGTGTCGAAGGCGCCTCCGCGTCCTTCGACGAAGTCGCCGTTGATGAACAGCCCGTAGCTGTCCTTCAATTGCAGGATGCTGCGCGACTCCGGAGCCGGCGCATATTCGAGGAATCCCATGATGCTCCTTAGTCGATCGTGACGTAGTCGGGGCCGGAGTACCGGCCGGTGGTGAGTTTCTGACGCTGCAGCAGGACATCGTTCAACAGGCTCGAGGCGCCGAAGCGGAAGAGGTGGGGTTGCAGCCAGTCTTCTCCGACGGTCTCCACGACGTGCACGAGGTACTTGACCGCATCCTTCGAGGTGCGGATGCCCCCTGCGGGCTTGACACCGATGCGCTCCCCCGTGTCGCGGAACCAGTCGCGCACGACTTCGAGCATGAGCAGCGTCACCGGCAGGGTGGCCGCCGGCTGCACCTTGCCGGTGGACGTCTTGATGAAGTCTCCACCGGCAAGGATCGCGAGCCACGAGGCGCGCTTGATGTTGTCGTAGGTCTTCAGCTCGCCGGTTTCGAGGATCACCTTGAGCGAAGCGGAACTGCCGTCGGGTCGTGCGCACGCCTGCTTGACGAGCACGATCTCCTCGTAGACCTTGGCATAGTTTCCGGCGAGGAACGCACCTCGGTCGATCACCATATCGATCTCATCGGCACCGGCTGCGACGGCTTCGCGTGTGTCGGCGAGCTTGATGGCCAGCGAGGACCGTCCGCTGGGGAAGGCGGTTGCGACGGCCGCGACGGAGATCAGTCCGTCGTCAGGATCGCCGTGACGCGACCCGAGTGCGGCAATCGCGTCGGGCACCATGTCTCCGTACACGCAGACCGCGGCGACCTGGGGGCAGGCGGGATCGGCGGCGTCGGGATGGGCAGCCTTGGTGACGAGCGAGCGGATCTTTCCCGGAGTGTCGGCTCCTTCGAGCGTGGTCAGGTCGATGAGGCTGATGATCTTGTCGAGCGCCCAGGCCTTCGACGAGGTCTTGATCGATCTCGTGCTGAGCGCTGCGGAGCGCTGCTCGAGGCCGACCGCGTCGACTCCGGGCAGCCCGTGCAGGAAACGCCGCAATGTCTCATTGTCGGGGTTGCCGCCCAGCGCCGCAGTGACAGCGCTTCCTTCGGCGACGTTCGTAGATTCGACTGTCGTCACTTCTCCACCCTTCATACTTCCTCCAGGAGTGCTCTGGCGGTGTCTTCGTCTGTGACCAAGGTGGTGCACAGGTTCGCCCGCACGACCGTGCGGGCGATGTCATGTTTGGCTCCGCCCGCGGTCACGAAGATCGCGACGTCGGCGTCCCGCAGCCGGTCGAGACCGAGGCCGAGCGTGCGGGAATCGAGTTCCGGGTCGACGATGTTTCCGTCGGCATCGACGTAGCGCCCGAGCACGTCGCCGACCGCGCCGCGACGCGTCAGTTCGTCGACGTCGTCGTTCGTGAGATAGCCGTTTTCGACGTGCGCTGAAGTGTTGTCGCAGACTCCCGCGGTGAAGAGATAGGCGTCTGCGTTCGCCGCTTGGTCGAGCACGCCGGCGACCGTGCGGTCGGCCTCGATCGCCTGCTTGGTTTCGAGGCGGTCGAGGATCGCCGGGCTCGGGAGCAGCACTGCGTGACCGGCGGCCCGCTTCGCGATTGCCGTGGCGAGCGGTGCCGCGCCTCCGGGGCGACGGTTGACGCTCACGCCTCCGTTCATCTGCACGACCGTCACGCCGCGCGCCCAGCCGTCGTCGAGATTCGACGCGACGGCGGTGAGCGTGCGCCCCCAGCTCACCGCGAGGGTCCGGGGCACCGGTCGGAGCATGGTGAGCTGGTCCGCTGCGGCTTGGGCGACCCGTCTCAAGTCTTCCTCAGCACTGTTCGATGCGGGGACCACGACGGCTTCCGCGAGGCCGTATCGTTCGCGCAGTTCGCGTTCGAGACCGAGCCGGCGGGCGCGGGGGTGCACGATCTCGATGCGCACGATGCCGTCGGTGCGGGCCTGGGCAAGCAGCCGTCCGACCTTGAAGCGAGAGAGATCGAGCAGCGCGCCGATCTCGTCCTGCGTTTTCCCCTCTTCGTAGTAGAGCTCGGCGACGCGCACGATCAGCAGATCCTTGTCGGCGGCTACACGAGTCATACACATGAGGATACGCCGCCGCGCACCTCTGCGCAGCGATTTGCTCATATGAGCATGGTTTGGGAGGCTTTCGCGCATCTGCTCTTCTGCGCAGTGTCCGCGCGTCCACTCCGCTCTCGTCGAACCGCGAGGGCGACACGCCGAGACGCGCGTCTCACCCCACGCGAGAGCCCTCGCGCCCCGGACCCTCCCGAGACGGCCCGATCGCCTCCCGACGAGTCTTCGCCCAGGACGTCGCACCACGCAGATACCTCAGAAGCGAGCGGTAGACGACCGGAAAGATGAGCAACGAGTAGAGCGCGTAGCCGTGCGCAAGCAGCACCTGCGCGAGAATCCGCAACGGGTTCAGGCTGCGCCTCGCGAACAGCACCCCGGCGATCCCGGGCGCCACGGAGAAGACGTAGATCAGCAGAACGATGGGAATGGACCAGCGAACCTCCACGACGCCCGTAGCGAGCAGGACGATCGAGAGCGCCACCGTCGCGCCGACGAATGCCTGCAAGAGAGGAGTCATCAGATACCAGAACTGGTCCCACTTCGCCACGAATCCCAGGTGGGGGTTCTTCGCCATCGTCGGAACGAGATCGAGCATCTGCCACCCTCCCTGCGCCCACCGTGTTCGCTGACGGTAGAGTGCTCGGAGCGAGTTCAGCCCCTGCTGGTCGATCGTGACGAGCGTCGACTGCCTTCCCTGCCAACCCGCACGGATCAGTCGCAATCCGATGTCCTGGTCCTCCGTGAGACGCCCCTCTCTCCACGGTCCCAGCTTGCCCGACTTCCCGAACTCGGCCACCTCGTTGAGCGCCTGCAGCCGATTGAACTGACCGTTCCCGCCCATGTTCGCCGTCCCCCAGCCCATGCGCCCCATCTGAAACACGAAGCCGAACACGGAGAACTCGATGTTCTGCGCCCAGGTCAGCACGCTGCGGCGATTGTAGATGCGTACGAGCGACTGCACCCCGCCCACGCGCTCGTCGTTGAAGTGACGAGCGACGCGCCCCGCATGCCGGTCGAGACGGCCGTCCGCGTCCACGATCGTGACGATCACCCGGCTCGGGTCCCAGCCCGCGCACTCACCCTCCCGCAGGAGGACCTCGGTGAGATAGCGCCATGCGTCGTTCAGCGCTTCGGATTTGCCCTGCCTCGCCTCGGGACTCACACGAGTCAGAACGGTGAGGTTGCGCTGATCCATCGCCTCGAGAATCTCTCCCGTCCGGTCGTCCGATCCGTCGTTGATCACCAGGATGCGCGAGTTCGCCACCTCGACCTCACGCAATCGTCCGACGGAATCGGCGATCGTGACTTCCTCGTTCAGCGCAGGCACGAAGAACACCCAGAGGTAGTTCGATTCATCGGCTTCGCCTGTCCCGCGAAGCGGATCGCGTTCGGCACGCCGAATCGCCGACTGTGCGCGAACGATGAGAATGGCGAGCGATACCGCGGAGCTGAGCACCACCACCGACGCAGTCCAGAAGATGGGCTCGGCCCACCAGGGCAGTCCAAGGTAGAGGCTGACGACCCAGGTCCAGAGTTCGGCGGCCGTGCGCCCGACCTCTTGGGTCACGAGCGCCGCTTCCTGCTGTGGAGCAAGTCGGTGCGATTGATGTGCCTGAACACCGCGTCCTGCAGCGTCTCCCCCTCGAACTGCTCCGGCATCGCTCCCCCTCGCCGAACCTGGACCAGCGCCTGAACGATCCGCTCCGCGGCGCGCCCGTCGCCGTACGGGTTCATCGGCGCGTTCGCGCGGGCCTCCTCGAGCACTCCGTCACTGCGATCGAGCACGAGCGCGGCCGAGAGCATGATCCGATCGGGGTCGGTTCCGACGAGTTCGAGGGTACCTGCGGCGACGCCCTCGTCCCGTTCCGTCACACTGCGCGTGACCAGCACCGGGATACCGAGCGCGGGAGCCTCCTCCTGCACCCCGCCGGAATCAGTGATGATGAGCGAGGATCGCGAGATGAGGCGCATGAACGAGAAGTAGTCCCTCGGCTCGACGAGACGCACGTTCTCCCGCCCGGAAAGTCGAGCGATCAGCGGCTCTCTCGCGATGGGGTTCGGGTGCATCGGCACGACGAACGCCGTGCGCGGATAGCGTTTCGCGAGCCGATCCACGGCCTCCGCAATACCTTCGAGTCCCGGCCCCCAGTTCTCCCTCCGGTGGGCGGTCACGAGCACGAGCCTCCGGGATCGATCCTCGAAGACGTCCTCGAGCCCGGGGCCGAAATCGCCCTCGCGCTCGGCGGCGAGCATCAGCATGTCGATCGAGGTGTTGCCGGTGACGACGATGCGATCGTGATCCACGCCCTCCTGCACGAGGTTCGCCTTGTTCGCCGCTGTCGGGGCGAAATGGACCGCCGCGAGCCGCGAGATGATCTGCCGATTGCCTTCCTCTGGGAACGGCTCCATCAGGTTCGACGTACGAAGCCCCGCCTCGACGTGCACCACCGGGATCTGCAGGTTGAAGGCGGCGAGCGCAGCCGCGCTCGCCGAACTCGTGTCGCCGTGGACCAGGCAGGCGATGGCGCCGCGGGGACCCCGCTGTCCATCCGCGCGAAGGTCCTCCGGCACGCTCTTCGTGTTCCAGAGCCGATCGATGCCGACGAGGATCCGAGCGACCATCTCATTCAGCGTCGGCACGACGCCGTCCTCGCGCCGGGAGGCGTGGAGCGTGGCATCGATGCGCATCCCGGCTTCGCGAAAGAGCTCTGCGACGAGTTCCTCGTGCTGTCCCGTGCTGATCACGATGGGACAGAACTCTTCCGACTCCTGCAGCGCCCGGATCACGGGAATCATTTTGATCGCTTCCGGGCGAGTCCCGATCACGACGAGGATCGACAGGCGGTCGCGCTGCTCCTTCGCCTGCAACTCGGCGTTTCGAACGAGCAATCGGGTCGGGTTCGAGGGTCGTAGAGTCATCGCGTCATACTCATTTCCTGTAGGAGTTCCCCATCCTCATCACGGCTCCCCAAAGCCCCGCAGGTTCACGACAAATGTCGTTAAATATAGATACTACGCAGCAAGCCCCTCACGTGGGCCAACCCGCTCGACGCGAATCACCGCGTCACCCGCCTCCGCGGACGCCGCGAGATCGACCACCCCGTCGATCGACCAGTCGTGGTCGCCGGCCGGGTCATCGAGCACTTGGCGGAACCGCCACACTCCCGCACCGGCTCCGGACCGATCCACGGTCAGCAGCTTCGCCGAGCGAGCCTCGGCGCCAGAACCCATCGAGTCGTACTCGTCGAAGTAGCGCTCCAGCGCCCGGTCCCACTCGTCCGCCCCGAATCCGTGCGCACCGTCGAGCTCGCCGAGCTCATCGACCCGATCGAAGGCAGCCGCGAGCACACGGCGGAACACCGCGTTGCGCACCATCACCGCGAACGCGCGCTCGTTCTCCGTCACCGAGCGCACCGGGGGCGCAAGATCCTCGAGCTCTCGGTGCGCCCTCGCAGCCGCAAGCGTCTGATCGAGCACGCCGTCATCCCCGTCATGCTCCAGCGCCCGGGCTGCCGTCCACTCATCGAGCAGACTCGAGTCGACCTGCCTGACGAGCTCCCCCAGCCAGTCGATGAGCGCAAGGAGTTCGTCCGTCTTCGCGGGTTCCGGCACGGTGCGTTCGATCGCCCGGTACGCGTCGGAGAGGTAGCGCAGCACCGACCCCTCGGCACGTCCGAGATCGTAAAAGGAGACGAAGTCGCGGAACCCGAATGCTCGTTCGACCATCTCGCGCACGATCGACTTCGGATGCGGCTCGTAGTCGCGCGCCCAGGGCACCTCCCTCGCATACGCCTCGAACGCCTCGTCGATGAGCTCCTTCAACGGCTGAGGATGGGTGACCGCTTCGAGCCGCTCCATCCGCTCGTCGTACTCGATTCCCTCGGCCTTCATCGCCTGCACCGCCTCGCCGCGAGCCTTGTGCTCCTGGGCTCGCAGAATCGAGCGCGGATCTTCGAGGGTCGCCTCGACGATCGAGATCACATCAAGCGCGTATTCGTCCGAATCAGGATCGAGTAGCTCGATCGCGGCGAGCGCGAACGGGGACAGCGGCTGATTCAGGGCGAAATTCTGCTGCAGTTCGACGGTGAGAGCGAGGACCCTCTCGCCGAGTTCATTCCGGACGACCTCGACGATGCCCCCGGTTCTGAGCGTGCGGAAGATCTCGATCGCCCGCCTGGCGTGCTCGAACTGGCGAGCAGGCGTCTCGTGGCTGTCGAAGATCAGCGTCCGCATCGCGCCGAGCGCCTCGCCCTCATGCGTCTCACCACGGGCGATGATGGAGAGCACCATCGAATGCGTGACCCGCATGCGACTCACGAGGGGTTCGGGTTGCGCGGCGACGAGCCGTTCGAGAGTCTGCTCGCTCCAGGTGATGAAGCCCGCCGGTGCCGCCTTCTTCTTCGGTCCTTTTCCGGTCTTCTTGCCCGCCGCCGCCTTCGCCAGGGTTTTTGCGTTCTGCTTCGCGTTCTCGACCTCATGCTCAGGCGCGAGCGCGATCACGTCGCCCTCGGTGTCGAAACCCGCCCTGCCGGCGCGCCCCGCGATCTGATGAAACTCCCGGGCAGAGAGACGCCGCATTTTCTCGCCGTCGAATTTCGTGAGCGCGGTCAGCACGACCGTTCGGATCGGCACGTTGATACCGACCCCGAGCGTGTCGGTGCCGCAGATCAACCTGAGCAGTCCGCGCTGCGCGAGCTGCTCGACCAGCCGACGGTATCGAGGCAGCATTCCGGCATGGTGCACGCCGATCCCGGAACGTACGAGGCGGGACAGCGTCTGCCCGAAACCTGTCACGAACTTGAACTCGCCGATCGCCTCTGCGATCTCATCGCGGCCTTCGCGATCGACAAGCTTCACGCTCGCAAGCGACTGCGCCTGCTCGACCGCGTGGGACTGGTTGAAGTGCACGAGATAGGCGGGCGTGAGCCGATCCTCCCGAAGCTGCTCGACCGTCTCGTGGACCGTCTGCAGTTCATACCGGAAGCTCAGCGGAACCGGCCGCTCGACGCCGGTGATCTCCGTCACCGGCCGTCCGGTGCGCCGCTCGATATCTGCGGAGAGTACGCTGACGTCGCCGAGCGTCGCCGACATCAGCAGGAACTGGGCATTGGGCATCGAGAGCAGCGGTACCTGCCAGGCCCACCCGCGCTCCGGATCGGCGTAGTAATGGAACTCGTCCATGACCACCTGCCCGAAGCCTCCCGCCTCGCGATCGCGAAGCGCAAGGTTCGCAAGGATCTCGGCAGTGCAGCAGATGATCGGGGCATCGGGATTGATGCTCGAGTCGCCCGTGACCATGCCGACGAGGTCGGGGCCGAATGCGTCGACCAGAGCGAAGAACTTCTCGCTCACGAGCGCCTTGATCGGCGCGGTGTATACGGTTCGACGCCCCTCGGCGAGCGCCGCGAAGTGCGCGCCAAGCGCCACCAGTGATTTTCCGGTGCCCGTGGGCGTAGCGAGAATCACATGGGACCCGAGAACCAAGCCGAGCAGCGCCTCCTCCTGCGCCGGATACAGCTCGAGCGCGAGCGACTCCTGCACCCAGGCTTCGAAGCGCGCATGGATCTCGTCTGGATCGGGCGCGCCCGCTTCCCCACTGTGGAACGCTTCGAGTGCCGCCGCCAATGTCATGATGCTCTCACCCTACCGGGAGCGCAGGGGCACGGGGTCGGGATCCTCGCCCCGGGAAGGTGTACCTGGGAGCGCAGGTCGCGGGCGCCATGCCGTGGTTCCCCGCATCCGTCACCGCTCATCTGCGCGTCGTGCTCCCCCGCCGCCCGCGCCCGACCGCATTCTGCCGGTCCGTGCAGTGGCGTAGACTCCTCAAAATGGCCGATCCCCTGCTCTTCCAACCGTTCGAATTGCGCGGGGTCACCCTGCGCAACCGCCTCTGGGTTCCGCCGATGTGTCAGTACTCTGCGGCAGCGAGCGGAAGGGATGCCGGTGCGCCGAACGACTGGCACCTGCTCCACCTCGGTGCCCTCGCGAGGGGCGGGGCGGGTCTCGTGGTGGTCGAAGCCACCGCAGTCGTGCCGGAGGGACGCATCTCGCCGAACGACCTCGGGCTCTGGAACGACGCGCAAACGGAGGCGTTCGCACGCATCGTTCCCCTCGTGCACTCGCACGGCGCCCGCATCGGGATCCAGCTCGCGCACGCCGGACGGAAAGCCTCCACCTACCCGTGGCGACCCGGCAGCCCTGACGGCTCGGTTCCGCCCGAGGAGGGCGGCTGGGAGACCGTCGCCCCGTCCGCCGAAGCGTTTCCCGGGCTGGCCACCCCTCGCGCCCTCACCAGCGAGGAGGTGCACGAAGTGATCGCCGCCTTCCACGCGTCCGCAGACCGAGCCGTTGCCGCTGGGTTCGACGTCGTCGAAGTGCATGCGGCGCACGGCTACCTCCTGCACGAATTCCTGTCACCGCTCAGCAACCGGCGCAACGACGAATTCGGCGGCGATCCCGAACGCCGGGCCCTCCCGCTGAGAGAGGTGGTCCGAGGCATCAGGAAAGCGCACCCCGACCTGCCGATCATCGTCCGCGTCTCCGGCGACGAATGGGTCGAGGGCGGCTTCAACGTCGAAGAGGCCACCCAGCTCGTGGGATGGCTCAAGGAGGACGGCGCCGACCTGATCGACGCGTCCTCGGCAGGAAACACCGCTGACGCGAAGATCACGGTCGGACCCTCCTATCAGGTGTGGATCGCGGAACGGCTCCGAGCAGCGGGGCTGCCGGTCGGCGCCGTCGGCATGATTACTTCGGCCGCCCAGGCGGAAGGGATCCTCGCAACCGGGCAAGCCGACATCATCTCGGTCGGGAGACCGGTGCTCGCCGACCCGCACCTGCCGATCGCATGGGCCCATGAACTCCGAGCTCCGAGCGCGGCAGCGCTCGTTCCCCCGCAGTACCACCGCGCCCGCTTCATCTAGAACGCCGAGGGAGCGGGAGAGCTCGGCTCCGTCGCGCGCTGCAGCGAGACAGACCGCCGGACACCGACGGAGTGCACGCACGATACTCTTCTTCCATGCACATCGAGGAGCTCTCGCTAGTCGCCGTCGCCGGTCTGGTGCTTGTCGTGGGCGTCGCCATGCTCGCAGGACGCATCGGCATCGCCACACCGCTCGTGCTCGTGGTCGTGGGCATCGGCATCGGCTACATCCCAGGCGTCCCGCTGATCGAGATCGATCCGGAGATCATCCTGCTCGGAGTGCTGCCGCCACTCCTCTATGCTGCTGCAGTCAACGTGCCGATCCTCGACCTCAAGCGGAACCTCGGCCCCATCACCGCGCTCTCCGTCGTGCTCGTGATCATCTCCGCCATCGTCATCGGTGCGCTGCTGCATCTTCTGGTGCCCTCGATTCCCTTCGCCGCGGCCGTCGCGCTCGGAGCGGTGGTCGCCCCCACAGACGCCGTTGCCGCGACCTCCATCGGAAAACGCGTGGGCATGCCCCCGCGGCTGGTCACCATTCTGGAGGGCGAGAGCCTCGTCAACGACGCCACCTCGCTCGTGTTGTTGCGCACCGCCATCGCGGCCACCGCCGGCGGCTTCGTGTTCTGGGAAGCAGCCGCGAGCTTCGCATACGCCGTCGCCATTGCCATCGTGATCGGGTTCGCCGTCGGCGTCATCACCGTGTGGGTGCGCTCGAAGATGAGCAACCCCGTCTACGACACCGTCGTATCGTTCGCGGTTCCCTTCATCGCCTTCGTGCCCACCGAATACGTCGGCGCCTCGGGAGTGCTCGCGGTCGTCGTCACCGGGCTCTACTCCGGTCACCACGCCCCTCGGAAATTCAGCGCGATCTCGCGAGTGAACGAGCGGCTCAATTGGCGCACCGCCCAGTTCCTGCTCGAGAACGGCGTGTTCCTCCTGATGGGACTCGAACTGCACAAGCTCGTCGAGGACATCGGCCGCAGCGAACTGCAGCTCCAGCACACCGTGCTCATCGGCCTCGGCGTCGTCGTCGTGCTCATCGTGCTGCGCATGGCGTTCATGTGGCCGGTCACCTGGAGCCTCGCCCGAGCCCTCCCACGCTACGAGGCCCGCGCCGACGGCTGGCAGCGCATCGCCAGCCGAGTCCAGCAGCACCCCAAATTCAAGGACGCCACCGAGACCGGGCAGATCAAGATCGACCGCCTCAATCTCGTGGCCAAGCGCACTGCCGCGGATGCCACCCACGCGCGCGAGCAGGGCCTCGACTGGCGCGGCACCACCATCCTCGGCTGGAGCGGCATGCGCGGCGTCGTCACGCTCGCAGCCGCGCAATCGATACCCACCACGGTGCCCTTCCGCTCGCAGCTCGTGCTGATCGCCTTCGTGGCGGCCGTCATCACCCTGCTCCTGCACGGGCTCTCTCTGCCCGCGCTGATCCGAAAGCTCCGCCCCCAGGGACCGAGCGCAAGCGACCGCACCGAGGAACTCGTGGCGCTGTACTCCGACCTCGTCGAAGCGGGAACCACCGCCGTCGACGCAGAACTCGAGCACGAACGCGAACTCGCCGAGCACGACCCCGACCATTACGTCCCATCGGAACGCGTCGTCAAACGTGTGCGGTCGAGCGTGCAGAACTCGATCGCCTCGCTCGCCTTCTCACTCCCGCGCAACGAGGCGCACGAACCGTCGGAAGCAGAAGCCGAAGGTCGCAGCTACCTCAAACTCGCACACGCCGGCCTCGAAGCCCAGCGCGCGGCGCTGCTCGAAGAACGCGCAATCGGGCAATACAGCAGCGAAGCCCTGCGGGTCGCCGCAGAAGCGCTCGACCAGTACGAGGTCAGGCTCACTCCGCCAGCCGGACACTGAGACGGCCTTCGCGACGTTCCCCCGCGCGCTACGCCTTGACTCTGACCGGATTCTGGTGGTGGCTGAACACAATGCTCGTACGCGTCGAAGACACCGCTGGATGCGCGGATAGGTGCTCCATCACAAAATCGCGCACGTGGTCCGAGTCGCGCGCAGCGAGATGAATGATGAAGTCCTCCACCCCGCCGAGGAAGAACAGCTGCAGGACTTCGGGCAGGGACCGCAGTTCGTCGCTGAATTCGGAGATGCGCTGCCGAGCACCCGAGCGGATCGTCACGCTCACGAGCACTTGCAGGGTCATCCCCATCACCGAGGGGTCGACCGCGGCGGTGAACCCCGTGATAATCCGTCGCGAAACCAGGCTGCGCACCCGAGCCACACAGGTGGACGGAGCGATGCCGACTCGCTCGGCAAGCTCGGCATTCGTCATACGCCCGTTCAGCTGCAATTGCCCGATGATCTGGCGATCCACGTCATCGAGTGCCGCCGGCTCTCGCAGATTCTTCGACTGCTCCATCCAGATCCTCCTCAAAACGAGAAAAGTCATGCGACTCACGCGGACTTTTCGAAGATTATTCTATCCACGGAAGAAATGGGCGAAGATAGTGCAGAATCTAAGCATCGAGCAATAAGGGGTCACCTGGCGCGTCGCGATGCCGCGCACACGCCCAGCTCGGCACCGTAGCAAACGTATTGAATGGAGCAGCACATGCGCGTCGGCATTCCCACCGAAATCAAGAACAATGAGAACCGTGTCGCCATCACCCAGGCAGGTGTCTTCGAGCTGAAGCGTCGCGGTCACGAGGTGTTCGTTCAGGCCGGGGCCGGACTCGGCTCAGCCATCACCGATGCCGAATACGAGGCCGCAGGCGCGACCATCATCGCCACCGCTGAGCAGGTCTGGGCAGACAGCGACATGATCCTCAAGGTCAAGGAGCCCATCGCCGCGGAGTACGACAAGATGCGCAAGGGACAGGTGCTCTTCACCTACCTGCACCTCGCAGCCGACAAGACCCTCACCGAGAAGGTCCTCGAGTCGGGCACCACGGCAATCGCCTACGAGACGGTGCAGCTCGCAAACCGCGCCCTGCCCCTGCTCGCCCCCATGTCCGAGGTCGCCGGCCGCCTCTCGGTGCAGGTCGGCGCGTACAGCCTCATGAAGGCGAACGGCGGCCGTGGCATCCTCCTCGGAGGAGTGACCGCCACCCGCCGCGGCAAGGTCGTCGTGATCGGCGGCGGTGCGGCAGGCGAGCAGGCAGCCCGCATCGCCTACGGCATGGGCGCAGAGGTCACCGTCATCGATATCTTCATCCCCCGCCTGAAGCAGCTGGAGGACGAGTTCAACGGCCGGATCCAGACCCGCACCTCGAACGCGCACAACATCTCTGAGGCGCTCAAGGAAGCCGATCTGGTGATCGGCTCCGTGCTCATCCCGGGTGAGAAGGCTCCCAAGCTCGTCACTGACGAGATGGTGGCGCAGATGAAGCCGGGCTCCGTGCTCGTCGACATCGCGATCGACCAGGGCGGATGCTTCG
>JBEBSS010000032.1:0-32102 GCA_040394175.1 Leucobacter soli | reverse complement strand
GATCGCACTGTTCATCGTCATCTACGTGGTCAAATAGCTCAGGAGTCACCGAGAACCATGGCCCTCTTTCAGAAGAAGAACACCAGCAAGACTGGTCGTCGTCACCCGCTCGCCACGGTCGCTCTCGTAGCGATCGGCCTGCTCGTCACGGGTGCCGCCTACACCGGCTTCAATCAGACCTCCGCCACCGCGGACGTGGATTGGGCGAAGTTCAGCCAAGACGAGAAGAACATCACCGCTGGTGAGAAGCTCTTCGGCGCGAACTGCGCGACTTGCCACGGCCTTTCCGCCGAGGGAACGAACGACGGTCCCTCCCTGATCGGCGCAGGCGCTGCATCGGTCAACTTCCAGGTTGGCACCGGTCGTATGCCCCTCGCATTCCAGGGCCCTCAGGGCATGGTGAAGCCGAAGCAGTTCAACGAAGAGCAGACGCTGCAGCTTGCTGCATACGTCGCCTCGCTCGCTCCGGGACCGGATCTGCCCGATGCCAAGTACCTCGCCGGCGACGGGGACGTCGCAAACGGCGGTGTCCTCTTCCGCATCAACTGCGCGATGTGCCATAACGTCGCTGGTGCCGGCGGCGCGCTGACCCAGGGCAAGTGGGCTCCGAAGCTCACCGGCGTGCCCGCGACGCACATCTACGAGGCCATGGTCACCGGTCCGCAGAACATGCCCGTCTTCAATGATGCGAACATCACGCCTGAACAGAAGTCCGACATCATCAGCTTCCTCAAGTACATCGAGGAGCAGCCGGCGGTTGGCGGTCTCACGCTCGGCTCGGTCGGCCCCGTGGCCGAGGGTCTCTTCATCTGGGTTATCGGCCTGGGCATCATCGTCGCTTTCACGGTCTGGGTGACTGCGAAGTCGAACTAGTCGACCTCGAACGCAACAGCATCGTCAGGAACAGTCAGCAAACAAGGAGCATCATGGCAGAGGAAGCGAAGCACAGCGGCAGCGAGAGCGCCGTTGTCCCCGCTCAGAGCCACGACAACGAAGGCGCAGCGGTAGGTACCGCGGTCATCTCGCCCGATGTCGTTCAGAACCCCGGTCTTCCCGCGCACCGCAAGCGGGTCACCGACCTTGATCCGAAGCGCGACAAGCGCGCGGAGCGTACGGTCTACACCCTTTTCTACCTCTCGATTGCCGGAAGCCTGGGCGCGGTTCTCGCCTACATGTTCTTCCCGATCGAAACGGGAGAACTGTGGCAGATCCGCCTGCACACCATGTTTGTGGGCCTCGGAATGACGCTCGCGCTGCTCGCCATCGGCATTGGTGCAGTGCACTGGGGCAAAGCGATCATGGCGGACCACGAGTCGATCGATGAGCGCCACCCGGTCCCCAGTGATGAGCCCACTCGAGAAGCGGCCGCCGCGGTCTTCGAAGTGGCGGACGAAGAGTCCGGCTTCTCGCGTCGTACCCTCGTTCGTAACAGTCTGATCGGCGCCCTCGTCGCATTCCCGATCCCGGGTATCACCCTCCTCCGCGGCCTCGCTCCGCAGGATCAGGATCCGGTCACGCTGCTCAAGCACACCATGTGGGACAAGGGCATCCGTCTCGCCCGCGACCTCGGCGGTGCCGAGGTCGGTGCAGCCATCAAGGCGTCGGACGTCACTATCGGCTCGGTATTCCACGTGGTTCCCGAGAACCTCGGCCAGGCAACGCACGTACTCGACGAGAAGGCGAAGGCGATCGTCCTGCTGATGCGTCTCGATCAGGCCGATCTCAAGGAGCCCGAGGAGCGCAAGGACTGGTCGTACGACGGCATCGTCGCGTATTCGAAGGTCTGCACGCACGTCGGCTGCCCAGTGGCGCTGAACGAGCAGCACACCCATCACCTGCTCTGCCCCTGCCACCAGTCGCAGTTCGATGTGAGCGATCAGGCGAAGGTCGTCTTCGGCCCCGCCAAGCGCCCGCTCCCCCAGCTCCCGATCGCCGTCGATAGCGAGGGATACCTGGTGGCCAAGAGCGACTTTGAAGAACCTGTCGGCCCGAGCTTCTGGGAGCGCCTCAAGTGAGCACTGTGACCACCCCATCCACTCAGAATCAGAGCGGTTCGACATTCACCGCGAAGGCCGCGAGCTACATCGACGATCGTACGAAGATCGGTGTCGCCGTCAAGGAGTTCGGACGCAAGGTCTTTCCGGACCACTGGTCCTTCCTGCTCGGCGAGGTTGCACTGTACAGCTTCGTCGTCATCCTGCTCTCGGGCACCTTCCTGACGCTCTTCTTCCAGGCGTCGATGGTCGAGACCCACTACACCGGCGCCTACGTGCCGATGAAGGGCATCGAGATGTCGGCCGCAATGGCGTCGACACTCGATATCTCCTTCGGCGTCCGTGGCGGACTGCTGATGCGGCAGGTGCACCACTGGGCGGCGTTGCTGTTCGTGGCCTCGATCGGCCTGCACATGCTTCGCATCTTCTTCACCGGGGCCTTCCGCAAGCCTCGTGAGCTGAACTGGCTGATCGGGTTCGTCCTGTTCGTCCTGGCCATGGCTGAGGGCTTCACCGGATACTCGCTCCCCGATGACGTGCTCTCGGGCAACGGCCTGCGAATCATCGACGGCATCATCAAGGCGATCCCGGTGATCGGCACCTACCTCTCGTTCTTCTTCTTCGGAGGCGAGTTCCCCGGCACCGATATCGTCGGTCGCCTGTACATGCTGCACATCATGCTGCTGCCTGCACTCGTGATCCTCTTCGTCGCACTGCACCTCGCGTTTGTGGTCATTCACAAGCACACGCAGTACCCCGGTCCCGGAAAGACGCAGCAGAATGTCGTGGGCTTCCCGGTACTCCCCGTGTACGCGGCGAAGGCCGGCGGCTTCTTCTTCATCGTCTTCGGCGTCATCATGCTGATCGCGACGTTCGTGGGTATCAACCCGATCTGGAACTACGGTCCGTACGACCCCTCCCCGGTCTCCGCGGGCACTCAGCCCGACTGGTACATCGGTTTTGCGGACGGCATGCTTCGTCTCGTTCCGCCGGGGCTTGAGACCGAGTGGTTCGGCTACACCTGGTCCTGGAACATGTTGATTCCGCTGGCTATCATCGGTGTCTTCCTGATCCTCGTCGCCATCTATCCCTTCATCGAAGCCTGGGTGACTGGAGACCAGCGCGAGCACCACATTCTCGACCGCCCGCGCAACGCTCCGACTCGCACCGCCATCGGAGCAGCAGGCGTGACCTTCTACGCGGTCATGTGGGCGGGTGCAAGCTCCGACCTCATGGCGACGCACTTCCAGCTCTCCATGGAAGGCGTGATCCACGCCCTCCAGCTGCTGCTCATTCTTGGACCGATCGTTGCCTACATCGTGACCAAGCGGATCTGTCTTGCGCTGCAGAAGAAGGATCGCTCGATCGCGTTGCACGGTTACGAGTCGGGACGAATCGTCCGCCTCCCCGGTGGCGAGTACGTCGAGGTCCACAAGCCGGTGACCGAGTACGAGCGTTGGCAGCTCGTCAGCTACCACAGCTACGAACCGCTCATGCTGCGTCCGAACGACGACGGAAGGATTCCCTTCTCACGTCGCCTGCGCGCGGGTTTCAGCCGCTGGTTCTTCGAAGACCGCGTGGTTCCGCCCACGCAGGGCGAGCTCAACCAGGCCGAGCACGAGGGTCACTAACAACCACCCCGAGCCTGTAAAGGGGCCCACCCGGATCTGGTATCCGGGTGGGCCCCTTTTTTTTGCGAGATCCATGAGCTCCCCACCGGTTCGAGGACGCCTCTCCCCTGCCTGACTCATGACCGCGTGACAGCGCATGTCGCGACAGCGCTCGAGCGGCGCGAACGACGAATGCCTAACAGCGAGCACCGAGCGGCGAACGCCGAGCCCGGTCGTAGCCTCGAAGACAGCTCACCATGGACGACTCTGTCACGTGAGGAAGCCGCTCGTCAGTTCGCGGGCAACTCTTCTGCAGGAGAGCGCTCAGCTTCTTCGGAATGAACCCTCTGCTGGGCGGTTCGCAGCTGTCCGGCTGCGAGGTGTTCGATCAGCTCGAGAATCCTCGCCTCCCCCAGTGCGCCGTTCGCGCGATCGAGGAGGTCAGAGAGAGCCGGCTGAAGTTTCGGTTCGTGCGAGGCGGCGAGGCACTGCAGCAAGAACGCACTGAGCCGGGTTTCTTCCTCGTCATCGGCTGCGTTGTCTGCCAGTAGCTCGAGTACGCGCTGGCCGCACGCGAGAAAGAGCTCCTGTTTTGTCGTGAAGTTCGCGTAGACATGCGGTTGCGGTACCTCCGCGAGCTCCGCGATCGTCGACGTCGATGCTCCGTGGAATCCTTGGATGCCGAATACGCGAATTCCGGCTTCTACGAGTCGTGCGCGGTTCTCTCCAGGACGTCGCCGTGGGCGTCGGGCACTCTCGTTCGTGTCTGTGGCGGCCGTGCCACTGTGGAAGGATGCGCCCATGAGAGGTTGACTACCCGAGATCGAGCACCTTGCGATAGTGCTCACCGACCGGCTCGAAGCCGCGATGGTTGTAGAACGATCCGATCCTGGCGGTCGACGCGGAAAGCTGTCTCACGGCGCGACCCATGCAGTAGTGTTCATTGGCCTGCATGAGTCGGTCGCCGACTCCATGTCCGCGTGCGTCTTCGTCGACCACGATCTCCTGCAGATGGGCGGTGAGGCCGGGGGCATGCAGCAGGCGGGAGACGGTGAGCAGCGAGTAGCCGACGATCTGTTCATCCTGCTCGGCGACGAAGAGCACATTGGTCTCCTGGTCACGATGTCTGAGCACGTTGTCGAGCGCGACAAGAAACTCATCTCGACCGATGGCCTCGCGACCGGTCTGATACTGACGGGCGAGGGCGAACAGCGCCGAAGCGTCCTCTGCTCGCCCTCGCCTGATGTTGATAGTCACGGCTCTCGTGGACCAATCAGCGAGCGAAGTGCCCGCGGTAGTACTCGTAGACCCAGCCGATGATGGAGACCAGGACCAGCGGGGCCGACAGGAAGGTCAGCCAGAAGTTGAACCCGATGCAGAGACCGAGGATGAACAGTGCCAGCGCGAACGCGAGCATGATGGGCCACCAACTCCAGGGGCTGAATTCACCGATCTCGGGATCCCCGTCGTCGATGTCCGAATCCTCGAGGTCCTCGACCAGGACGCCGCCCTGCTTCTTCTGCACGATCCACAGATAGACGGCGATGAACGCGCTGAGTCCGCCGGACAGCAGAATCGCGGTCGACCCTGCCCATTCCACGTATCCGTGCACGATGAGGTTCCACACGGTGTACGCCACGCCGATCAGGAGGAAGTACGCCGTAAGGATCCCGAAGATCACAATGTTGGACTTCATGTTTCTTCTTGCCTTTCAGCGTTACTTCGCAGAGGCGAGCGCAGGCTCGCTCTCTTGACCGGGCTGCTTCACGCCACTGACCTCGGGGTGGTTGAGATCGAAGGCAGGAGACTCGGAGCGGATACGCGGGATCGACGTGAAGTTGTGGCGCGGCGGCGGGCAGGAGGTAGCCCACTCGAGCGAACGGCCGAAGCCCCAAGGATCGTCGACGGTCACCTTCGGTGCATTGCGCGAGGTGAGGTAGACGTTCAGCAGGAACGGAATCATCGAGGCGCCGAGGATCATGGCGCCCACCGTCGACACCTGATTCATCCAGGTGATGCCATCCTCGGGCAGGTAGGTGTAGTACCGGCGCGGCATGGCCATGACACCGGCCCAGTGCTGCACAAGGAAGGTGGTGTGGAATCCGATGAACAGGGTCCAGAAGTGGATCTTGCCGAGACGCTCGCCGAGCATCTTGCCCGTCCACTTGGGCCACCAGAAGTAGAAGCCTGCGAACATCGCGAACACCACGGTGCCGAACACGACGTAGTGGAAGTGTGCGATTACGAAGTACGTATCCGAAAGGTGGAAGTCGAGCGCCGGCGATGCGAGGATCACGCCAGTGAGTCCACCGAAGACGAATGACACGAGGAAGCCGAGGGACCAGAGCATCGGCGTCTCGAAGGTGATCGAGCCGCGCCACATGGTGCCGATCCAGTTGAAGATCTTCACGCCGGTCGGGACAGCGATGAGCATGGTCATCAGGGCGAAGAACGGCAGCAGCACCGATCCGGTGACGTACATGTGGTGCGCCCACACGGTCATCGAGAGCGCCGCGATCGAAATCGTCGCGTAGATCAGCGTCTTGTAGCCGAAGATCGGCTTGCGGCTGAAGACCGGGAAGATCTCCGAGACGATTCCGAAGAACGGCAGAGCGATGATGTAGACCTCTGGGTGTCCGAAGAACCAGAAGAGGTGCTGCCACAGAATCGCGCCGCCCTCACCATTGAAGATGTGGGCACCGAAGATACGGTCCGATGCGAGGCCGAAGAATGCGGCTGCGAGCACCGGGAAGACGAGGATGACGAGGATCGAGGTGATCAGCGTGTTCCAGGTGAACACCGACATGCGCCACATGGTCATGCCGGGAGCACGCATGGTGATGATCGTCGTGATGAAGTTCACGCCACCCATGATCGTCCCGAAGCCGCCGATACCGAGGCCCAGGACCCACAGGTTGCCGCCGACGCCCGGAGAGAACGTGACATCGGAGAGTGGCGCGTATGCGAACCAGCCGAACGATGCAGCGCCCTGCGGGGTAAGGAAGCCACCCACGGCGATCAGGGATCCGAACGTGTACAACCAGAATGCCAGCGCGTTGAGTCGCGGGAATGCGACGTCAGGTGCGCCGATCTGCAGCGGCATGAGCACGTTGGCGAAGCCCGCGAACAGCGGTGTCGCGAACATCAGCAGCATGATGGTGCCGTGCATGGTGAACAGCTGGTTGTACTGCTCCTTGGTCGCGACCACTTCGAGGCCCGGAGCGAACAGCTGCGCGCGGATGATCAGGGCCATGAGACCACCGATCATGAACCACACGACCGAGCTGATCAGGTACATGTAACCGATCACTTTGTGATCCGTGGAGGTCATCCACGAAACGATCACGTTGCCCTTCTTCATCTTCTTACTCTCGCTTCTCACTACTCGTTCTGAGCCTTAGCTTCGTCCCCGAAGAACTCGTCCTGCAACGGGTTGAGGTCGAGACCGACGCTCCCCTCGAAGCCTGCCGCTCGCTGCGCCTTGACATAGGCGTCGTACTCGGCCTGCTCCACCACGCGTACCTCGAACAGCATCATCGAGTGGTACTCGCCGCACAGCTCGGCGCACTTGCCCATGTAGGTGCCGGTCTCCTGAGGGGTGACTGACATGTAGTTGGTCTGACCCGGGATCATGTCCTTCTTGTAGAGGAACTCCACGACCCAGAAGGAGTGGATCACATCGCGGGTCTCGATACGGATCTCTGTGCTCTTGCCTACCGGCAAGTACAGTACCGGCATCGTCTCGGGAATGGCCGAGCCGTTCTCGTCCGTCTGCACCTGGATGCCCTGGGAGTAGACGTCATCGCTCAGATAGTTGAAGTCCCAGCTCCAACGCTTGCCGATGACCTCGACCACATTGTCCGGATTCTCGTACCGGGCCTCGATCTTCGACATCTCCTGCGCCGTGAAGCCGAAGAACGCGAGGATCAGCATCACCGGGACGACCGTGAAGAAGGTCTCGATGGGCATGTTGTAACGCAGCTGCACCGGGAGGCCGGTCTGGCCCTTGCGGCGACGGTAGGCGATCGTTGCCCAGAGGATGAGTCCCCAGGTGATCACGCCAACACCGAGCAGCACGATCCAGGAGTTCACCCAGAGGCTGGTGATGCCCGGAGTGTGCTCCGTAGCGTTCGTTGACCCTTCGGGGAGGAAGCCCCGCTGCTGGGCCGGAGTACATCCGGCGAGCACTAGCGCCGCGGAAACCGCAACGCCGGTAAGGGCCCATTTCATTCGACGATTGGGACGCACCGCATACCTTTCGAAACTGGCTGTCGAGTTGTCTGCATGGCAGACAAAGCTTATGACTCTCTGAATAGCTTAGCGCGAAGCTGAGGGTTTACTGAACACGACCCGGGGTGTCGTTAGCTGAAGCTGTCGCCGCAGGCGCAGCTGCCCTGGGCATTCGGGTTGTCGATGGTGAAACCCTGCTTCTGAATGGTGTCCTCGAAGCCGATCGTCGAGCCGTTCAGGTACGGAACGCTCATCTGATCGACCACCACCTGCACCCCGTCGAAGTCGACGACAGCGTCATTGTCGAGGGCGCGCTCGTCAAAGAACAGCTGATAGATCAAACCAGAACAGCCCCCCGGCTGCACTGCGATTCGGAGCCGAAGGTCGTCCCGACCCTCCTGCTCAAGAAGCTTACGAACCTTATCGCGCGCAGCATCGGTAATATTCACCTGATGCGCAGGCGCCATGACTGTCTCGCTCATGGGCTCAGTCTATCGCGGACCGCCTGCAACCGGGCACACTTCAACGCACTATCCTTGACGGAGACCGAGCGTGCAGGGTTCGTATGACCCATGGCACCGACGATGAAAGGAATGGCGTGGCCAAGAACAGCACCGCTGACGCGGGCGAGGAGCAGCAGCCCAACGAGACGGTCGTGGGCAAGGGACGCCCGACACCGAGTCGCAAGGAGGCCCAGGCCGCGAAAGCTCAGCCGATCGTCGGTGCCCGCGACAAGGCGGCTCGAAAGCTGCAGCGCCAGAAGGAAACCGAGGCGCGTGAGCGTGCGCGTACCGGGATGATGCAGGGCGACGAGCGGTATCTCGGGCCGCGCGACAAGGGTCCGCAGCGCCGCTATGTGCGCGACTACGTCGATGCGCGCTTCTCGCTCGGCGAGTTCCTGATTCCCGCGATGCTGGTCGTTCTGCTCATGACGTTCCTTCCCGCCCAGTGGCAGGTGTTCAGCCTCTTCGCCATCTGGGGCTACCTCGGTATCTCAGTGCTCGATGCCGTGCTGCTCGGGCTGAGACTCAAGCGCAAGCTCGCCGAGAAGTTCGGAGAGCAGAACGTGCAGCCCGGGTATCGCTGGTACGCCGCAATGCGAGCATTCCAGTTCCGAATGCTGCGGATGCCGAAGCCGCAGGTCAAGCGTTTCCAGTTCCCTGAGTAGATCCGGTGCGGCGCCGGCTCGCCGGTGAGCGTCGGCGAGTCTCGGCGCTGAGCCCGGGTGTGGGTTCAGGACATGCGGCGCGCAACGCGATGCGCTGCCCCGAGCACCTGGATCCTATGCCGACGCGGATCGGTATCCGGCAGCGAGCAGTCCGCGGTTGATGGCACGAGCCCACAGTGGGCCTTCGTAGATGAACGCGGTAAAACCCTGCACCAGCGTGGCACCTGCCTCGAGCCGATCGAGCACGTCCTGAGCGGTGCTCACTCCCCCGACTGCGACCACGCAGAAGTCCGGGTCGGGAGCGATCGTCCTGATACGCTTCAGCACCTCGAGCGACCGAGTGCGCAGAGGGGCGCCTGAAAGACCTCCAGCGCCCATCGCCTCGACCTCTGCAGCGGGGGCACTGAGGCCCTCGCGGGAGATCGTCGTGTTCGTGGCGACAATACCGTCGAGGCCGAGGTCCATTGCGAGCTTCACGATGCCCTCGAGCTGCGCGTCGTCCATGTCCGGTGCGATCTTGACCAGCAGCGGCGTGTCTCCGGAGACGCGTTTCACCTCGGTCAAGAGTGGACCGAGCGAATCGAGCTCCTGCAGTCCTCGCAGTCCCGGCGTGTTCGGTGAACTCACGTTGACCGCGAGGTAGTCGGCAACCGGGGCGAGACGCTCGGCACTGTGCACGTAGTCGGCTGTCGCCTCTGCCACCTCGGTGATCCGGCTCTTGCCGATGTTCACTCCGATGATGGGACGGTGTGTGGCGAGCCGAGCGCGCTCGATGCGAGGAACCGCATTGACCGCTCCCTTGTTGTTGAAGCCCATCCGGTTGATCAGCGCGCGGTCTTCGACGAGTCGGAACATGCGCGGTTTCGGGTTTCCCGGTTGTGCATGGCGGGTCAGGGTGCCGACCTCGACGTGCCCGAAGCCCAATGCGCCGAGCCCGATGATTCCCTCTGCGTTCTTGTCGAAACCGGCGGCGATGCCGAACGGGCTGGGAAACTCCAGGCCGAGCGCTCGCACGCGGAGGCGAGGATCCGCGGCGCACAGCCCGCGCGAGATCGCGCCGAATGCGCCCGCAGCACGAATGACAGGGAAGGCGAGGTGGTGCGCCTGCTCCGGGCCAATCCTGCGGAGCACGGTGCTGAAGAGCAGGGGGTAGATTCGCATCGCTACTCAGCCGCCTTCGTGATACTCGATCTGTCGATGATGGGCATCTGCCCGGTACTCGGATGCTGTCGGAGCCCGGCGATGGCGGACTCGAAATCCTCCAGCGACTCGAAGGCCTGGTATACGCTCGCGAATCGAAGATACGCGATCTCGTCGAGCTCGCGTAGGTGCGGCAGCACCGCCAGGCCGATATCGTTGGCATCGAGTTGAGCTTGGCCACTCGAGCGTACGGACTCCTCGACCTGCTGCGCGAGAACCGCGAGGTCGCTCTCCGTGACGGGTCTGCCCTGGCAGGCCTTGCGCACCCCACTCATCACTTTTCCGCGGCTGAATGGCTCGACGACGCCCGAACGTTTGATCACGGTGAGGCTCGCGGTTTCGGTCGTGCTGAATCGTCTCCCGCATTCCGGGCACTGGCGGCGGCGGCGAATCGAGAGTCCGTCGTCGCTGGTGCGCGAATCGATGACACGGCTGTCGGGGTGGCGGCAGAACGGGCAGTGCACGTCAGTTACCTTTCTGTCTCGAAACGAGCGGAGACGGCATCCCCGTGAGCGGGGAGTCCTTCCGCGGCAGAGATGGCGAGGAGAGGCTGATGCACTTCGGCCAGGGCGGCTCTGTCGTATCGAATGATCTGCTGTGGGCGCAAGAACGTGTGCGCGCCGAGCCCCGCGGCGAACCGCGCGGTTCCGCCGGTGGGGAGTACGTGATTCGAACCCGCGAGGTAGTCCCCCAGACTCACGGGCGAATACCCTCCCACGAAGATCGCGCCGGCGTCATCGATGAGGGACAGGACAAGCTCGTCGTCACGGGTCTGGATCTCCAGGTGCTCTGGACCGTAGGCGTTGCTCACTCGGGCGGCGTCTTCGAGGCTCTCGACGAGGATCACCGCGGACTGCGGCCCGCTCAGCGCCTCGCGGGCACGGGCGGCGTGGCGTGTCGTCTCAACGCGGCGCTGCACCGCGGCCCGTACCTCCTCGGCGAACTCCGCCGATTCGGTGACCAGGACGGATGCCGCCGCCTCGTCATGCTCTGCCTGACTGAGCAGGTCCGCTGCGACGTATTCGGGGTTGGCTTTCGCGTCGGCGATCACGAGGATCTCGGTCGTGCCCGCCTCACTGTCGATTCCCACGAGGCCGGTCACCGCCCGCTTCGCGGCCGCGACGAACACGTTGCCCGGTCCGGTGACGACATCGACGGGGTCGAGTCCGATCTCGGGAACTCCGTAGGCGAATGCCGCGATCGCTCCGGCCCCTCCGATCGCGTAGACCTCATCGACGCCGACAAGCGCAGCTGCCCAGAGGACAGACTCGTGCGGACGTCCGCGATTGTCCAGTTGCGCTGGCGAGGCGAGCGCGAGTCCCCTGACTCCGGCAGCCTGAGCGGAGACTGCGTTCATGAGCACTGAGGACGGGTATGCGGCCTTGCCCCCAGGTGCGTACAGGCCGACCCGTGACACGGGATGCCATCGCTGAGTGATTGTTGCTCCGTCGCGGTAACGGGTGACCTGCTCGCTCGGCACCTGGGCGGAGGAGGCCGCTCGCAGCCGTGTGATCAGCTGTTCGAGTGCGTTCCGGAGGTCCGGAGGGCAGCTCGAGAGCGATGCTTGGATCTCGGATGCGGGAATACGGAGCGAGTGATCCGCGACACCGTCAAAGTCACGCGCCTGTTCGCGCAGTGCTGCCTCTCCCCGATCGCGCACGGCTTCGACGAGCGGACGAACCTGGAGGGTTGCCGCGGCGGTATCGACGGCTGCGCGAGGAACAAGGCTCAAGAGGCCGGCGCGGGTGAGAGTCTGACCTCGGAGGTCGATCGTGCGAAGCATAGAATCCGATTCTATCGTGTGGTGGGAGCGAGCATGCCCAGCCAGACGAGCTCCCGCACGCCCTCGATCAATGCGTTCGCGCAGTCGCCCGGATCGACCTCCAGGATGGTTGCCAGCGCATCTGCGATCTGCGCGAGCGACAGCTCACCGTCGCACGCACCGACGGCGGCGGCGAGGAGCGGGTCGGCTTGCACCGCCCGAGCGATCGGCCGGTCGATGCGCAGCTGCAAAGCGCGAGGCGATTCCTCGCCCGGGCGATGCTCGCGCACTTCGGTGACCCACTCCGACCGCACCCACCGTTGCCCGAGGACCTGCGAATCCGTCATCTCCGTGACCCGCACACCGTGTCCGAGGATAGTGGCGAGCCCGGCGCCCGGATGATCCGGGCCGAACGGATCTGGAACGTGCTCGGTGCGGAGCGGCGCGGACTGCTGCGCGCCGAGCGCGCGCCCGCCGTCGACGCGCTGAAGACGGATCGATCCCAGTCCGATAGCGACGATGCGCCGTTCGGCGAAGTCCTGCAGCCAGGCTCGCATGAGTCGATCGAACTCGGGCTCGCCTGGTCGAGCTCCCCCGTCGCGCACCCAGGTTTCGGCGTATCGCACGGGGTCGATGCGGTCGCGTTCGATGACCCAGGCGGCGAGCGGACCGGAATGCTCGACGGCGCGTTCCACCCACTCTCGCACGCGATCGAGTCCGTTCCGGCCCCAGGGACTCTCCCAATTGGCCAGGCAGATCAGCGTTCCGCCCTCGGTCAGATGCGCCGGCGCCTCCTGCACGACCCGAGCTGCCAGCGCATCGCCGATCATCCCGGCATCGCGGTAGTCGTAGCGAGGCGCGTCATCTTGCGACGTGCGCGGGGTGATCACGAAGGGCGGATTCGACGCGATCAAGTCGAATTCCTCGCCCGCCACCGGAGAAAAGAGATCCCCCTGGCGGAACTCGATTCGGTCGTCCATCCCGTTGAGCCGCGCGTTTGCTCGAGCCAGGGTCAGTGCTCGTTCCGAGATGTCCGTGGCGATGACGTGCGGCGCCCCACTCTGAGCGAGCGAGAGGGCGATGACGCCGCATCCGGTGCCGAGATCGAGGGCACGGAATCCCGGGCCGGAGAGGCCTTCGACCGGCGGGAGCTGTGCGAGCAGAGAACGAGTCGCACCCCCGACTCCCATCACATGGTCGGGCCGGGCCGGGCCGTTGCGGAGCTGATCATCCAGATCGGAGAGTAACCACCAGTGCACGTTCGTGTCCGGACTCGCGGCGGCGCTGTCCGGCAGGTCGACCGGATTGAGCGAGAGTTGCGCGCGATGCCGGTCGGTGCCTGCGGTCAAGAGGCCGAGCGTTTCGGCGCCCTCGATCCCGAGGCTCGGCAGTGCGAATCGAACCTCCGCACCCGATACCTCCTCGCCGAGCAGGAAGATGCGGACGAGTATGGCGAGGGCCGATTCCTCGACGTGCTCGAGTCTTCGCCGACTGGGTGACAGCACTCCGCGTAGGCGTGCCGCCTCGTTCTCCGCTCCGAGGAGGGTGCGCACCGGGAGCTCCCGGTAGTCGGCCGCCTCGAGGTCGCGGCGAAGGCGATCGAGAAGCGCCTCGTCCACCGGCACTCAGCCGTTGAAGCCGGAAGTGTCGCCGATGAGGCGGGTATGGTCCGCGGGCACGGGTTCGACCGCAGCGAGCGCAACCTCGGCCGCGAACTCGGAAACGTTGTAGAGCTTGCCGGCGGACTCGCGACGCTGCTCGATGGCACCTGGGTTCGCGCGTTCGAGCAGGGTGGCGGTGACGGTGCCCTCGATCATGTCTCCGGACACGACGACGAACTCGATGCCTCGCGACGCAAGATCCGGGATGCGCGCACGGAGTGCGTCTTCACCGGCACGCTTCGAGAGGGCGACGGGTTCATACTCCGGCATTGTCGGCGTCGTACGGATGAAATGAGCTTGGTGACTGGTGACGAAGACCACGCGGGCGCCCGCTCCGAGCAGCGGCAGTGCGGCGTCGAGCACCGCAAGCTGCGCGTCCCGGTTCAGTTTCAGCGCGTAGTCCTCCGCCATGCCGCTCTCCATGCCGCCCGACGCGTTCAGCACCAGGATGTCGAGACCGCCGAACTCCTGCTGCACCTCGGCGAACATCTGGGTCAGTGAGGCCGGATCCGTGAGGTCCGCGCCCTGCACGAGCGCCCGGACGCCGAGCTCGCGAAGCTGTGCGGCGAGCTTCTCTGCGCGAGGGGCCTTGTTCCGGAAATTGACGACCACGTCTGCCCCGGCCTGAGCGAGGTAGCTGACGGTGTCAGCCCCGATTCCACGTGAAGAACCGGTAACGAGCGCACGCTTTCCTGCGAGGCTGCCTACTGCGAGCGGCTGAGTCAAGATGTCTCCTAGTGTGCGAGTGACAGGGCGTGGATCGCGCGGTGCGCATCCGTAGTGTCTCAAGCGTAGCGGTCGAAATATGACGATCCGGGCACAAGGCCTGTTGCCGGACCGCTTGGAGCGATACGCTGCAAAGAAGCAGGAGCCGTTGCGACGCGTTGCCGACACCGTTCGGTGCGCGAGACATGGAGGTAATCATGGCCGAGCGAACACTGCGTGGAGCGCGCATCGGAGCAACCAGCCTGCAGGGCGAGCACGGGATCGAGTTTGCACCGCGGAAGCGAGTCGAGTATTTGACCGACCGGGGGAACCGCTTTGCGGTGATGTTTGACGCGGAGGCCGAGGTGCCACCGGAGTGGTTCGATCCCCGCAGCGGCGAACTGGGATTTCTCGACGACGAAGCGGGCCAGACGGCACGCGCCGAGTTCGAGGAGAAGGGGCAGAACCAGCGCACGCACTGGGACATGCTCATGGAACGGCGCACTCGGGAAGAACTGGAAGAATTGCTCGAAGAGCGGCTGCAGATCCTTCGCGCCCGCCGGGGCAAGGGAAAGGACCTGTAGCTCCTAGCTACGCCTGCGCGAGGCGACCAGCGCGGTGAGCAATCCGAGCACGCCTGCCGTGATCCATCCTGCGGCGATCGCGGCGCCGAACTGCAGAGCCGGAGTCTGACCGGTCACCAGCGGAACGTCTGCAACCATCGCATCGGCGGTGAACGGCGTAAGACGGTCGAGCTCAGTGCCGTCGGGGAGCACAACGGCACTCGTGCCGACGGTGGAGATATTGACGAGCGATCGCCCGGTCTCCACCGCGCGAAGCTTCGCGATCTGCAACTGCTGCGCACTCTGATCTGTATGTCCGAAGTCGGCATTGTTCGTCTGGGCGAGGATCAGCTGGGCGTCGGAGGGGTTCCCCTCCCGGTCCGTCACACCGTTCATCAGTGCACTCGCATGCTCGTCGAAGATGATGTCGAAGCAAATGGCGAGTCCCGCGCGAACCTCGCCGGCAGGAGTGTCGATCTGCACCACCGCCGGTCGCTGTCCGAAGCTGTACTCCAGCTGCACCAGATCGACGAGATCCGGTACGAGCGCGTGGAAGAACGGACGATTGGGCATGTACTCGGCGAACGGGACAGGGCGCCGCTTATCGTATCGGAGCCCTGTGTCGCCGGTCTGATCGAAGACGAGCGAACTATTGGTGTAGGTGCCATCGGCATGCTGCAACACCGATCCCACGACGATCGGAGCATTGGCGCGCTTCGAGAGTCGCTGCACTTCGAGCGATCGGTAGTGCTGGTCGGGAAGCTGGAACTCGCCGCTGTTCTCCGGCCACACGATCAGATCGACTCGTTCCCCCTTCGCGTCGAGCTCGTCGAGCAACGCCTCTGTCGCTTCCAGGTGATCGCGGATCACGTCCCCGTTCTCGCGATCGTCGAAGATCCCGGACCGCGAATTGCCCTGGATCGCGGCAACTCGCAGCGTCCCGTCCTGCGTCAGTGCAGCAGCGGGAACGGCGCTCATCGCGGCGAAGGACAGCACGACCGCGGCGATCACGGCTCCCCGGCCGAATGCCGATGATCGACGCTGGGCGAGGGTTCCGATGATCAGCGCGCACGCGAGTACGAGCAACCCGCTGAGCCCCGCGAACCCGAGCCATGAGACGAGACGGGTCAGCGGCCCTTCCGCCTGCGTCACCGCGATCCTGCCCCAAGCGAACCCGCCATAGGGCAGAGTGCTCTGCGCTTGTTCCCTGAGTACCCAGAGGCCAGCAACGGTCAGGGATTGGGCCGCCACGAGCCCCGGTACGGACAGGGGCAGGCGGGTGAGTCCGCGAGTGGCGACTGCTGCGCACAGACCGAACAGGCCGAACCAGGCGATCATCACCGCGGAGAGGGCGGCCCACGGTACGGGACCGAGGTACAGGGTCAGCCAGTGGATATGCGGCAGCCAAAAGGCCGCGCCCGCAAGAAGGCCGACGGCGAGGCCGATCCGAGCGCGCTGCTGCCAGACCGCGGCGAGGACGAGCCCCGCTCCGAGGAGGGCGGCCGGCCACCAGTCGATGGAAGGCGTTGCCGCGTCGAGTCCGTACCCGCCGATTGCCCCAAGCGGCAGCGCGAGCCACCAGGGAAGATGTCGAGGATGCGGTCGTCCCGGTGGTTCCTCGACGCTCATGCGGCGCTCGAAGTCTCGACGATCCCGCGCCGAACCTTGCGTTTCGCATCGCGAGCAAGCGCGCCCAGCTTGGCGAGGCGGTCCTGGTCGACCTGGGCGTGCTCCGTCGCCTGCGCGAGCTGGTCCAGGAGATCGATCGTCTGCTTCGCCCAGCGCACGAAATCGCCCGCCCCGATCTCGGCCTCTTCGAGCGTGCGGCTCAGCGTCCAGCCGTTCGCCCAGCCCTGCATCGCCGAGGCCAGCCCGGCATGGGGCATTTCCGCACCACCCAGACGGTGGCGTTCGCCCATTTCGTCGAGCGACTCCCAGAGATCGAGGGTGCGCTCGAACGCCTGCCGGAAAGAACCGCCGGGCCAACGACCCTCCGGTTCTCCATCGCGACGCGGCTCATAGCTGAGCGCGCAGCAGAGCGCGGCAAGACCTGAGGCATCGATTCCCCGCCACGCGTCGTGTCTGAGGCACTCTGCGATCAGCAGATCGCGTTCTCCGTAGACGCGCGCGAGGAGGAGCCCCCAGGGGGTGACCTCGTCCCCTCGAAGGTACTCCAGCTCGCCCAGCGCGGCGACCACGCGATCGAATGTTCGCGCGATACTCCCGCTCCGTGCTTCCACCCGACGGCGGCCGCGTTCGATCTGCCTGCGAAGTTTGCGGGCGCGGTCCTCCCATCGCTTCTTGTCCGCGCCCTTTGCCCGACGAGCGGCCCGATCGTATCCTTCGAGCGATTCCTGCTCGGCTCGCAGCTCTCGAGCCTGGTCGACGACATCCCGGTCGGCCTGAAACTGCGCGAAGCTCAGCTCGAGCGTGTCGCGTGCCCTCGCGTGCGACAGGCGCTGCAGCAGATTCACCGCCATGTTGGGCGTCGGCTTGAAACTCGAACGCACGGGAAACGAGCGAGCCGCAGCGAGGTGCGCGACGGCTTCGAGATCCATGCCTTCGCTCCAGACGACGATCGCGTGCCCCTCATGATCGATACCGCGTCGGCCGGCGCGACCGGTGAGCTGCGTGTACTCCCCCGAGGTCAGCGGCACTCGCTGTTCGCCGTTGTACTTGTCCAGGCGCTCGATCGTGACCGAGCGCGCCGGCATATTGATTCCGAGGGCGAGGGTCTCCGTGGCGAAGACGAGCTTTACCAGTCGTCGCTGGAACAGCTGTTCCACCACTGACTTGAACTGCGGGAGGAGGCCGGCGTGGTGCGCCGCGACACCGCGCTCCAGGCCGGCAATCCAAGCGTTGACCCCGAGCACGCGCAGATCGTCCTCGTCGAGACCGGCGATCGCCTCATGGATCACCCTGCGAATCTCGTCCCGCTCGTCGCGGGTGGTCAGTCGAATGCCTTCGTACAGGCACTGCTGTACTGCCTGATCGCACCCGTTCCTGCTGAAGATGAAGACGATGCCGGGAAGCAGCCCGGTCTCCTCGAGCGCGCGAGCGATATCCGATCGCCTGATGCGTGCGGCGCGTCGCACGGGCGCTCGACCGCGACTGCGATCTCGCTGCGACCGGTAGCGCTCGTGGCCGCGATCCCGCGACGAGCGCTGGCCCCGCTGCTCCCCGTTGTCAGAATCGCGATTCCCTCTGATGAGGCTTCGCAACTCGGGATTGAGCGTTCCGCGCTCCGCGAGGTCGCCGTGAGCGTCGAGATAGAGCGGGAGCAGCTCCTTTCGTGTGAGCACGTGCTGATAGAGCGGAACCGGTCGATGCTCGCTCAGCACCACATCGGTGTCGCCCCGGACCGCATGCATCCAGTCACCGAACTCCTCGGCGTTCGAGACGGTTGCCGAAAGCGACACGAGGCGCACGGATCCCGGCAGATGCAGGATGATCTCTTCCCAGACTGCGCCGCGCCACTTGTCGCCGAGATAGTGCACCTCGTCGAGCACGACGAACGCAAGGTCGTGAAGCGCTGCACTCTCCGCATAGATCATGTTGCGCAGAACCTCGGTGGTCATGACGATGATCGGTGCGTCCCCACGAAGGTTCACATCCCCCGTCAGCAGCCCCACCTCGTCTTCGCCGTACTCGGCGCAGAGTTCACGGAACTTCTGATTCGACAGTGCCTTGATCGGTGCGGTGTAGAAGATCCGGGCATCTCGCTCTCGGCGTGCGAGAAACACGGCGAACTCCGCGACCGTGGTCTTTCCAGAGCCGGTCGGGGCAGCGACCAGGACGCTGCGCCCCTCCTCGAGACGTTCGCACGCGGTGCGCTGAAAGAGGTCGAGGTCGAAGTCGAGCTTCGCCGCGAATGCATCGAGCGCTGGATACTGGATCACGAGGCTCCTCCGTGAGGTTCGACCTCGTCCAAGTCATATTCAGCGAGCTCCGCCGCGCGCTTCTTGTCGACGATTCGATCGTGCCAGATCGCGATCCCCGCGGCGATGAAGTACAGCACGACGATGGGCGCTGCGAGCACGAACATGCTCATAAACTCGGTCGCAGGAGTCGTGATCGCCGCAAAGGTGATGATGCAGATGATCGCGATGCGCCACTGCTTGAGGATCGTCATGCCTCTGAGCACTCCGATGAAGTTCAGCAGCACGAGCAGGACGGGCAGCACGAAGCCGACGCCGACCGCGAGCATGAGCTTCGTGGTGAAATCGAGGTAGGTGCGAGCATTCATGAAGAACGCGTCCTCGGGGGGCTGAAAGCTTGCCATCAGCCGTACGATATTCGGCAGGACGATCCAGCCGACATAGACTCCCGCGAAGAACAACGGTACCGCTGCGCCCAGGAAGCCGACCGCGTGCCACTTCTCGCGGCGCGTCAGCCCGGGCACGATGAACGCCCAGATCTGGTAGAGCCAGACCGGGCTCGAGAGCAGCATCGCGAAGAAGAAGGCGATCTGCACCTTGGTATCGAACCCGCTCGACACGTCGGTGTACTGAATCGCCACTTCGCGGCCGGTTGCCGCAAGATCGTCGAGCGGTGTGCGGAGCATGCTCCAGACCCACGGGGTCAAGATCCATCCGACCACCATCGCGGCCGCAACGGCAAGCGCCGCGATGAACAGTCGGTTGCGCAATTCGATCAGATGCGCCCCAAGGCTCATCTTGCCCTGGGGATTCTTGCGCCCGCGACTCTTCTTTGCCACCCCGTCAGTCTAGTGGCGGGATGCTGCAAAGCCCCCGATCACACGTCGTAGCCTGAGAGTGCGCGTTCCGCCCAACGCTGCACGGCATCGCGCGCTGCAGCAGGTGCCTCGACCACCACCTCGCCGGGTGCGGCCTGGACGAGCCTCACGGCGACCGCCGGATGCAGGAGATCCACCTCGGCCAGTACCCAGCCGGAATCGGTCGCTCCGAGTGTTCGCGGCGCGAAATCGGCGATCCGTTGGAGTGCTGCGCGGCTGAGCGCCACCCGGGCGGTGAGCTGCGCCCCTTCGACGTTGCTCCCCTTCTCCGCGTCAGGAGAGGGCACATGAGTCGCCGCACCTTCGAGTTCGCGCGGCTCCCGAAGCCTGTCGATCATGAACGTGCGTTCGGCCTCGCGATCGAGGCAGAACGCTCGAAGGTACCAGGCTCCCCCGGACTGGCTCAACAGCAGCGGCTCCACTCGGCGATGCGTGGAAACGTCTCGTGCATCTCGGTAGTCGAAGGCGAGCTGTCGCCCGTTCGCGATGGCAGAGGTGATGACGGTGAGGCGGGTCTGCTCCGGATCCTCGCTGATCGATACCGCCCCGCGAGCGCCGGGAGCCGGTTGCACCTGGGAGAGTTTGTCAGCGGTGCTCCGGGCAGTCGCCCGCATCTCCTCAGGAAGCATGGGCGCCAGCGCGTGGAGGCCGGCGATCAAGGCGGCAGTCTCGACAGATGAGAACCTCGGAGTGTCGTCGACGGCGACGATCTGCGTCAGGCTCACCAAGTCGAACTGTTCCAGCGCTTCCCAGTCGATATCGAACAGATCCTCATGCTGGTAAGTCTGCGTCTCGCCCGGCACGCCTGCAACCCCGAGAAAGCGCACGAGCTGCCGGACGATTTCCGGTTCGACAGCGAACCTGCTCGCGAGCTCGGTCACGGGTGTCGGCCCATGCTCTTTCAGATATGGGACGAGCGACATGAGCAGCATGACACGGTCCGGGGTGGTGAACTTCCTTGTCATTGGCTGCTCCCTTCCACATGCTGCTTTCGAATGCGCTCGAGGATCCTCGCGACCTCGCTGCGCAGTGACTCTGGTTCGAGTACCCGAGCCTCGTCTCCGTAACCGGCGAGTTCGCAGGCGAACGCATGCAGATCGAGGGTGCCGATCTCTACCAGGGTTCGATCCTCGGCATCCAGACGAGTCGGGCGCGCGGTGCCGCGCGACTCGAGGCGGGCTTCGGCAACCGATCCCCGCCGCACGCTCACCGTTGCGCGTTGCGCGTCGCGAAGACGCAGCAACTGATCCAGCACCGCATCGACGCCGTCGGAAAGCGCCGGATCGAACGTCGTGGATTCGACGCGAACCTCCGAGGCGATGCGCGAGAGCAGAAACACTCGGTCCGCCCGGCGCTCGATGTCATGGGCGATGAGGTGCCAACGTCCCTCCGCTCGATGCAGCCGGAGCGGAGCGACGCGCCGCTCGAGGGGCTGATCTCGCCCGGGGAGCAGATAGTCGAAGCGGGCGACCCTGCCCTCGTCGATTGCGAGCTGCAGCGAGGGCGCCGCCGGCTCGAGCATGCCGAGCCTGGGGGCGATGCCGAGATGTCTGACATCGAGATTCGCCCCGAGCGAGGTGAGCTTCATCGTCGCCCACCTCGACTCCGCACCGAGGCTGCCGTCCGTCCACGCGAGCGAGGCGAGCTTCAAGAGCGTCAGTTCGCTCGAGGAGAATCGCACCTCTTCGGGCAATTGCAGACGGTCTTTCGAGATGCGGTACCTCGTGAGCTGATTGTTTCCAGACTCGAGCGGCGAGTCGATGGTCTCGATCGGAATCCCGAGTTGCCGGACCTGCGTCTTATCGCGCTCGAACTGGCGCTCGATCGCTGGATCCGGTTTGCCTGGATCGTAGCGTTCTGCGTATCCGTAGACGGTCGAAAGCAGCTCGGACTTGGTGAGTCCCTGTGGGCTCGCGACGAGCGCGAGGACCAGGCTGAACACGCGTTCCTCGCTCGGCACTCGCCTCACGTGTGGCGCGTTCGTCATCGCGCCCGCCTAGGCGACTGCGAGAATATCGATCACGCTGACGCGGGGATCGCCATCGCCCGGTTCGATCACGACGACCTGGGATCCGACCGGGTAGCCCGTGAGCGCCTTGCGGAACGTATTCCCCGACTGTTCGATATCGGCCTCGCTCCCGAAGCCCTGAGGGCCCTCGTCCCAAGAGTTGGTGATCTGTTTGCCATCCCATCCGACGGTGAGCACCTGACCGATCACGTTCTGCTCTGCAGTCACCTTTTCTCCGGTGCCCTCGATGCGAAGCGCGCTCTTCAGAGTGCCTGGAGCCTGCTGCGGCGGGAGTACCAGTCCGGGACGTCCGGTGTCGTCGTTCGTGACGGCGGGGAATCCGGTGGGAAGCGCATGGGACGTTCCGGTCGCTCGTGACTTCGACACGCTGAGCACCTCAGCGATGACGAGGAGCTGACCGTCGACACCCATCGACGCGCTCTCCTCGGGAGAAAGCGCGATCGCGACGGTATCGCCTACCGCAGAGCACAGCGCACCCGCGAAGATGGTTCCCGCCTCGGGATCTGCGAGGAACAGTTGACCGGCATCTGTGCCGAACCCGGGAGAGACCTGCAGGGTCTCTCCCGTGGTCGCATTCACATAGGCGAGGTTGGCCTCGAAGATCGAACCAGGTTCCACCACCTCCCGGTCCGCCGGCGCGGCAGCGCTGTCGGACGAGGACACGATGCTGCGCTGCGCGGTCAGTGCCTCAGCGCCCTCGGATGAGGTCACCTTGAGCGAGTCGGCGGAGTCGCCGCTGACGCGAACGCTGTCCGTCAGCGCTCCCGGCGAGAGCAACGCCTCGCAGTCTGCGGCTGAGTTCGCCGCAGCGCATCCGGTAAGTGCGGACGCGACCACCGCGGTGGCAGCGACAAAGGGAAGAACACGACGGCGCATGACAACCTCTCGAAGAATGCGACAACTCGACTAGCTTAGCTGAGCGAGATCAGCCTTCGTCCCCCGCACCGCGTTCTTTGGCGAAGCGTTGGGCCTCCCGCACCTTCTTTCGAAGCACCTTGTCGCTCTTCGACCACTGTCCGATGGATTCTTCGCTCCACTCGCCCGACCCCTCGTTGACCAGATCGGGAGTCCATGCGGCGACGTCCTCTTCCGTGTATTCGCCCTTGGACGCTCGCCGCTTGAGCTGGGGCAAACGGGTGCCGGGTGCGAGTCGGCGCGCCGTGATCAGGAATCCGGTGTGCGCGACCATTCGATGGTCGGGGCGCACCGCGAGCCCCTCGACGTGCCACCCGCGCACCATCGTCTCGTTCGCCTGTGGGTGGGTGAACAGGCCCGATCGGCGCAGCTCTTCGGCCACTCTGGAGAGCTGCGTCACGGTGGCGACGTAGCAGATCAGTACGCCGCCCGGCTTGAGCGCCTCGGCCACGACGCCGACGCATTCCCACGGCGCGAGCATATCGAGGACGACGCGATCGACAGAGCCGTTCGCGCAGTGTTCCGGCAGCGCGTCCTGCAGGTCACCGACCGTGACCGACCAGTTGGCAGGAATCGATCCGCTGAACGCCGCCGCGTTCGAGGTCGCGATCTCGGCGAACTCCTCGCGCCGCTCGAATGAGAGCAGCTCGCCCGTCTCCCCCACTGCACGCAGCAGGTGCAGAGAGAGCGCGCCGGAGCCGACACCCGCTTCGACCACGCGCGCCCCTGGAAAGATATCGGCGAGCGAGAGGATCTGCGCGGCATCCTTCGGATACACGATCGCCGCACCCCGAGGCATCGACATGACGAAATCGCTGAGCAGGGGGCGGAGGGCGAGGTACTCCTCGCCGCTGCTGTTCGACACCACGGAACCATCGGGGAGGTCCACCAGATCATCATGCTTCATCATTCCGCGGTGGCTGTGGAACTCTCCGCCTGGAAGCAGCGTGACGGTGTTGAGGCGACCCTTCGGTCCGGTGAGCTGGACGCGGTCGCCGTAGGCGAAGGGTCCGCTCAAACGAGGGGTAAGCCCGCCGTCGCCGTGTTCGGCGGGTGTGCGGTCGTTGGGCGCGGTCACAGGGAAGCCTCCTCGGCAGCGGGTTGGGGAGCAGATGATGAGTGCGTGGATCGCAGGGCGAGGTAGCGCTGCTCGACGGCATGGGCTGAGAGCCCTTCGAGCGTCGGTTCCAACGCATGGGAAGGTGACCCCTCGAGCGGAACCATGTTCGGAACTCCGATCGCGACCGCACCCGAGGCATAGGCCGAACGCAATCCCGTCGGAGAGTCCTCGAATGCGACGCATGCAGCGATGGGAACCCCGAGTGCCGCGGCGCCGCGCAGATAAGGATCGGGGTGGGGCTTCTCGAATTCGACCTCGTCCCCCGCGATGATCGCCCGGAACGTGCCCTCGGGAAGCATCTCCACCACCGATTCCGCCAGCGATCTCACGGACATCGTCACGAGTGCGCAAGGAATGCCGGCTTCTTGGAGGGAGGAGAGCAGTTCCCGAGCCCCCGGTCGCCAATGCGGATCTGTGGTGGCGATCCCCTGAGACACCCCCGCCACCCACTCCGCGACGATTTCGTCGGCGCTCAGCGGGACGCCGAGTTCGCGGAAGTGCTCGGCGGCCTCCCAGAGTCCCGAACCGATCATTCGCTGGTGTGTGTCCTCGCTCATCGCCAAGCCGTAGCGCTCGAGCATCTCGAGCTCCACCTTGATCCAAAGCGGTTCGGAATCGATGAGCGTGCCGTCCATGTCCCAGAGAACCGCGGCGAGAGTGTCAGAAGTCATCGAGGAGAGTCTAGCCGTCGAACGTGAGGGACGGAGCCTCCCAGCGGTGCGGACTATCCTTGAAGAATGAACGAAGCAGCCGAAATCTCCTCATCCGAACGCGTGCTCATCGCCGCGTTCGAAGGCTGGAGCGATGCGGGTGCGGCCACGACGACCGTGCTGCAGCACCTCGGCGCATTGACCGACGCCGAAATGCTGCACGCCATCGGTGCCGATGGGTTCGTGGACTTTCAGGTGCACCGGCCGAAAGTGAGCTTCGACGATCAGGGCAAGCGCGTGCTCGAGTGGCCGGAAACCAGGCTGTATGGAACCGTTCGGCGACCGGGCCGAACGGAGGAGTCTCAAACCGAGACCGTGCGCCGAATCGACGGGACACCGGTCACTGACATCTTTCTGCTTGCCGGAATCGAACCTGCCCGTGACTGGAGCGCCTTCGCCGACGAGATCGTCGAACTGGTCGAGACGTGGCGAATCGATACGGTGATCATCATCGGCTCGCTCTTCTCGGATTCGCCGCATTCGCGACCGATCGTGACCTCCCTCAGCAGCGACAACGCCGAGTTGCGTGCCCGCACGGGTGCGGAACGAAGTGACTACGAGGGTCCAGCGGGCATCACGACCGTCCTCGACCTCGCCCTCGCAGAAGCCGGTATTCCTTCGATGTCTCTATGGGCGCAGGTGCCCCACTACGTGCACAGCGCGCCCTCGCCAAAGGCGACCCTGGCGATCCTCGACAAGCTCGAAGAGCTCCTCGACATGGTGATTCCCCGGGGAAACCTGCTCGCCGAAGCTACCGAGTGGGAGGCGAACATCGACCGCATCGCTGCATCGGACGAGGACATGTCGAACTACATTCGAACTCTCGAAGACGCCAGGGACGCAGCCTCCGCACCGGAGACGACCGGCGAGGCGATCGCGCACGAGTTCGAGAAGTATCTGAACATCGATCCCGACACGGATCGTCCGTGATTCGGGCGTAGGAGTCCCTACGAGAGCGCGAGCGGCTCGATCCCCGGCTCCGGCAGCAGCCTGACGCCGAGCAGGGCGAGTGCAGCATCTGCGATCAACCCGGGGTTGTCGACACCGCGATCGAGTGCCGCATCGAGAGTCGCCAGCATGACCGGAGTATCGAGATCGTTCGCCAGCGCCTGCCTGAGCTGAGCGAGCACCTCATGCGAGTCGAGCGGCTCGTTCGAAACGCGTGCGATGCCCTCCCGCCATGCATGGAGGCGACGGTGCGCAGTCTGCAGATCCTCGTCGAACCACTCCCATTCAGAACGGTAGTGATGCGCGAACACGCCGAGCCGGATCGCCGATGGATCGGCGCCCGCTTCGAGCAGTTTGGAGACGAGCACGAGGTTGCCGCGAGATTTCGACATCTTGTGACCCTGATAGGAGATCAGTCCGACATGACAGTATGCGTGCGCGAGCGGCGTACCCGAGAGTGCGGTCGCGTGCGCGGCGGTGAACTCATGGTGTGGGAAGACCAGATCGCCTCCCCCGCCCTGGACGGTGAACGCGTTACCGAGCGCCCCCGTCGCGATCACCGAGCATTCGATGTGCCAGCCCGGCCGCCCCTCGCCGACAGGCGAAGCCCAGCTCGGCTCACCGTCGCGAGCGGCGCGCCAGAGCAGCGGATCTAGCGGGTCCCGCTTCCCCGGGCGATCCGGGTCGCCGCCTCGTTCCGCGCTCAGCCGAAGCATGACCGCGCGATCGTAGGGAGACACGTCCCCGAGTCGCCACTCGGTGGTGCGCTCCGCACCTCGTACGTCGAAGTAGAGATCCTCCCCCGCCGCATCCCCAGTGGGTACCGAATAGGCGAGACCGAGTTCTCGCAACCTGAGGACGGCATTCGCGATCTCATCAATGCGCTCGGTCACGGCGATGTAGTGCTGCGGCGGGATCATGCAGAGCCGATGCATATCGCTGCGGAAGAGTGAGATCTGATCGTCAGCGAGATGCTTCCAGTCGACGCCGGTCGCCGCAGCGCGTTCGAGGAGCGGGTCGTCCACATCGGTGATGTTCTGCGCATAGATCGTTTCGATCCCCGCGTCCCGCCAGGCGCGCTGCATGAGGTCAAACGCGAGATAGGTCGCCGCGTGGCCGAGATGCGTCGCGTCGTAGGGAGTGATACCGCAGACGTAGAGCGTGGCCTGCTCGTTCGCAAGCGGCGGGTATTCGAGACGTCCGGAAGCCGTGTTGAAAAGTTTCGGGGGTCGCCCGAGTCCCGGAAGCTCGGGCAGCTGGGGCGCGGTCCAAGTCCTCACTGGGCACCTCCTGCTGCGGCCGCGGCGGGCGCGCTGTTCGCATCGAGGACGCCGGTTGCGAGGAGGACGATGATCAGGGTGCCGAGGGCGACACGGTAGACCACGAAGGGCATGAAGCTGCCCTTCGAGATGTACTTCATAAAGATGCCGATGACGACGAGCGCGATGGCGAAGGCGACCACGGTGGCGATCAGCGTCGCGCCCATCGGGGTGCTGCTCGGGTCCCCGATGGCCTTGACGAGTTTGTAGCCACCTGAACCGAACACTGCGGGAATCGCAAGCAGGAAGGAGTAGCGTGCGGCCTGCTCCCTGGTGTATCCCATCAGCCGCCCGGCGGTGATGGTGCCTCCGGAGCGGGACACGCCGGGGATGAGTGCGAGCGCTTGTGCGATGCCGTAGACGATGGCGTGCTTCCAGGTCATCTGCTTGAGCTGGAGCTCCTGTTTTCCGACGCGGTCCGCCCAACCGAGGAGCAGGCCGAAGACGATGAGCGCGATAGAGACAAACCAGAGCGAGCGCAGCGTGTGATCGATCGCCTTCTCGAACAGCAGACCGCCGATGACGATCGGGACGCTTCCGAGGATGATCCACCAGCCGAGCAGCGCGTCCGGGTCGCGACGGGGCACCGCACCAGTCAGCGACTTGAACCAGCGTCCGATGATCCGCACGATATCTCGCCAGAAAAAGACCACCACTGCCGCCTCTGTGCCGAGCTGCGTGATCGCAGTGAAGGCTGCCCCGGCGTCACCGATTCCCATCAATTCGCTGGCAATGCGCAGATGCGCGCTCGACGAGATCGGCAGAAACTCGGTGAGCCCCTGAATGATGCCGAGCAGAATGGCTTCAAAGATGCCCATTTGCGGTGATTCCTCCGTCTGCCGATCGCAGGCTTGCGGTCAGCTCATTCGTCGGCCCTGACGCCAGTATGCGTTCGGACCACCGTCAAGACTAACGTGCGGTTCGGTGACCTAGTACCTGCGGAGCAGGTCTGCGAGCACTCGATGCCCGAAGTCGAGCGCTTCCAAGGGAACTCGCTCGTCTACTCCGTGGAACATTCCTGGGAAGTCGAGATCCGAGGGAAGCCGCAGGGGCACAAAGCCGTACCCGGTGATGCCGAGGCGGCTCAGCGCCTTGTTGTCGGTTCCTCCGGAGAGCAGGTACGGCAGGACTCTCGCCCCGGGGTCGTGCGCTCGAAGGCTCGCGATCATCGCTTCGACAGCTTCCCCTGCGAACGGCACTTCGAGTCCGACATCGCTGTGCACCGTCTCGATCTCGATGTCTTCGCCTACGATTCGCTGGACGGTTTCGAGAATTCCGGGCTGGTCGGCGGGAAGCGAACGCACATCGATGAGCGCCTCCGCGGTGTCTGGGATGACGTTGTGCTTGTAGCCGGCTTGGATCACGGTGGGATTGCTCGTGTTGCGGAGGCTCGCCTGAATGAAGCCTCCCGCCGCACCGGTCCGCAAGATGATCTGCTCGGCGTCGACCGTCTCCGGATTCTCGCCGTAGATCTTCGCGATCTCGGAGATCAGTTCACGCGTGGTGTCGCAGAGAGCGAGGGGCCACTGGTGTCGTCCAAGAGCGGCCACGGCCTCGGCGAGACGAACCACCGCATTATCGGACCATACCCGGGACCCGTGCGCCGCAGTACCCCGTGCACGGAGACGGATCCAGTCGAGCGCTTTCTCGCCGGTCTGAATCAGATAGGCGCGCGAGCCGTTGAGTTCGATGGAATAGCCCCCCACCTCGCTGATCGCGGTCGCAGCACCGGCGAAGAGTTCGGGGTGATGAGTGACCAGATGGTGCGCGCCGTAGACGCCGCCGTTCTCTTCGTCCGCGAAGAACGCGAGGATCACCTCTCTGCGCGGACGCTCGCCCGCGCGCAACAGCTCGGCCACCGCGGTGAGCATCATCGCGCACATGTCTTTCATATCGACGGCGCCTCGGCCCCAGAGCATGCCGTCCTTCACGACGCCCTCGAACGGATCGACACTCCAGTTCGCCGGATCTGCAGGAACCACATCGAGATGGCCGTGCAGCACGAGCGCGGGCAGCGAAGGATCGCTGCCCGGTACCCTCGCCACCACACTCGCACGACCGGGTGCCGACTCGAAGGTGAGGGGCGTGAGCCCTAACTGCTCGAGAAAGCTCGCGACGTATGCCGCGGCCGCGGCTTCCGGGTTCGCGTCGCCCCCACCGCGATTCGAGGTATCGAAGCGGATCAGGTCACGTGCGATACGAGCGGTCTCGGAGAGCTGTTCGGTCATGCCTCCACAGTACCGAGAGCCGCTGACTTTCTCACCAGTTGAGTCCGCTAGTTCGCTTCCTCTTCAGCTTCGTCGTCCGTGTGCTCGTGTGCTTCGGCGTCTCCGCGCAGGTGCGTCGCCGGTCCGAGATGCGATGCGCCGCCCTCGTCCACCCACCCGTTCCCCGGAGTGTGCGCGGGATCTGACTCGTGGTCGCGTGCGGAAGGATCCTGATGGTCGTTCATGTCGTCATCCTCCTTGAAAACTCAACGGTTTCGCCGATGCGATCCCTGCTTTCAGGCTACGCCTGCTCCCTCGGAAACGCGACCGTTCGGCGTGTCGCAGCCCACCCGATTCGTATGCGGTCCGGATCCGTGCTAGGTTATTCTCTGTTCGCCGGAAAGGTCCGGCGGGTGGTTCGCGCGGGTGGCGGAATTGGCAGACGCGCTAGCTTGAGGTGCTAGTGCCCGTATTAGGGCGTGGGGGTTCAAGTCCCCCCTCGCGCACGCGAACGACAAGAGGCAGGATCATTGCGATCCTGCCTCTTGTGCTTGGTGGGCGCTCCACGATCGGATCCCCCCGATTCCATCGTTCTGATCGATCCTCTGATCTGATCCGCTTCGTCTGCGAGAGATGATGCCGAGGAACCCGCAGGAGGTGTTCCGCGCGAACTCTTCCTCACCCTCATCTTCATGGTTGCCGTCCGCCTGAATCCCGTGCTGCTCCAGACTGAGGAATCGACGGATCGCCCGTGCACGCCCTTCGTCGCGCTTTTCAAACGAGAGCGGGGCGTGAGACGGTGGCCGGTCCCAGGACGCCTGAACGACGGACGAAGGTCAGACGAGGCGATGCCAGCGCATTACCGCCTGCACGGCCCGGTCGTAGCTCGCTCGGTCGATCCCCGTGGATTCTCGGCGCATTCCCGCGTCCGTCACACGGAGCACCCGTTCGGGCGACAGGAAACTCTCGCGCCCCTGGGAATCCCACGACCCTGTCCCGACCGGGACAAAGCCCGAGTGGTGCTTCGTGCTGAGGTAGCAGGCCGCCCAGCTCATGGCGTCGAGGCGGGCGAGGATCAGCACGGGCCTGTCCTTGCCCCGGCCATCCTGTTCGACATAGGGCACCCAGGTCCAGATCACCTCTCCGGGATCGGGCTCGCCGTCCAGCTTCGGGGCGTAGCTGGGCCGGATCGCTCGCAACTCGTCCCGGGTCAAGTCTCTCGTCGCACCATTGCCGTTGCGGCCTGGGCTGTCGTCTCCGCCGGTACGTGGTTCGGTCCGGGCAGCTGTTTCGGCGGGTCCGCGACGCTTCCATTCCGCTCGCGACGCCCGTGAGCCTCCGGCTGCGGTTCCGGGGCGTCCCTCTTGCGAGGAGCGCTGTCCCTGGCTCAACGCGCTGAGCACCCCGTCGAGGAGGGCGCGCAGCAACGATGAGCCGCGGCTCACGCCGTGACCTCGCTCTGCGTGAGCGCGTTCAGGCGAGACATGCAGCGTAGGTACTTCTTCCGGTATCCCCCGTCGAGCATGCCTCCGCCGAAGACCGAGGTCAGCGGGATACCGGTGGCCCGAATCGGGATCTGGGCGTCGTAGACACGGTCGATGAAGGCGACGAAGCGCAGCGCAGCTGACTGGTCGGTCAACTCGAACACGTCGCGCAGGCCGATGACCCGGACGCCGTTGAGCATCCCGACGTAGCTTGACGGATGTACCGTGGCGAGGTGGGAGATGAGGTCGCCGAACGAATCGTCGGTCATGCGCTCCCCGGAAGCAACGACATCCGCAAGAGTGAAGAGGTACGCGTCGTCGCTGAGCGCCACTGCGTCCCCGTCGAGGTCCCGCTGGCGGTAATCAACGCCATCGATGCGGATGGTCACGAAGCGATCGGCCATCGCCTGGATCTCGCGCATGAAGTCGGAGGCCGCGAAACGCCCCTCCCCGAGCGCATTCGGAGGGGTATTGGAGGTGGCCACGATGCGTGAGCCGGTCGCGGTGAGATCTCCGATCAGCCGGGTCATGAGCATTGTGTCGCCCGGATCGTCGAGTTCGAACTCGTCGATGCAAATCAGTCGAGCGCCCTGCAAGACCCCCAGCGCCCCCGCATAGCCGAGCGCACCGACCAGCGCCGTGTATTCGATGAACGTTCCGAAGTACTTGCGCCCTGAGGTTGCATGCCACGTAGCGGCGAGCAGGTGGGTCTTCCCGACGCCAAATCCGCCGTCCAGGTAGACTCCGGGCTTCGTGATCGCTCCGGGGCGAGGATCGGTCTGCGTCTTCTTCCGCCCGAATCCGAAGAAGCCTCCACCGCGCGAGAGCGGCGCTTCCGGTTCGGAAAAGGCCCGAAGGGTATCGCGGGCCTCGGCCTGGGACGGATAGTTGTCGTCAGGACGGTAGGAATCGAAGGAGGCGCCGTCGAACTGGCGGGGTGGAACGAGGGTAGTGACCAACTCGGCACCCGAGATCTCGGGATGGCGGTCGACCAAGCGTGCGGCGGTGTGCTGAGCGGAAGATGACATCGCCTGCAATTCTATCGCCCGGAGCGGGTGTTGCCGCGTGTACCTCGGAAGTACCCGATATCCAAGTGCAAGTGGGAATCGAGCGCACTTCATCCTCCACCCGTTGCCTCGTGTGCTGCTCCTGGAAGTATCTCTATCTCGCGACTCGGGGACTACATGCTCATCTGCTGATGCGAGCAGGTGACGAAGACATCGAGAATTGCGGGGCAAGGATCGCGACATCCATCAGGTCACCACATTCCCGAATGGGATTGGCGCCAAGACAACACCCGTCGCCACTTACTTGAAAGCCCTCAGCGGAGGTAGCCTCTTGCCGCAAGGTCGGCACTCATCTCGAATATGTTCTGGCATCCGTAGCTCCCGCTCATCGGTTGCGATTTCACTGTCTCCCCCAGATACGAACTCCCCAACGTTGGGGGCCGAACGCAGCCCACTGCGCGGAATGCGACTGCTCATGCTGTGACCAATCTGGGGTGGCCAGTACTTTACTTATCGATTTGTTGGTGATGAACACTTCTCCGTATGCGGTCCCGCCCTGCATACTCAGGTTCGGGGCAGGACACACGGTCAGCCCGTTCGGTGCGACCTTGCAATCTGCCCCGTTCGATAATGCAACCCCCAACGCAAACTGAGTAACTGACTCATTCGCAGCGACCCTTGCACTGCTACCGCTACTACTGCTCATAAGCGCTA
>JBEBSS010000031.1:0-32516 GCA_040394175.1 Leucobacter soli | reverse complement strand
GGCGGTAGCTTCAAGACATGAACGGCATCTTCATAGCAATCATCATCATCGCGATCATCCTCGCCCTGGTCGGCGGGTTCGTCGAGGCGGTCAACTTCCTGCTCTGGGTCGGAATCGTCCTGCTGATCCTCGCGGTGATCGCCTGGCTGATCCGCAGCATCACGGGCAGTCGACGATAGGCAAGGGCGCCCCGCTCGATCCTGCGCATCCCGATGCTCGGGAGTGCCGACGCAGCAGAGGACAGGAACCTCCGACCCGCAGTCTTCTCGGCGGGTCGGAGGTTCCTTTCGTGCCGCCTGATGCGCGGCTCGAACGTAGTTCGGCCTCCGCGCATCGAACGCCTTCGAGGGTGTGATCCCTTGTCTTACAGCGGAATTGCGCCGATGAACAGCAGCGCAAAAACGTAGATCCCGGCGCTCAGGAGGAAGCTGAAGGCCCCCGTGACGATACCGGTAATCGCGGAGCCCTTCGACTGGTGACGCCGCAGGGCAATGATGCCGAACACGATGGCGACTCCTCCGAGGAATGCTGCGGCAGCCAAAGGAGCCGGCCCCCCGGGAAGCGCGAAGAAGAGCACGAGAGCGACGAAGCTGACGAGTCCGGCGACGAGGGAGAAGGTTGCGTGCCACCTGGAAACGGAGGAGCCGCGAGGCTGGTTGGTCATGGATATCCCCTATGCGGTCGAGTAGGCAAGATTGGGACAACCGTACAGGCTGCACTCCTGCCGGGGTCGGGCTCACGGGCGGGTATCGGCTGGAACGCGCGAACTGATCCATATTTGCGCCATCTGATCGGGAATTTTGCCGTTCGCAGAGAGCCCGCTCAATAGGCTTCATAAGCATCAAGCATGATTTGTCGCGCAGAGAGAGAAGGCCAGCATGTCAGAGGAATCTCCGAGCCGGAAGCTCGCAGACGCGCCGCGAGCGGATGAGGGGTACTACGGTCCGGACAGCGTCTCCTGGCGCGTCTTCTCAGACCCGGGGTCGATGCTCGGAGCGAAGAACGCGGTGTTCCTGCAGATGCTCGAACCGGGAATGATGACGCACTTCCAGCGAGTCTCCCTGACGAACGAGGGTCCCGAACAACTCGCCGCGCGATTCGACCGCACCTCCGCGTACTTGCGTGACGCGATTTTCGCGGACAAGGCACATGCCGACGCGGCAGCCGCCCACGTGGACCGTCTGCACGAGCGAGCCTCATGGACGAACCCGGAGACCGGCGAAGTCGTCAGCGCGAAGCAACCCGACTGGCAGCGCTGGACGTGGTGGACCTATATTTGGTCGGCTGTGAAGGGATATCAGGAATTCGGGCCAGGCATGTCGGCTGCGGAGGCCGATCGACTGGTGCAGGAGTCCCGGCACGGAGCTGAGAGCATCCATGTCCCCGGCCCGTACTTCGAGAACTTTCCTGATCTGGACGCCTACATTCGTGAGGAACTGAACACGAAGGCGCTGACCATCTTCGCGGCGCTGGCGGGTCATTCTCTTCGTCACCCCGATGTGAAGGGCCCCGTCTCGAAGTGGGTCGCACGGCGAATCATCAACGGCATCTTGTCGCTTCTCCCCGAATCGGCGCGGTACTTCTATGCGGTCGAGGATCGGAGTGCGAAGGAACTTGCCAGAGGGGCGAAGTTCACGAAGTGGATCGCGAAGCTGGCTCGAAAGAACAAGTCCGCGGAGCAGCTCATCGCGGAAGCGGTGGGCGACTCGATCGCGAAGCCCTACCAGCGCGTTCGCCCCGCACGAGTGTAGTCGCGGCAAAACGCCGCGGCACCCGCCCCTCCTCCTGGCAGGCCGATTCGAAAGACAACACCCGGATACCGCTGCTGTCGTTTGCCGGCAATGATCCGCGGGATCGGCGCGGGGAGTGCCCTCGCCTCGCCGCCGCTACGCTGGGGGAATGATCGCCCGCACCTCGGCAGCTCCTGGAACTATCAGTGCCATGAGGCCGTCGAATAGCTCAGGGGCTTTGGCGAGCTTTCTGGCAGACGTGGGGTGCGCTGGTCTCGTCCTGTGGGTTATCGGCGTCGCCATCGGCGCAGTCGTGCTGCTCGTTGTCCTTCGTGCCTGGAAATCGGACCTCTTCCCGAACTCGTGGCGCGAAACACTCATCTGGTCGCTCTGCTTTTCCGTATTGGTGTGCTTGACCACATATGGCACATTCCTCTTTTCGAGAGGCGCTGAGCAGTTCACGACCTATCTCGTCGTTCTCACATGTCTCAGCACCATCGCCGGTCTCGGTTCGCTCAAATTGCTGCCTGAGAGCAGTCCGCCAGGCCGGATTCGAAACACGCTCGGGGCATTGAGCATGGTCATGTCCGTACTCTTGGCGATTGCAGCAGTATTCTCGCTCCTCTAGATAGGAGGAATCGCCCCTGCTTCTCAAGAGAACGAGGGGTGGCAGCCGGGTTCATTCGGGAGTGGCACCGGGCGGGGCGGACGAGGAACCGAAAACGAACGACCCCGCTGCGACCGGGGCAGCAGCGCGGCCGGGGCCGGCGTGGCCGTGTGTACGCTGAGCCCGTTGCCCGAGGCCTCTCAGAGAGGTGCCTGGCGGTGAGATGAAAAGGCCCGTCTGCGAAAGCCGAGGGCGACGAGACCTCGAACGGGGAACGCCCCACTTTCCGGGCCGGAGAGCGGGGCGAACGGAAACCAGACGGAACAATTGGGGGTGAACCGTCCGGCATCCAGAGAAAACGATAGCGAGTACGAAGAACACGGCAACACCCCTATCTTTGGGCGAGCTCCTTCTGATATCTGCCACACTGCGTGCACGAAGAAGCCCGATCGCCGCCGACGTGAGTTCCAGCGGTCGTTGCCACACCTGAGGTGATCAGGAAAGGCAATGACCACTTGGGCGAAGGCAGAGCAGAGGTATTCGGCAGGGGAAGAGTCCGACTCCAACCGGGACCAGGGCAATCTGCACCTCACCAGCATGGTGGATCGACCGAGCCGCCGCTCGGTCGAGAGCACAGAAACCGCCCTGCCTGCAGCGTTTGGCGAACCGGGCCGTTTCGGCCACGCTCAGGGTCGATCGTGGTGCGACAACCCCTGGAATCCTGCCGGATTCTGCTGACTCTTCTTGAGAGAAGTGCCCGGAAGCGAGCCGAGGGATGACAGCGGTAAGGCGAACTGAGCAACGATAGTGCTCCCAAACGATGCTTTCGAGTGTCGGAGTCGGGGCTTACGGTGGGGCTGGTTGCTCAACGGACAGATCGAGTCCTGTCACTGTAGTGTTGGGCGTAATTTACGCCCAAGAGAAAGTGTGAGATCAATGTCGATATCCACGAGAAGGAAGCGGTCCTTCGCCTGGTTGCTGGGGGTCTGCCTCCTGCTGGTCGTGCTGCTTGTGAGTGTGTATTGGGTCGGGCGCAGCCTGTTCCATGAGCCCTCGGCACGAGGAGTCGACTCCGTGATCGGCGAGATCGGCGGTACCCGAGTTCTCGGGGTATTCGCGCATCCAGATGACGAGCAGACGGTCAATGGTCTGTTCTGGCGCGCGAAGCATCACGACGGCGCCTATACGGCGATGATTACCGCGACGCGCGGTGAGGCAGGTGAGCAGACTCCCGTTGTCGCTCGAGACGAGGATCTTGCTGCGGTGCGTGAAGCAGAAGCATTGAAGAACAGCTTTCACCTCGGCGTCGACAAGCACGAAGTGTGGCGCTATCCCGACGGAGGGGTGCCCGATGTGCCGGAAGAAGAGATCGTAGAGCGCCTGATCGCGACGATGGATCAAGTGCGTCCCGACGTGGTGGTCGGTTTCTGGCCAGCTTCGGGTGCGACGGGCCACGCAGATCATATGCAGATGGGTCGGGTCACGGAACTTGCCATCGCCGAGCTTGCCAGCCGCGATTCCGGGTATCGAGGACCTGACTATCTGGTGTACACCGTCTCCCCGACAAAGGCGTTGGAGATGTTCGGCGGGGAGACTGGTGCGTTTGTCGCTGAAAATCAGCCAGACCCTCAGTACGCCATGCCGGCGGAAGTCGGAAAGAAGAAGGACGGGTGGAAAATCCATGCGTCGCAGGAAGACTACCTTCAGAAGGCATACCTGCTGCCGCCATGGCTGGCATATCTCGTCTGGGACAACGAGTTCTATCTCGCGAGAGACCTTTCAGAAGAACCAATCACTGTCGACTAGGAATACGAGTAGGCGTGCCATTGGCTGATGTGAGGGTCTGATGCGCGTTGAGGTGACATCTTGACGCGCATCAGCCTCCTTTGCCTGTAGAGCTAGAGCTGACACACCGACTATTGAAGCGAGAGCAGTGCCCGTCTCGCGAATCGGATTGACGAGCTATTTGGCTGGCAGGCCCACGGGCCAAACTCCCGGTCGCCCCTGGCATCGGGCAGGGCCGCCCTTTGCGGCGTCGCTCGCCTGGCGGCTGACGCGAAACCCCGATGCTGGATTGCATGCGGAGAAGTCGAGTCGGCCGAAAACGAAAGATCCCCCGACCAGAATTGACTCTGATCGGGGGTTTTCTTGGTGGCGGATGAGGGATTCGAACCCCCGTAGACGTAGTCAGCTGATTTACAGTCAGCCCCCTTTGGCCGCTCGGGTAATCCGCCTGAAGGTGTGTCGCGCGAAGCAACACGGCCAGCAACCAACAATACAGGCATCCGCGGCGGATGGGAAATCCGGCGTTCTGCGCCCGGGCAGTGGCTAACCGCGGCCCTGCAACTCCGCGATCCACCCACCGATACCGGCAGGCAGCAGCGCCAGGCCGTTTCGGTACGCAGCGATCGAGATCGACTGCTCTCGCACGAACGCCAGCAGTTCGACGGGTCCGGCCATGGTCACGGGTTCCGCCCAGAGAGTGACCTCGTCGAGTCCGCCCAGCCACTCCGCGGTGCGGCTGCGGTCGCCGCCGATCAGGCGGATCCTCGACGCATCGAGTTCGTCGTCACCCGGACCGTTGATCGAGATCCGTTCGAGCCAGTCGTCATCGCGTTCCAGCGCGATCGAGATTCCCTGCATGGCCAGGAATTCCCCGATCTCCGGCGGAAGCACCATCCCGGTCGAGACGGTCATCGGAGCGCCCGAGACCAGCCCGGCGGAGAGCACTCGGACGAGGTCACCCAGTGCCCCGCCCTCGGCAAGTCGCACGTGCGTGCTGAGCGGGACATGCCGGAGCAGGTTCCGCTCGATGCCGAGACCGCTGACATCGTACGCACGCCCGAATGAGGTGCGCCAGGCGAGAGCGTCGCTGAGAGCGGCTCGACGCACTCGGTCGAAGCTCGAATAGTCGAGCGCGGCTTGCGCCGTCTCGATGAGCACGCGAACCTCCGGCACCAGGCCGCGAAGATGCAGGGTACTGCTCGCGGTGCCCTCGCGCAGCTCCCACGATCCGAGCGGCTGCAGTCGATGCGGGCCGCCCGCGAGCGCCGGAGCGCCCATGCCGGCCGCACGCCAGCCGCCACCCGGCTGTCGTTCCACCCGACCGCCGGTAGTGGGGCGGCCCACGGCCAGGTGCGCGGCGAGGGTGCGTTCGAGCCACGGCAGCGTCTCGATCGGGTCTCCGGCGTGCAGCCCCGCAACGGCCCCGCCGCCGAGTCGGTTGGTCAACGAGATCGCCTCGTCGACCGAGTGGGCGGTGATCACCCCCATGACGGGCATGCCGACGGCGTCGCTCCAGAACCTGGAGTCACGGACCAGTCCGGTGCGCACACCGGGCCGCCAGAGCAGGCCTTGCTCGTCGAGGCGCTCGGGCTTCACCAGCCACTCCTCGCCCGGGTCGAGTTCGGTGAGCGCGCGCAGACCCGCCTCACCGGGCAGCTCGGGCAGGGGGCCGAATTCGAAGCTCAGCGGATCTGCCCCGTCCGGCCGAGCCGTATCTCCGACGCGCAGCGATTGCACCGCGTCGACGAGGGATCGTCGCAGTCGCTCCGAACGCGCGGCCGGACCGAGCAGCACGAGCGCACGAGCCCTGGTCGCATCGGCGTGCATCGCCCCGAACGCTGAGGCCACTGCATGCTGCACGGCCAGCACCGGGTCTGCGCTCGGCGCGACCACCACGACCCCGAGCGCACGGAAGCGTCCCTCCACCCGCAGGTCGGGCCTGAGACGCAGCAGCGTTTTCGCCGTGACCCGGCTCCCGAGCACCAGCGTCCGGTCGACTCGAGGATCGACGGCGATGCTCGCGGCGAGTGCGAGATGGGCGGAGCGAGGATCCTCGCTCGACGCAGGAACGGCGAGCACGACGGCATCCACCGGAAGGCCCGCAGCGCACCACTCCTCGATCAGCACCGCTGATGAGCGCGCGACGCTCGGGTGCGCGACAAGGATCACGGCCGATCCGGCGGCGAGCGCTGCCAGCACTGCTTCGGCGCGTTCGCTGAGCGGCACGCCCGCCTCGACCACCACGGCGGCAAGACGGTCCGGGCGGAACCGCGCGCCGCGTATCGCGCCGAGCGAGCTGGCGAGCTGGCCGAGGTACCTCGCGGAATCGATCGCGCCGTTGATCTCTGCGTCGATGACCGGGACGGGTGCGCCCGACTCGGCGGCGAGCACTTCGATCAGGCGATCTCTCGCGGCGGCGACCCCGAGCGCCAGTCGCGCGACACGGGTGCCCCGTTCGCCGGGGCGCAGTCCGCTCCAGGGGGCTCCGGCGACGAGGGCGGCTTGTACCGCGAGGGCGGGCTCCTCGGCCAGGCGCTCGGCATCTCGCATCGGCGCGATGCCGATACTGCTTCGTCCCGATCGTTCGAGCACGCCGCGCACCCACTCGCGGTTCTCGAAGCGGCTGGCGTCGGTGTTCGGCTCGTTCGCGAATCCTGATTCGGAGATGACGGGAATGCGCAGGGGGCTGCCTGCGACTTCGAGCGTGATGGCTCCGGTGCGCGCGCGCGTGAGCCCGAGGACTGCGGCGGTGAGGCCGCCCGTCTCGTGCCGGTCGGGCTCGGTGGGCGAGCGGTAGAACACGACCGTATCTCTGGCGTCTTCGCTCCATTCGCGCTCTCGATGCTGGTTCCGGCGGCTTTGCGGGGCGGCTTCGGCGGCCTCCGCGAGGACATCACGGAGGCGACGGGTGCCGAGCGCGAGTTCTGCGCGTTCGCCTCCGAGGAGTGCTCGCACATGCGCGAGTGGGGAGTCGGTGTCGGCGGTTTCGGCTGCGAGCGCGATCAAGTACTCGACGGCTCCCGCGAATTCCTTGGGAGGTACGAGCAGCAGCCTGCGGCGCACGCCGAACCCGTGTTCGGCGATCACTTCCTCGAGCTGGGGTGCGATGCCTGCTCGAAGCTGCAGGGTGAGCGCACCGGGTCTTCCGGTTCGTTCGGCGAGCACGGTGGCCGCTGCGAGCAGATGCGGGTCTTCGCTCGACACCACGGTGCGCACCGCGTCTCCCGCTTCGAGGAGCGAGAGCAGTACGCGCATGAGCTGGGCGTGCTGCTCGGTGCGGTCTTCGAGCGCGGGGATCGCCAGACCGCTCAGAATGGATTCGATCTGCTCCCTGCCCGTGAATCCGGCAATGCCGACGGCGATCTCGAGCGGTGCCGCGCCGGAGTCGACGCGCGCCTTGGACAGGCCGGTGAGCGCCTCGGCGGTCCGCAGCGCCTCGGGCAGCTCTGCCGGGAGCATCACTCCCACGTGCACCTGCTCGAGTCCGGGGGCGGCGAGCGCGTTCACCAGGAGCTGCGGGGCGAGCAGTGCGCTTCGGTAGTCGTGCGATTCGACGAGGATCGACGTGCCGTGTTGCTGGGCGCACTCGAGCAGGTCGCGCAGCCGCAGCGCACCGGCCTCTGCGTCGTGGTCGAGCGACCAGCTGCGGGCTCGGGTGGTCGGTGCGAGACGCGCCACGTCGACGGCAAGCGTCTGCACGTCGGGCATGGCTGCCAGCCTCTTGAGACGCTGCAGTTCGAGTTGCGCGCCCCGTTCGCCGAGCACCGCTGTTCCGCTGAGCGCAAGCAGCAGGTCGCGCCCCTCGGCGGCGGCCCGTTGCTGCGCTGCGCGCAGCGCGGGGGGAACCGGCGGCTGGGCTGCACCGCTCTCGGCGCTCGTCTCCGGATGCTCTTTCGGTGAGCCCAGTTTCGCGCTCACCACCAGATGCGACACCCGGTCGCGCAACCATTTCCGGGCAACCGGCAGCACCGCCCATGGAAGTCCGAGCGAGGCGAATCCTCCGGCGCGCACCGCGAATCGTTCGACCATGGGCATCGAGCTCGGCATGTCGCGCGAGACCTGGCGCAACCCCAGCGCCGCGTTGAACGGGTCGCTCGCTCCGACCACCGCGTCGAGCAGGCGGCGCGTGAAACCGAACCCGTCGGCGTCTCGGCGCGATCCCTCGATCAAATCGGCCCGCGTCGTGGTCGGGGTGTCCCCAGCGGCACGGCCCGTGTGCGACGGATGCGCAGGCGTGTCGGCGAGCGTCGTGATCCAGGCGGCTACTCGCGCCGAAGCCAGCTCTGCGACCGCGTTCCAGTCATCGCGCTCCACACTCATGGTCTAACTGTAGAAGTGAAACGTGTGCGCGGCCGTCTGGCACGCGGGATCAGTCGACTGGCGCGACCTCCGAGATCGCATGGAGAAAACGATCGTTCATCTCCGAGCTGCCCACGGTCACGCGGAGGCCCTCCACGCCAAAGGCCCGAGCGACTACGCCGTGGGCTTTCAGCGCCGCATCGATTTCGGGGGTGCGGGTCCCGGCCCGAAGCCAGATGAAGTTGCCGAGCGAGTCGGGGGTGCGCCAGCCGAGCTCGCGCAGTCGCTCGATCACACGAGCGCGCTCCGCCACGATCAGATCGACGCGGGCCTGCAGCTCGGTCTCTGCGTCGAGGGAGGCGATCGCCGCGGTCTGGGCGAGGCCGCTCACGCCGAACGGGACGGCAACCCGGCGCAGGTTGTCGGCGATTCGCTCTGGAGCGATCGCGTATCCGATGCGCAGACCCGCGAGCCCGTACGCTTTCGAGAAGGTGTGCAGCACCGCCACGTTCTGATGGCGGCGGAAGAAGTCCAGGCCGTTCGCCGAGTCCGGATCGTTGTCGAAGTGCACGTACGCCTCGTCGATCACGACGAGGACATCGTCGGGGACCGCCCCGAGGAACCGCTCGATCTCCTCGGCTGTCACGGTGAGACCCGTGGGGTTGTTCGGCGTGCAGATGAAGATGAGTCGCGTTCGCGGGGTGACCGCGGCAGCCATCGCATCGAGGTCGTGCCGTTCGTCCTCGCTGAGCGGCACGAGCACCGGTGTGGCGCCCGCGACCTGCACCATGATCGGATACGCCTCGAAGGAGCGCCATGCGAACATGACTTCATCGCCGGCACCCGCGGATGCGTTGATCAGCTGCTGTGCGACCTCGACTGAGCCCGCGCCCACCGCGACCTCCTCGACCCGCACTCCGAAATGCTCGGCGATGCGCTGCCGCACGGCCACTGCACCCATGTCTGGGTAAAGGTGGGCCCGCTCGAGCTGTTGCCGAGTCGCTTCGAGGACGGATTCGAGCGGCGGGAAGGGGTTCTCGTTCGACGAGAGCTTCACCGCGTCCGGAACGGTCTGTCCTTGGACGTAGGCGGGCATGCACTCGACATCGGCTCGCTGCCTCACCTCGCTCATGCGGCGGCGCCGAACTCGCCGGTTGCCACCAGTGTGGCCCGAGCGATCACCGCGTTCCGCATCATGAAGCCCAGGACTGACGGTGTCGCATCGGGGTCGATGTCGATCTGCGCGACATCGAGGGCGTAGACCGTGAACCAGTAGTGGTGCACGCCCGTCCCCTCGGGCGGACCCGCCCCGATGAAGGTCGGTACGCGCGTCTCGTTCGGCAGTGTGATCGCGCCGACGGGGAGCAGGCCGCGATGCGGGTCGCCGGCTCCCGATTCGAGCGAGGTCACGCTGGCCGGAATATTCGCGACCGCCCAGTGCCAGAACCCGGCACCGGTCGGTGCGTCGGGGTCGTAGCAGGTCACCGCGTAGCTGCGGGTGCCGTTCGGTGCGCCGGACCAGCTGAGCTGCGGGGAGCGATTCTCGCCTCCGGAGGGAGCGTCGTACACGGAGGCAGGCAGCGGCCTCCCCTCGAGCATCTCCGAACTCTTGAGCTCGAAACTCGGAACCTGTCGTACTGCATCGACTGCCGCAAACGGATCGATCCTGCCGCGCTCTGACCCTGACATCGCCGTCCTCTCTCTCCTGCGTGAAAAGCTACGACTCTCAGCCTACGACCTGACTGTCGGCCGCGCTCGGTATACTGGAGCAGTTCCGTAGCAACGGCGCAACGGACCGTGGATTTCAGGAGGTGGCACGTGGCGATACGAACGACAACCGGCTCCGAACGAGCCCGCTCGACGCTCGCATACCTTCGTCGCCACATCACTACCGGCGCTTGGCCGGTCGGCAGCAGGATCCCGATCGAGCCCGAGCTCGCCGAACAGATCGGCGTCGGGCGCAGCACCGTGCGAGAAGCCGTTCGCTCGCTCGCCTCGATCGGCATGTTGGAGACGCTTCCCGGCCGCGGCACCTTTGTGCGCTCGGCGGCTCCGACCAGCACACTGTTGAACGAGTTCCTCAACGATTTCACACTCGAGGAGATTCTGAGCTACCGGCGCGCACTCGAGATCGAGGCAGCGCAGCAGGCCTCGTTACATCGCACCGATGAAGACCTGGCTGCACTCGAGCAGGCCGCGATCGAGGAGAAGGGCTGCACTCGCTGCCCGGTCCTCATGAACGGGTCGGAGTCCTCCGCATTCGACAGCCGCTTTCACCGGCTCATCTTCGATTCGGCGAAGAACCGCCTGCTCGCCGCCCTCTATGCCGGTACCAACGATCAGTTGCGCACCCCCGCGCACCGCGGCCGCCTCGCGAACGTTGCGACCGCGAGCGACATGGAACGCGATCACGCCCGGATCCTCGATGCGATCCGCCGCCGCGACTTCATCGATACGGTGCATGCGATGGCCGATCACGTGGATCATGACGTGGTCATCGTGACCGACCAGCATGAGGTCGTGCCTGCCCTGCAGCGGTCGCCCGAGCAGCAGCGTCGCATCGACGTGGCTCGCGAGGCAGACGAGCAGCGCGTCTCCTCAGCCGCGCAGTAGGTGCCGCGTCGGACCGCCCGACGCGGCCCGACGCATGATCGGCGGCTCTGAAGCGGCCGGGCCTAATCGAGGTGCGAAGTGACGTAGTGCCGGAGGGCATCATGCACGAACATCGCACCCCGCGCACCGCCATAGTTCGCGGCGAACCGCTCATCGGCGACGTACATCTCGCCGAGCCCGAGCAGATACTGCTTCAACTGTTCCTGGCCGCCGGCTGGTTCCCCGTGCTCTGGCTCGGACGAGTGCTGCGAGCCTCCTCTTGCCGGGGTTCCGGGAACGCTTTGCAGCCACTCGACGTGGCGCGCCGCGAGGAGCTGCGCTGCTTCTGACCGCGGGTCCTCGCCGGATTCGGCGGCCGCGGCCCAGTCGCTCGATAGCTCGGCGACCCGCTGGTGCCATTCCTGCTGAGCCTGCGCGCCGAGCTCCCGCCACCAACGATCGCTCTTTGCGTAGGCCTCGGCGCCCCAGCGTGCTTCGACCTCCTCTCGGTACTGTGTGTGGTCGAATCCTTCGAATATGTTCTGAGCCATGAGCGGCTCTCCTCTCGTGTGTGAGTGTTCGTCGCCGTCGGCCCGCAGTGCGGCGATCGTGCGATCGATCGAAGCGATCTGCGCCTCGATTCGCCTCCGCTCGCTCTGCAGCAGTTCGCGATGCTGCGCGAGCACGCGCGCCTCGGTCTGGCTCGGAGGTTCCCCCGCATGCGCGCCCGCGTCCTGCGCTTGGAGGACCGTGCCGATTGCGTCGAGCCCGAGCCCCAATTCGCGAAGGAGGAGTACGCGCTGCAAGCGGACGAGCGAACGGTCGTCGTAGTAGCGGTAGCCATTGCTGCCGATGCGACTGGGTCGGACCAGCCCGATGCTGTCGTAGTGCCGCAGGGTGCGTGAGGTGGTTCCGGCCGCTTGTGCGAGCCGCTGAATCGGATACTCCATCGCGCGCTCCTTTCTCCGGTGTCTTGGCGACACCTTCAGCGTACGAGTTGACGTTACGTCAATGTCAACACTCGCTCTCGATCGTTTCGATCGCCCGGCACTCGCTGCGCGCGTACCATTGAGGGGTGTCTGATCCGAAGATCCTGCTTTATTACGCCTTTGCCCCGATCGCCGACCCCGAGGCGGTTCGCCTCTGGCAGCGTGAACTGTGCGAGTCGCTCGGTCTTCGAGGCCGAATCATCATTTCGAGGCACGGCATCAACGGCACGGTCGGAGGCGAGATCGACGCGTGCAAGCGCTACCTCAAGCGCACCCGGGAGTTCGGCCCCTTCAAGGGACTCGACGTGAAGTGGAGCAGCGGCACCGGGTACGTCGAGACCGCACCGGAGCTGCTCAAAGGCGAGGATCGCAGCGCGCCTTGGAAGCGCATCTCGGACTTTCCGAAGCTCAGCGTCAAGGTGCGAGATGAGCTGGTCGCCTTCGGGATTCCTGAGGAGACCCGGGTCGATGCGCAGGGAGTCGTCGGCGGTGGCGAGCATCTCACGCCGCAGGCCGTGAACGCTCTCGTGGCCCAGCGGGGCGAGGAGGTCGTGTTCTTCGACGGACGCAATGCCTGGGAGGCCGAGGTCGGCCGATTCAAGAACGCGATCGTGCCAGATGTGCGCACCACGCACGCGTTCATCGAGCAGATCGAGTCGGGCGCCTTCGATGACATCAAGGACAAACCGGTCGTGACCTACTGCACCGGCGGCATTCGCTGTGAGATCCTGTCTGCCGCCATGAAGAACCGCGGGTTCAGCGAGGTGTACCAGATCGAAGGCGGCATCGTTCGCTACGGGGAGACATTCGGCAACGACGGGCTCTGGGAAGGTTCGCTCGCCGTCTTTGACGGCCGCGAGACGGTGGACTTCGCTCCGGGCGCAGAGGTGCTCGGTCGCTGCGCGGTCTGCGGCGCCTCCTCGAGCCGGCTCAGCGACTGCGCCGATCGCAGTTGCCGCTCGCGTTTCGTGACCTGCGACGAGCACATGGGCAGCCGCTGCGCGCAGCACGCCACCACCACGGTGTAGCCCGGCACTGCTTCCCAGCCCCGCCTGGCAAGGTGGCGGCAGGCACCCGCATCGAGTTGTCACCCGAGAGTGAGGCGCCGGGTCACACTCGATGCAGCAGTAGTTCGAAGCTGCGCCGCGCCGTCTCATCGGTCTCGCAGGCGGCTCGCTCCTGAATCAGATTCAGCGTGTCGACCGGGATCTGGCTGCCGCGCCAGTGAATCGCGAGCAACTCGACAGCCAGGATCCGCAGGCCCGAATCGTGCGATCGAAGCGCTCGCTCGACCAGGTCGACGCCCTCGCCCGGAAACCGGTGCAACACCCTGAGCACCTGCCACCACACCTCCCAGAGCGACTCGCGCTGCACCGGCCCGCCCAGAGAGGGCTGCAAGGTGCCCCGGAGCAGGGTCATCCGTGCGAGCGAAAGATAGTCTTGGAGCCGCCGTGCATCGATCGCCCCCGCGATCAAACGCCAGTTGTCGCCGCTGTCCACGTGCTCCGAGAGGTAGCGCCACAGCACCGGATACGGGTCGACTCCCAACCGCTGCGCGGCGCAGCACACCAGTCCGCGTATCGACTCGACGGTCGGCGCGAGCAGCGCGCGTTCGAACACGGGCTGCCACTCCCCCCGACTGCGCAAGCGTTCGCTCGACTCGAGGACACGGTCGCGCACGTCCCACTGCCAGTGATGGGGCAGGTACCATCCGGACCCGGGGTCGAAGTACTCGTGGATCTGGCAGTTCAGATCCCAGACTCGCAGATCGGGCACCCGAGGACTCGCGTGCCCGAACCAGTCGTAGAGGAGGCCGGGCGCTTCGGAGTCCGCACGCAGGTCGCCACGCTCGCCGCACCGGTCGAATCTGGTCGAAAGCAGCGCGGTGGCGCCGAAGAACTGCTCATCGCTCAGCGCGCTGCCCGAAAGCATCACCGCCGCAAGGGTGGCTGCGCTCCTCATGCCGGCTCCTTCGATCAGGTGGGTGTCCCGTCCGTGAAGAATAGGCGGCGGCGCCGACATTCTCAGGGCGTGCGCCGAGCGCCTCCCCGTGCCCCCGGGAATCGGCTACTCGCCCGCGAGCTGCCTCGTCAATCCGGCCTCGTCGTGCAGTCGCGGCTCGGTGCGGTATTCGGGACGCACGCCGGTCTTGTCGCGGTAGAACTCGCGCACCCGATCCATGTCGCCGACCACGTCGCCGGTCAGCTCGATCGTCTCTCCGAGGCCCGCGGTCTTCGTCGCCCCATCGGCGTAGCCGAGCGTGACGGGCAGTCCCGCGGCCATCGCGATGCGATAGAATCCGCTGCGCCAGCCGTCCCCCTGCCGTGTGCCCTCCGGCGTCACGACGAGCAGAAAGCGATCGGTCGTTCGCGCACGCTCGACCACCGCGTCGACTACCCCGGCGGCATTCGAACGATCCACGGCGATGCCGCCGAGCGAGCGCATGATGGGTCCCGCAATCCCTCGAAAGAGCTCCCGCTTGCCGAGCCAGTGAACGCGCATGCGCGCTTCCCACGCGATCCCGAGCATCAGCACGAAGTCGAAGTTCGACGTGTGCGGCGCCCCGATCAGCAGTCGCGGACCCTCGACCGGCACGCTCTCGCGCACGACCTTCCACGGCGAGAGCCACCAGAAGAGTCGGGCGATCGCGGCACGCAACGAAGTCAGGAACATCTTCTCAGCGTAGTGATGCCTGCATGCCCCCGGAAGGACACGACTCGAAGATCGCTCCTACCAGATCGCGACGCGCTCCTCTGGAGCGAGCCACAGTCCGTCACCGGGCTTCGTGCCGTACGCTTCGTGGAACGGAGTGAGGTTCGCGACAATCTGATTGCAGCGGAACTCGTTCGGCGAATGCGGGTCGATCGTCAGCAGTCGCACCGTCTCTTCCGGCCGCGACTTCTGCTGCCAGGCCTGGGCCCAGGCGAGGAAGAATCGCTCCGCTCCGGTCAGGCCCTCGACGACCGGTGGCTCCGCCCCATCGAGCGAGATCAGATAGGCCTTCCAAGCGATCTCAAGGCCCGACAGGTCACCGATGTTCTCGCCGATGGTGAGTTCACCATTCACGGTCTGCCCGCCAGCACCCTCCGGAGAGAGCGCGTTGTACTGCGCGATGAGCGCCGTGGTACGAGCCTCGAACGCCTGACGATCCTCGGCCGTCCACCAGTCGGTGAGCTTGCCGTCGCCGTCATATTGAGAACCCTGGTCGTCGAAGCCGTGCCCGATCTCGTGGCCGATGACAGCACCGATCGCACCGTAGTTCGCGGCGTCGTCCCAGGACGCGTCGAAGAACGGCGGCTGCAGAATGGCCGCGGGGAAGACGATCTCGTTGAATCCCGGGTTGTAGTACGCGTTCACGGTCTGCGGGGTCATGAACCACTCATCGCGGTCGATGGGCTTGCCCACCTTTCCGAGTTCCCGATCGAACTCCATCTCGGCGACACGACGCGAATTTCCGAGCAGGTCGGCAGCATCGACCGAGAGTGCGGAGTAGTCGCGCCACTTCACCGGGTAACCGACCTTCGGGGTGAACTTCTGCAGCTTGTCGAGCGCGCGCTGCTTGGTCTCCTCCCCCATCCAATCGAGGCCGAGGATCGACTGGCGATAGGCCTCCACCAGGTTGCCGACCAGCACATCCATCGACGCCTTCGCCGACTCGTCGAAGTGCTGCTCGACGTAGAGACGCCCCACGGCCTCACCTACGGCTCCCTCGACGAAGGACACCCCGCGGCGCCAGCGTTCGCGCTGCTCGGTCGCACCGGTGAGCGCGGTTCCGTAGAAATCGAAATTCGCCCGCGAGATCTCCTGGTCGAGCAGCGATGCCGATCCTCGGACGATCTGCCACACCAGCCATGCGCGCCACGCCTCGAGCTCATCGTGCACCAGGAGCGACGCGAGACCGGCGATGGCCTCGGGCTGCCCGACGACGACCTCGGCGAAGGCGGACTCCGGCGCGCCCGCCGTGCGCAGGTAGGCGGACCAATCGAGCGAAGGGGTCAGTTCCTGCAGTTCGACGAAGGTCCGCAGGTTGTAGAGCTTCTGGATGTCCCGGCTCGCCACACGATCCCAGTGCGACGCAGCGATGCGCGACTCCAGATCGAAGGACAGCGCCGAGAGGTGCGCTGCCTCTCCCTCGGTGAATCCCGCGAGCTGCAGCATGCGCGCGATGTGCGAACGGTAGTGCTCGCGGATCTCGGCGAACTGCTCCTCGCTGTAGTAGGACTCGTCGGGGAGGCCGATGCCGCCCTGCATGACGAAGACGATGTAGCGACTCGGGTCGCCCGGGTCGTTGTCGACGCCCATCCCGTAGAAACCGCCGAGTCCCTGGCGCTCCAACTCGGCGACGAGCGCGATCAGCTCCTCGATCGACGTCACGGCGAGCGCGCGCTCGAGGTCTGCGGCGATCGGCTGCGCGCCCAGCGTATCGGCGCGCTCCACGTCCATGAAACTCGCGTAGAGGGCGGCGATCTTGTCGGCCTCGCTGTTCTGGGCTGCCGCGGTGGCGGCACCGGTCGCTCCTTCCGTCGCTCCGGGCTCTCCGGGTTCGCCCGCACCCCCGATCACGCCTGCAGCCGGAGCCTTCATGCCGGTGATGATGTCTCGTACCGCCGCCTCGGCGTTCTCGGCGAGCACCGCGAACGATCCGTACCGGGCCTTGTCTGCGGGAATCTCGGTGCGGGCGATCCACTTGCCGTTCATGTGGCGGAAGAGATCGTCCTGCGGCCGCACCGTCGGATCGAGTTCAACGAGGTCGATGCCTGCGGGTCCGTAGTTGCCGGGGGCTGAGACGTCTGTGGCGGTCATACGACTCAGCCTATTACGCGCAGCGACGCACGGGGGTGCTTCACGGCGCGGTCTCGACGCGATTCGCGCGTTCTCGTCCACTCCGGGGCTACGGTGGAGGGGTGGGTTCTCAAGAGCAAACGGCACCGCACCCGGCGCAGCGCGAAGGCCGCCGTCGCATCGACCGCAGCATCGCCTCGCTGGCGATCCCGGCGCTCGGCGCACTGATCGCCGAGCCGCTCTTCCTGATCGTCGATTCGGCGCTGGTCGGGCACCTCGGAGCCGAGCCGTTGGCAGGGCTCGCGATCGCGAGCAGCATTCTGCAGACCGCGGTCGGGCTCATGATCTTCCTCGCGTACGCGACCACTCCGCTCGTCGCTCGGCGGCGCGGAGCCGGAGATCTCCGAGGGGCGGTGCAGGCGGGAGTCGATGGGCTCTGGCTCGCTCTCGCCATCGGCGCGATCCTCGGAGTGGCGCTCTGGGCGGTGAGCGCACCGCTCGTCGACCTGTTCGGCGCCGATGCGCAGGTCGCCGAACAGGGCCGAATCTACCTCGCCGTCTCCTGCGCAGGACTGCCCGCCATGCTCGTGGTGTTCGCGGCGACCGGCCTCCTTCGAGGGCTGCAGGACACACGCACCCCGCTCTACATCGCGACCATGGGCTTCACCGCGAACGCGCTGCTGAACTGGTGGTTCATCTACGGTCTCGGCTGGGGCATCGCCGGCAGCGCGTGGGGAACCGTGGCGGCCCAGTGGGCGATGGTGGTCGTCTACCTGATCGTCGTGTCCGCGCACGCCCGCACGCACGGAGCGAGCCTCCTGCCGCGACTCGAAGGCCTCGGCCATGCCGGTCGCAGCGGGGGCTGGCTCTTCGTTCGCACCATCGGGCTGCGCGCCGCACTCATGGTGACGGTCGCGGCTGCGGCCAGCCACGGTACGGTCGCCACTGCCGGCTACCAGGTGATCTTCACGATCTTCTCCACGGCGGCCTTCGCGCTCGACGCGCTCGCGATCGCGGCGCAGGCGCTCGTCGGAGACGCACTGGGAGCACGCGATGCGGCACGCGCCCGCGCGATCCTGCGTCGAACCGTCTTCTGGGGACTCGCGTGCGGTGCCCTCATCGGCATATTGCTCGCGGGCGCGAGTCCGATCCTCGGCCGTATCTTCACCAGCGACCAGCAGGTGCTCGACATCCTGCCGCCGGCGCTGCTGGTGCTGGGACTCTCGCTGCCGCTCGGCGGCTTCGTCTTCGTGCTCGACGGGGTGCTGATGGGCGCCGGCGACGCGCGCTATCTCGCCTGGACGAGCCTCGTGAACCTCGCCGTCTACCTGCCGGTGCTCTGGGCGGTCACCGTGCTCGTGCCCACCGGCACGGTCGCGCTCGTCGCGCTCACCGCCGCCTTCACGATCGTGTTCATGCTGGCACGTGCGGTCACACTCGGCCTCCGCGTCCGCAGCGAGCGCTGGCAGCGGCTCGGAGTCTGAGGCTCGGTCAGTCGTCGGTGCAGACGGTGTCCTCGGCCGGCAGTTCTCCCCTCAGCAGGTAGGCGGTCGCGATGTCGTCGGCGCAGCTCGAGCGCTTCTGGAACGAAGCGATGTGCCCGCTGCCCTGAAGCGTGACGAGCGTCGCGTTCCCGAGCTCTTCGACGAGTTGCCGCGCGCCCTCGTACGGGGTCGCATGGTCGCCGGTGACACCGAAGACGAGGATCGGCGCGTCGCTCGCATTCGAGAACAGCATGTAGTCCTGGCCGCTGTCGGGCAGGGCTTCGCACTTCAGGTCGAAGAACTGGTGCAACGAGTCGTCGTTGATCTCCGGTCCCCCGAGACTCTGGGGAAGGCCGTGCTCGGTGATGTACCGATAGAGCCCGGCGAGATTCGGGTCCCGCGGTGAGGAGAGGCAGCGAACGATCATGCCGGCGAGTCCGACCTTCGCTCCGCCGCCGGACATCGCTGCGGCAAGCTGATCGATCGCCTCTTGCTCGCCCGCGAGCGCGCGGCCGACCACGTCAAGGACTTCCTGCCTGCCGGTCCGCAGCTGATAGAGGGAGGTGGTCAGATAGCCCTTGACCATGTCTCCGTCGACCTCGGTTCCATCGGCTGCCAGGAGAGGCTGCTCGTCGAGCTGCAGGAGGGTCTGCACCAGGGCCGCCTCGTCGCCGATCGGGCACAGTTGCACCTGATACTCGCTTGTGCAGCCGGCCAGCAGCTCGTCGGTGGCGAAGACGTTCGCCTCGTGCTGCAGGTAGCCGCCGAGCGGGCTCGACCAATCGCTCGGCCAGGCGCTGTCGAGCAGGATCCTGCCGACCCGCTCGGGGAAGAGCGTTGCGTAGGTGGCACCGATGACGGTGCCGTAGGAGAACCCGGCGTAGTGCATGGATTCGTCACCGACGAGAGAGCGCATGAGCTCCATGTCCCGCGCGACCTGCGCGGTGCCCATCGAGAGCGCGAGCGGCTGCTCATCGGCGCACAGTGCGAGCTGCAGCTCGAAAATGCTCGTCTCGTTCTCGCACTCGATCGGCGAGCTGCGCGCTATCCCCCTCGGGTCGAAGCCGATCAGGTCGTACTGCTCGTGCACCGCGGCGAAGTTCTCGTCGGCCGTGAGCCCCAGCGCGAGCTCGGTGCCGCTGGCACCCGGGCCGCCCGGATTGCTGAACAGGGTGCCGACCGGGCTGTCGCCTGTTGCCGGGATGTGCAGGGTCGAGAGTTCGATCGTCTGCTCGTTCTTGGGGTCGTCCCAGTCGAGCGGGGCGAGGATCGTCGCGCAGCGCAGCCCTTCGACATGGGCGCCCATCTCGGTCAGGTAGTCTTCCAGTTCCTCGCGATAGCCGAAGTCCGGCCCGCACTCCTGCCAGTCGACCTGCTGCTCGTAGATCGCGCGGAAGCTCCGCTGCTGCAGTGCGCTCTCCGTCTCCTCAGCGGGCCCGGCGAGGTTCGCGCAACCGCTCAGCAGCAGCGCGGCGAGGGTGGCCATCGCTGCGAGCGTTGTCGCGGTGCGCCGCGGTGCGCCGCTCAGTGTCGTACCCGTCATGCGGTGTGCTCGTTTCTCGTGTGGGGCGAATTCCTTGCCCGGTGAAGCGTTCAGCCTTCGGCGCATACGGTGCCCTCCTTCGGGAGCGTGCCCTCAAGGAGAATTCGGTTCGTCGTCTGGTCGATACGGGTCGACCGAGCCGCGTATGACGCCGCATGCCCTCGACCTTCGAGGATCGGCGCGAGCGCCACCGTCGCACCCCGGTGCGCCGCGCCGCGGGCACCGCGGACTCCCCTTCGAAGTGTCATGAACCGAGCGTACGATCATGCGGCCGGTGATGGAGCACGTCGAGCCCATCCGCGCGCAATCTGACCGAAACGTTCGCGATCCCGCGCGAATCTCGTGATCAGGAACGGCGGTTGCGCAGCTCTCGGGGGTTCAGCCGGTAGATCTCGTCGAGTGCGCGTCTCATGCTCACGCTCGATCCGAAGCCCGACTGCTTGGCCACCTCTTCGACGCTCAATTCGTCGAAGCGCGCGTCCTGAAGAGTCGAGCGCGCGATCCTCGCCCGCTCTCGGCGGATCTCGCCGGCGACCGAAGTGCCCGCATCGGCGAAGACGGACTGCAGGTGCCGGAGCGATACCCCGGACTCACGGGCGAGCCTCGCCGGGTCGAGTTGGGAGTCGCTGCTGTGCCGATCGATCTCGATCATGACTCGATCTCGGAGGGCCGCATGCGGCGACCCGTGCGTGAGACGTTCGCCCTGGCGTCCGCGCAGCATCGATCCCACCATTTCCAGCACCATACGGTCGACCGTGTGGCTGTCCCCGGGAGACACCTCTTGCTCGCTCGCAACCGATTGATCCAGAAATGCCTCCATGGCCTTCTCGGGAACCGTGAGTTCGTCGTAGATGCGCACCTCGTCGGAAAGCATCGGCACGAACGGCAGCAGGGCTGCGCGGGGCACCCGGGCGACGACGAACTTCCAGTCGCTGTCGAAGCGGACTCGGTTCGGCAGCCCGCTCGGCGCCACCATCAACGGGCCCCGCGACGAGATCCAGGTTCCACCCTCCAGATAGGAGAACTCGCCCTCCTGCACGAAGATGATGTCGATCGTCGGCAGTCCCGGGCGCACCGGACGGCGTTCGAACTCGCTGCCGCTCCCGCTCACCCCGATGACCAGGATGCCACCGTAGGCGCGCACGCGCGCGGACATGCCGAGCTTTCCGTCTACGCCGCGCACGCCAGTGCGCGCGAGATCGGACTGTTGATACACCGTGATCGAACGGTCTGCCAACCCCTCGATATTCGCTGCTGATTCCCCCGTCACGCTCGCTATGCTATTCGTTCCCTGCACACTTTCCGCGCGTTTTGCACCGTCCAAGGCCAATTTTCAGTTAAACCTCCGGTTTTGGATGATTGCGGCGACTCCTCGCGCAGGCACACGGCGATTCGGCGAACCCAGCTCTCCCTCTAGAATCTGTACGTGCCCGCGTATCAGCCCCTGGAAGCTTCCGCCATCCTCCGCTGGATTCGCGCGATCCTCGTCATCTTCTTTCTGATGGGCTTCGGCTTCGGCACCTGGCTCAGCCGCCTGCCCACGCTCCGGGACTCGCTCGGCGCCAGCACCCTGGAGATGAGCGTCTACGGCCTGTGCCTCGCCGCTGGAAGCCTCACGGGCATGATGCTCTCCGCCCGGGCCGTCGAGCGTTTCGGCCCGCGTCGAATGATGGGGTTCACCATCGCAGTGCAGGTGGTCGCACTCCCGCTCACCGTCGTGTTCATGGTCGGGGGATCGATCCCCCTCGGAGTCGTCGCGCTCTTCGTGTACGGGCTCAATTTCAGCGCAGCCGATGTCGCCATGAACGTGAGCGGAGCGAATGCCGAACGTGCGCTCGGCAAACCACGCCTCCCGCTCATGCATGCCTTTTACAGCATCGGCGCGATGCTGTCCATGGGGATCGGGGCCGCCACCGAGGCACTGCGCATCCCCCTGCAGCCGCACTTCCTCGCGGTCGGGCTGTTCCTCGGCCTCTGCGGCTTCGCCGTGCTCGGGTGGGTGCCTCGCGACGAGACGGCCCTCCGGCCCAGCGGCGCGGCAGCGACCCTCGTCACCACGGGACCGGTACCCGTGGTCGAGTCATCCACCGGCGACGAACTCGCGACGGTTACGGGCTCCATCCCGGTGATCCCCGCCTCCGGCTCCACCTCTCCCCACGCCTCGGACTCGGCATCGGCCATCGGACACTCCGCGGCCCCCGCCCCGAAGCGACGCTACAGCCCCTGGCGCGATCCCCGGGTGATCTTCATCGGCCTGATCACGCTCTCGGCCGGGCTCATCGAAGGTGCGCCCGCCGACTGGCTGCCGCTCGCTCTCGTGGACGGCCGCGGAGTGACCAACGAGTTCGGCGCCCTCATGCTTGCTCTGTTCTACGGGGCGGTCGTCACCGCACGACTCGCGGGATCCGCCCTACTGACCCGGTTCAGCCGGGTCGCGGTGCTGCGCACCAGCCTCAGCATCGCGGCGGTCGGCGTGCTCACCGTCGCGCTCGTGCCGAACACCGCCGCCATGGTCATCGGCACGATTCTCTGGGGGCTGGGCTCGGGAATCTGCTGGCCGATCACCATCTCGGCAGCCGCGGATCGGCACGAGACCGCTGCCCGCGATGTGGCCACCGTCTCGGCGATCGGATACACCTCGATGCTGCTGGGACCCATGGCGTTCGGGGTGCTCGGCGAACACATCGGACTGCTGCAGGGCTTCTTGGTGCTGCCGGTGTTCGTGGTACTCGCGATGGTGCTCGCCGGAGTCACTCGCGAACCCGCCCGCTGATCCGCCGGCCCATGTCCGGCCACTGCGGCCGCACTGCACGGCCAGCCGCATGGACCGCTGCGCAGCGGTAGGCTATCCGAGTGCGAATCGTGGTGGCAGATTGTTCCGTTGACTATGCGGGGCGCTTGAGCGCGCACCTTCCCCGGGCGACGAGGGTGCTCATGCTCAAGAGCGACGGCTCGATTCTCGTGCACAGCGATGGCGGCTCCTACAAGCCGCTCAACTGGATGAGCCCGCCCTGCTCGCTCGCCCCGCTCGAACTGGATGAGGAGCAGATCGAGGCGGGCGTGACCGAGGCCTGGCAAGTGACGCACGCGAAGACCGCGGATCGTCTGGTGGTCTCGCTCTTCGAGATCCTGCACGACAGCTCGCACGATCTCGGGGTGGACCCCGGCCTCATCAAGGACGGCGTCGAGGCGCACCTGCAGGAGCTGCTCGCCGAGCAGATCGACCTGCTCGGCGACGGGCATACCCTCGTTCGCCGCGAGTACATGACGGCGATCGGACCGGTCGACATTCTTGCCCGTGACGCCGAGGGAGAGTCCGTTGCCGTCGAGATCAAGCGCCGCGGCGAGATCGACGGGGTCGAACAGCTGACCCGCTACCTGGAGCTCATGAACCGCGATCCCCGCCTCGCACCCGTGCAGGGCGTCTTCGCGGCGCAGGAGATCAAACCGCAGGCCCGCACCCTCGCGGAGGATCGCGGCATTCGATGCGTCGTGCTCGACTACGACGCGATGCGGGGCATGCAGAACCTCAACACGCTCTTCTGATCCCAGCGCGTTGCGTCGCGTGCGGCGTCGATCGGCGCGGCCGCGCTGCGAGCGGCGAGCCGATCCGCCTCGCCCGATGCACCGGAGCTGCGCAGGTGAGAACGCGGCGGGGCAGAGCGATCCGTCGAGTGGGTACCATCACGCGATGCGTGCAGCCGCCCCGACCCCATCGAGAATGAGCGCGATGCCCCGATCGAATCCGCCGCTCAGTTCGGATTCGAGATCGGCCGGCGGATCGCTCGGCTCGGGGAGCGCCCCGATGGCCTGCGCCTGCAGCCGGGTCTGGGTCGCCTGCGCCTGACCAAAGGTGTACAGCAGCAGTGTGCGAGCCCCGTCTGCGCCCACCATCTCGGCAAGTCGCGCCTCGAGGGTGGATGCGCCCAGACGGAAAGCGGACGCGGTGGCGACCACGTCGGCTCCGTCGCGAATGGAGAGGAGCGCCCGCCGGAGCGACCGGCACAGACCGGCCGGATCCTCGCCCGTCACCGTGCGGACGATCTCGTCGGCCATCAGAGCGAGCAACGACTGCTTGTTCGGCACGTGATGGTAGAGGGCGCTCGGCTGCACGTCGAGGGCTGCCGCGACGCGGCGCATCGAGCAGAACTCCAACCCGTGATCGTCGAGCACACGCAGCGCCGCGTCGACCACGTCGGCTCTGGTGTTGCGCATCCTCCCATTCTAGCGCTAACCTGAACACCGTTCACCAGAACACTGTTCAGGTTTGGCTGACGGCCCTCACGGGTCGGCGCACAGAGGAGCTCACATGACCACGAATCGCACCGATCCCCCGGAGAACGCGCAGCCAGGGGCCACCTCGCTGACGCCTACGGCCCGAGGAACCGAAGCAGCCCCGGCAGCGGCACGCCGCAACATCGCCACGGACCTCGCCCTCATCGCCGCTTTCGCCGCGCTCATCGCCGTCTGCGCGCTGCTCCCGGCGATCAGCGTCGGCGGTCTGGTCCCGATCACCCTGCAGACCTTCGCCGTCATGCTCTCGGGCGCCGTGCTCGGCGCCAAGCGCGGGTTCCTCGCAGTCCTGCTCTACCTCGCCGTCGGAGCGATCGGACTGCCCGTGTTCTCCGGGGGATCAGCCGGCATCGCCCCCTTCCTCGGCCCGACCGCGGGGTACCTCATCGCGTTCCCGCTCGCCGCAGCCCTCTGCGGGTTCATCGTCGAGCGGCTCCCGAGGAAGCGGGTCTCAAGCAGTGCGCTCTTCATCTTCCTGGCAGGCTTCGGGTCCAGTCTCGTGTTCATCCACACCCTGGGCCCCATCGGCATTTCGGTCTTCGGCGGCCTGAGCCTGCGCGACGCCTTCCTCGCCGACCTCGTGTTCTATCCGGGCGACATCGTCAAGAACATTCTCATGGCCATCGTCGCCACCGCGGTGCACCGCGCATTCCCCGGAATCCTGCCCGCAAGGAGCTGAACGGAGAACGGCCGATCGGCGAGGCTAGGATGTGCCCGTGATAGAACTCGAAGGCGCCTGCGTCACCGCAGCGACCGCGGAGGGTCGCACGACCATTCTCGAGCCGACGACGCTGCGCCTCACCGAGCGGCGAATCTCGATCATCGGCAGCAACGGATCGGGCAAATCGACGCTCGCTCGCCTGCTCAACGGCCTGATCGTGCCGACGTCCGGATCGGTCAGCGTGCGAACGGACTCCGGGGCGAGCGCACGAGACACCGGCGCCCGGAATGCCCGGTGGCTCGACACGCGCACCCACGGTGCACAGGTGCGCCGCCTCGTCGGCTTCGCCTTCACCGATCCGGCCGCGCAGCTCGTCATGCCGACCGCGATTGAGGACATCGCGCTGTCCCTGCGTCGCACGCACCCCAAGAAGCAAGCACGACTCACTGCCGCCAGGCAGGCGCTCGCCGAGTTCGGCCTCGAAGCGCTCGCGGACCGGAGCGTGCACACGCTTTCGGGCGGTCAGAAACAGCTGCTCGCACTCGCGGCGGTACTCGCCGCCCGGCCCGCGATCCTCGTCGCAGACGAACCCACGACCCTGCTCGACCTGCGCAACAGCCTGCTCCTGCGAGAACTGCTCCTGCGGCTGCCGCAGCAGGTGATCGCCGTCACCCACGACCTCGACCTGGCCGCCCAGGCCGATCGCACGCTCGTGATCGATCGAGCCCGGGTCGTCTTCGACGGTCCACCCGAGGCCGCCATCGACTTCTACCGCCAATCGGTCGCAGGCCCGCGCGCATGACCTTCTCCCCCCTCGGCTCCTACCTGCCAGGCACCGGACCGCTGCATCGTCTCCGGCCGGGGGCCAAGCTGCTCGGCCTGTTCGCCTTCGCGACCGCCGCAATGGCGCTGCGCTCCGTCCCGAGCACGCTCATCGCCCTCGCGCTCACCATCGCCCTCGGGTTCCTCGCCGGCATGCGCGGGCGCGACTTCGCCCGGGTCGGGCTGCGCTTCGCGCTCATCGGAGCCGTGCTCTTCGCGTTTCAGGCCTGGCAGCACGGGTGGGAGCGCGGCTTCGCGGTTGTGGGCACCCTGTTCGCACTGATCCTCGCCGCAAGCTCGCTGACCGCGAGCACCTCGGTCGACGACCTTCTCGACACCATCGTCTGGGCTCTCGGCCCGCTGCGGCGCCTCGGCGTGCGTCCCGAACGCGTGGCGCTTGCGTTCTCGCTGGTTCTCACCTCGATCCCCACGGTGCTCGGCCTCGCCCGAGAAACCCGGGAGGCGGCACGCGCGCGCGGGCTCGAACGACAGCCCCGCGCCTACCTCGTCCCGTTCGTGCTGCGCGTCGTCGCGCACGCCCAACTCACCGGAGAAGCGCTGCAGGCACGCGGGATCGACGATGACGCCGACGCCGCGCCGCACTAGGCTGGAACGCATGGCTGAAGCGCAGATTCCCGAGGGCATCACCGCCGACTACTCCAACGATCACGTGCGCGATGCACTCGCCACACTCCAGTCGCAGCCAGACTACGAGCACCTCGCCGTGTTTCTCACTTCCCTGCGGGAGGGGTTCCTGGTCGCCGACATCACCGGCACGCAGAAGAAGAAGTCGACGCATGTGCGCACGATCCGCTCGACCAAGGGGCAGCTCGTGCTGCCGCTGTTCACCTCGATGGAGGAGCTGCGTCTGGCCCATCCGAAGGGACGTCGCGAGCAGGCGAAAGGCGCGATCATGCCTGCCCTCGAAGCACTGCGCCTGATCGATTCGGGTCCGTTCGTCGCTGCGCAGTTCAACACCGGCACTGCGGCGCTGCCAGTGCTGCGCAAGTACCTCTCGCTCGTGCTGAGCGGAGAGCCGATCGAAGCCGCTGAGCTCGAGACCGTCGGCTGACCCCTCGCGCACTCCGTCGCTCAACCCCGGGGCGACCGGCGCTCTTGCCCGGACAGAGCCGGGGCACCTCTTGCGTCTGCGGGGCCCAGGCCTCCCGCAGACGCAGCAGCACCCCCGGCCGGAGCCGAGGGTGCTGCTGCGCACGAAAAGGTGCGAAACCCTACTTCGGAACCTTCGTCGTGAAGGCGCGCACGATCTGCACGACTCCCATGACGGCCAGCGAAGCACCGACGAGGATCCAGAGCGTCACCGCAGCCACGAGCGGCGTCACGATCAGCACGATGCCCGCGATGATGCTGACGATGCCGTAGATGATGCTCCAGACCTTGCTCGGGCTCTGGCGCGCGGCCGCGAAGGCGAGGATCCCCTCGATGATCCAGACGATGCCGATGAAGATCGAGAGCACCGCGGTGAGCACGGCAGCGGTTGCACCGAGATTGCCGAACACGATGATGCCGGCGATCAGGTAGAGCAGGCCGAGCACGGCGTTGCCCACGCGGCGCCACCCCGACATCGTCTTGGAGAAGATCATGGAGCCGAGGAACACGAGCCCCGCGACCACCATGTAGATCGCGAAAGCGATGGCCACGAACTTCATCATGACCGCACCCGATTCGACCGGGTTGATCAGGATCAGCACACCGATGACGAGTGCGACCAAGCCGCCCACGCCCATGACGGTGCGTACGACATCCGTCGCCCTGCGTTCGTCGATGACGATCGTTTCTTGTTCGGTCATTGCCTCTCCTTTGTTGCTGACTCGCGCGCGGAGCCGAGACTGCGCTCTTGCCATAAGCATGCACAATGCGGGGCGAGGATCGCTCCCCCACGCCGTCCGGTTACCGATTCGTGTCGCAGAAATCGCGATTCGCGGGGATTCAGGGCCCCTGACAGGGTCAGTCCGCGCTGCGCACGCGCTCGGTGCCGGCGGTGGCGACCGTCTGGCCATGCTCGACGGGATGACCGTCGCGGTCCACCGCGACGAACACGATGCTCTCGAGCCGCAGAATGTCCTGGCCGGTGACGGTGTTGAAGACACGGCAGCTGAGGGTCATCGAGGTGCGCCCGAATCCCTTGACGCGGTACTCGAGTTCGAGCAGATCTCCGCGTTCGGCCCTGGCCACGAAATCGAGTGCCGAGACGTGGCGGGTCACGACATCCGTCGTACCCATCTGGGTGATCGCAACGATCGCGGCTTCCTCGTCGACCCAGTGCAGCAGGCGCCCGCCGAAGAGTGCTCCGTGCTGGTTGAGATCCTCGGGCTTGACCCATTTGCGCACGACATAGGTGAGTTCGCTCATACGATCACCATACGGGCTTTCGGTCGACCCCAGCGAGGAGCTGTGCGCGGCTTCGGCGTCGATTCGGCTTCGGCACAGGCCCGCATCGTAGGCTGAGTGGCATGACGGTATTCGCAGGGATCCTGCTGCTCGTAAACGCCGGGTACAACTTTCTCGTGTGGCCCCAGTTCTGGAAGCGAGTGGCCGCCGATCCGCGCGCCCGCGATGAGTCGGGTGCGACCACCAAGTTCTACCGGGTGCACGCGGTGCTCATCGCGATCGCCCTCGTCATCGCACTCGCCTCGGCAATCGCCGGCATCGTCCTCTTGATAGGAGCTTGATCATGAAGCGCGTTCTCACCTATGGAACCTATGACCTCCTGCACTGGGGGCACATCCGCCTGCTCCAGCGCGCCCGCGAGCAGGGAGACTATCTCGTCGTCGCCCTCAGCACTGAGGAGTTCAACGAGGGCAAGGGCAAGAAGACCTACCACGACTTCGAGACTCGCAAGAAGATGCTCGAGTCGGTGCGCTACGTCGACCTCGTGATCCCCGAGGACGCGTGGGATCAGAAGATCAACGACGTGCAGAAGTATGAGATCGATGTGGTCGTCATGGGTGGCGACTGGGAGGGCGATCCTCGTTTCGAGGTGCTCACCGACTACTGCGACGTGGTCTATCTCGACCGCACCGAGGGCATCTCCACGACGAAGATCAAGCGCGACCTCGGCGTCAACGCGTAGCTCCCGCTCGCGGGGTTCGACAGCGCAGGCGCTGCGCGATCGCGGGGATCCGCACGCCCAGGTCCGATTCGTTCAGGGCGGCGTGCTGCATGCGGATCGCCCGGTGGGGAAGCCGAGCCGGTGGGCGGGTAGCCGAGCCGATACCGGCCGGCCGCGCCCTCCACAGCAGTAGGCCGCGAGGGGGCATTCCCCTCGCGGCCTACTGCGCACCCCTACGCGCAATGCGCGCAGCGCCGGGCGCTACAGCACCTTGGACAGGAACGCCTTGGTGCGCTCCCGCTGCGGGTTGGACAGCACCTCGGCAGGCTTCCCCGACTCGACGACGACTCCCCCGTCCATGAAGACGAGCTCATCGGCGACCTCGCGGGCGAAGCCCATCTCATGGGTGACCACGATCATGGTCATGCCGCTCTCGGCGAGGCCCTGCATCACATCCAGGACCTCCCCCACGAGTTCGGGATCGAGCGCAGAAGTCGGCTCGTCGAAGAGCATGAGCTTCGGATCCATCGCGAGTGCACGAGCGATCGCGACGCGCTGCTGCTGACCGCCCGACAGATGAGCCGGGTAGTAGTCGTGGCGATCCGCGAGACCCACCCGAGCGAGCAGGTCCATCGCACGCGTCTGCAGCGAGGTCCGACTCCCCTTGCCGAGCAGCATGGGGGCGAGCATCACGTTCTCGAGTGCGGTCTTGTGGGGGAACAGGTTGAAGCGCTGAAACACCATTCCGATGTTGCGCCGCTGCTTCGCCGCCTCCTTCGGATGCATCTCGTAGATCTTGTCGCCCTGCTGCCGGTAGCCGACCAGTTCTCCATCGACCGACAGGCGTCCGGCGTTGATCGTCTCGAGGTGATTGATGCAGCGCAGGAAGGTCGACTTGCCGGAGCCCGACGGGCCGACCAAGCACAGGACTTCGCCGCGCTTCACCTCGAGCGAGATCGACTTGAGCACCTGATTCGACCCGTAGGACTTGGAGACCGCCTCGGCCAGCACCATGGGGACGAGCGAGTGTTCGGTCATGGTGTGCTCCCATCGTCGCGTTCGGCGGCCCGGATCGTGACACCGGGGATCACCCCGACCACCGAGGTATCGACCGTCGGACGCTGCACATCCGGGCGCACGCTCACACCCTTCGCGAAGTGCCGCTCGAGGAAGTACTGACCGACCATCAGGATCGACGTGACCGTGAGATACCAGATCGATGCCACGATCAGCATCGGCACGGGCTGATATGTGACGGCGGCGATATCGCGCGAACGACCGTAGAGATCGAGCGTGAACGGCACGGCCGTGACCAGCGAGGTGGTCTTGAGCATCGAGATGACCTCGTTGCCGGTCGGCGGGATGATCACGCGCATCGCCTGCGGCAGGACCACTCGGGTCATCGTGTGCCACCAGCCGAGGCCGAGCGCGATCGCGGCCTCGTCCTGCCCCTTGTCCACCGCGAGCAGTCCGGCTCGCACGATCTCTGCCATGTACGCCGCCTCGTTGAGTGCGAGGCCGATGACGGCGAGGGTGAAGTAGTTCAGGAAGTCCTTCGTGTCGAACGAGAAGACCGCCTCGGTGAACGGGATGCCGAGCGCGACGCTCTTGTAGATGGTGGGAACCATGCCCCAGAAGACCAGCTGCACGTAGACCGGGGTTCCGCGGAACAGCCACAGATAGACCCAGGCCACGGACTTCACGACCGGGTTCGGGGACATGCGCATCACGGCGACCGTGATGCCGAGCACGATCGCGATGATCATTGAGTACACAGTGAGTTGCAGGGTGTAGCCCGCACCCGTGACGATTCGGGTATCGAAGAGATACTTGCCGACCTCGCCCCAGTTGAAGATAGGACGGTTGAACGCGGTGTCGTAGAGGAAGAGTGCGGCGATCAGCACCAACACCACTGCGAGCACGTTGCGCCCGGGGTGTCGTAGCTTGATCGCGGTGATCGCCTCTGGCTCCGCGTGGGCATCAGGGTGCGGGGCATCAAGCCCCGCACCCGATCGCGTGTCCGACATTGCGGATCTGGCCTTTAGTTCTCGGCTGCGTTGATCGTCGCGGTGGTGAGCGCACCCGACTCGATGCCCGCGCTCGTCATGATCTTCAGGTAGGTGCCGTCATCGATGAGCGACTGCAGCGCGGCCTGCACCGCCTTCGTCACCTTGCTGTCCTTCTGAGTCGCGAAGCCGTAGGGAGCGGCGTCGAACACCTCGCCGACGGTCTGGAGCTGATCACCGAGCTTCTGCACGGCATCACCGGTGACCGGCAGGTCTGCCGAGAAGGCAGCTGCCCGGCCGTCGACGACCGCCTGGGTCACCTCGGGCTGACCGTCGAACCGCAGCACCTCGATGCCGGGCTTGCCCGCGTCGAGGCAGGCCTGGTTCTTGGCGGGCAACTCATCGGTGTCCTGCACCGTCGTCGCCTGCACGGCGATGGTGAGTCCGCACGCGTCGTCGGGGTCGACATCGGACCCCTTCGCGGCGGCCCACAGGCTGCCCGCATTGAGGAAGTTGACGAAGTCGACGGACTTCTGACGCTCGACCGTATCGGTGAACGACGACGAACCCATATCGAGCGCGCCCTCCTGAATGCGCGGGATGATGCCGTCAAATCCGAGGATCTCCCACTCCGGCGTCAGGCCGAGCTTCGCCGACACGGCGTTGGCGAGGTCGACGCCCCAACCGACGGGCTTGCCGTTCGCGTCCTTGTACTCGTTCGGCGGGTACTCGGCATCGGTGCCGATGCGGAGCACACCCGAGTCCTTGAGCTCGTCCGGGAGCAGCGCGACCGCGGCAGCATCGGGCTGAATGCCGCTCGTATCGGTTCCGGTGTTGCCTGCACCCTCCGATTCAGCGTTGTTGACGCAACCCGTGAGTGCGAGCGCGGCAGCTGCCACGAGGGCAGGAAGTGCGTAACGAATCTTCATCGATCCAACATCCTCTTCTGTTGTCGTTCTGAATACCAGGATCGACCTGGTCACACGGCGAGCATAGCGCGCAGAATCGGCGTGAACTACCGGGATGGATGAGTTGGGATCATTCTGCAACTTTCGCCGAACCCGCCTCCGAGTCACCCGCGGGCCGGGGAATAGTTCGCACCGGAGCGGGGTTTCATCCATTCGTGACGCACCGGCTCCCGATGGGGTTCGGTGCGCGCAGTTCGAGCACGGAATCGGAACAGACCAGGAGTACCTACACGTGGCAAAGCCCAAGCTTATGATCATCGTCGGCAGCGTTCGGGAGGGCCGCGTCGGTCTTCCCATCGCGGAATGGGTGCGCGAGAAGGCGCGCGATGACGATCGCTTCGAGGTCGATTTCGCAGATCTCAAAGAGATCGATCTGCCGCTGATGGACGAACCGAACCACCCGCGCATGCAGCAGTACACGAAGCCGCACACGCTCGCGTGGGCGGAGCGCGTCGAGGCCGCCGATGCGTTCCTCTTCGTCTTCCCCGAGTACAATCACAGTTTCGCGCCCGCGATCAAGAACGCACTCGACTATCTCGTACTCGAGTGGGACCGGAAACCGGTCGGCTTCGTCAACTGGGGCGGCAACTCGGGCGGCACCCGGGCACAGGCGGCACTGCGTCCGGTCGTCACCATGCTCGGCATGGTCATGACGCACGGGCTGATCGAGATCAACTTCCCCGGCGCGCAGCTCGAGGACGGCGCCTTCGTGCCGAACGAGCAGCAGTCGACAGTGCTGCAGTCGCAGCTCGACGAGCTCGTGCGGCTCGACACGGCCCTCCGGCCGCTGCGCGGCTAGGTGCAGGACGCGGTTGACGCATGACGGTACCGCCGAGGCCGGTGGTTGTCCGTCGTGCGCACCGTGGGGTCGGTGCGGGTGGT
>JBEBSS010000030.1:0-32807 GCA_040394175.1 Leucobacter soli | reverse complement strand
TGCGCGATCTGTGGTGACGCTACTGCGTCAGGTTCGCTTGGGCGAAAACGCGTAGTGTTTTTGCGCGATCTGTGGTGACGCTACTGCGTCAGGTTCGCTTGGGCGAAAACGCGTAGCGTTTTTGCGCGATCTGTGGTGACGCTACTGCGTCAGGTTCGCTTGGGCGAAAACGCGTAGTGTTTTTGCGCGATCTGTGGTGACGCAGGCGGGTTCGGGCGACGGCTGGCTTCTACATTGCGGAGTGTGACGGACGTTTCGCAATCGTGTGAGGTCGGATGTCATCATGTTCAGGTGATCCAAGTAGAGAACCTCGCGAAGGTGTTCGGCACTGCGCCGAACGAAGTGCGCGCTCTTGACGATGTGAATCTGAGAGTCGAGCGCGGCGAGATCCTTGCGGTCGTTGGCCAGAGTGGTGCGGGGAAGTCGACGCTCGTGCGTTGCCTGACATTGTTGGAGCACCCGAGCAGTGGTCGGATCATCGTCGGAGATCGGGTGATCACCGACCTTGCCGAGGGCGAGCTGCGCCGGGCTCGGCGTGCGATCGGCCAGGTCTTTCAGCACGCGAATCTGCTCGACAATCGGACTGCGAAGAAGAACGTCGAGTATCCGCTCGAGGTCGCGGGCTGGAGCAGGGCCGATCGTGCGAAGCGGGCGGAGGAGCTGCTGCATCTGGTGGGCCTCGGCGACCGGCAGCACAACTATCCGTCGCAGCTCTCCGGTGGGCAGCTGCAGCGTGTCGGTATCGCACGGGCGCTGGCGTCGAGTCCGGACGTGCTGCTGTGCGACGAGCCGACGAGCGCGCTCGACCCCAGCACGACAGATGATCTGCTCGATCTGCTCGTCACCCTCCGCGATGAGCTGCAGGTGACGATCTTGATCATCACGCATGATCTCGGAGTGGTGCGTCGCATTGCCGATCGGGTCGCTGTGCTCGAGGGAGGTCGGGTGATCGACAGCGGTCCGGTCGAGGATGTGGCTGCGCACCTGAACTCGACGCTGCTCAGCGACATCGGTATCGAGGAGGCGCTCGATGCGACGCAGCTGAGGGTCAGCGGCGGTCATGTTCAGGCATCGGATCCGTTCATCTCCCGGATCACTCGTGAGCTCGGCATCGATGTCCGTCTCGTCTCGGGCGGTTCCCATGCGATCGGGGACGTGCACGTCTTGAACGCGACGCTCGGCTTCGACACCGAGTCAGATCGGGACGCGGCTGCGGAGTGGCTGCGCGCCAATGGCTTTACGGTGGAAGAAGGATGATCGCGGTGTTGCGCCAAGACACGGGGTTTTGGGAGGATCTGCTTTCGAGTCCGGTGATCGCTCAAGCGGTGCCTGCGGCGACGGGAGAGACCATCTATATGGTCCTCGCGGCGCTCGTGATCTCGATCCTCTTCGGCGTGCCTCTCGGCGTGTATCTCTGGAACAGCGGCCCCACGGGGCTCAGCCCTCGTCTGTCGGCGAACCAGGTGGTCGGCACGATCGTGAACGTGGTCAGGTCACTGCCGTTCGTGATTCTCATGGTGCTGCTGCTGCCGGTCACGAAGCTCGTCGTGGGAACGACGCTGGGCGCGACCGCTTCGGTGGTTCCCCTCGCGATCGGCGCGATACCCTTCCTTGCACGACTGGTCGAATCGGCGTTGCGCGAGGTATCGGCGGGAAAGATCGAGGCCTCGATCGTGTGCGGCGCGAGCAAGGGGCAGACCGTCGTGAAGACGCTGCTCCCCGAAGCGCTTCCGAGTATCGTCTCGGCGTTCACCACGACGGCGATCACTCTCGTCGGCTACTCCGCGATGGCGGGGCTCGTCGGCGGAGGCGGACTGGGGTACCTCGCGGATGCCTACGGATACAAGCGCTTCGATCTCCCGGTACTCGTTGTCGCCACGATCTTGCTGATCATCATCGTGCAGATTTTCCAGCTCATCGGCGATGCCGTTGCGCGACGGCTCGACCATCGTTCGACCGCGTCGGGCCGAGCGGTGGGCAAGCGGGGTACTGCGGCGAAGCAGCAGTCCGTCGTGCCGGAAACACCAGCGCACGAGGTCGCACGATGACGACGACTGCATGGAGACGCGACCGCGCGATGCCACCGTGCCGGGAAGCTTTGCGCGGGGGGATGCGGTGCGCTGGCGCCCGCCGCGTCAGCGCAGCACCCCAGTCCTAGCTCCGCCCCCATTCTTCACCTTCCAGTTCAACCGAGGTGTGGCCGAAGGCGTCACACCCATACACAGGAGACAATCATGTCCATTTCACGTCCCAAGCGCGCATTTCAGATCCTGGGGGCCGGTGCTTCTGCACTGCTCGCGCTCAGCCTTGCGGCCTGCGGCTCATCGAATGCCTCGACCGGCGGCGACGCTTCCGAGGTCGCACTGGGCGATACCTTCACCGTCGCCGCAACCGAGGTGCCTCATGTCGACATCCTGAAGTTCGTGCAGGAGAACCTCGCGGAGGATGCGGGCATCAACTTCGAGATCAAGCCCTTCAGCGACTACCCGCTCGGCAACCGCTGGCTCGAAGAGGGAGAGGTCGATGCAAACTACTTCCAGCACCGTCCGTACCTCGAGGCACAGGTGGACGAGTTCGGCTACGACATCGTTGCGTTGAGCGATGTGCATGTGGAGCCCTACGCCGCGTTCTCCGAGAAGTACAAGGATGTCTCGGAGCTGCCCGATGGGGCGAAGATCAGCGTCACCAATGACGCCTCGAACCAGGAGCGCGCCCTGAATCTCCTCGCTCAGGAAGACCTCATCGTGCTGCCCGAGAGTGGTGACCTCAATGTGCTCACCATCGAGGGCAACAAGGAGTACAACCCCCGCGGTTTTGACTTCATCGAGGCCGATCCCGCAGCTCAGGCTCGCGCCCTCGCAGACGTCGATCTCGGCATCCTGAACGGCAACTACTTCCTCGATGCAGGATTCACGCTCAAGGACGCGCTGATCGTTGAGCCCCTCGAGGGCAACATCTACGCGAACTTCCTGACGGTCCGCTCGGCGGATGCCAAGGATCCTCGCCTGCTGAAGCTCGACGAACTGCTCACCTCTCCTGAGACGAAGGCATTCATCGAGAAGACCTGGCCGGGCGGAGACGTGTCTCCCGCGTTCTAAGCGGGAGAGATCGACTGCTTTCTGATCGCCTGGGGGTCATGCTGGACGCATGGCCCCCAGGCGTTCGTGTGTCGTCCGGGATGTGGGTTGAGCGATCACATTACGTGAATCTCGCTGGCCCGCCACCGTCCGTGCACCCATTCGAGGCGCAGTGCCACGGCGTGCGAACGGTGTTCGGTGTGCAGCACGACCGATGCCTCGGCGACACCTTCGTGCACGCGGCAGAGGTGCATGCGGCCCGGGCTGGGGACGCAGCGTCGCTGGTCTCGATACATCTGGCGTCGCTCCCGCAACGCGTTCCGCTGCTGCGCGAGTTGTCGAGCGGCGCCGACCGAGAGCGCTGCGCCGAGCTGAGAGATGCTGCGCAGGCCCTCGACCGCTTCGAATGCCTGCGCGGCGAGGGCGCGGACGAAACGGGCGGACGGGTCGGGGATCCGTTCGCCGTGATCGTGTCCGACATCTGCGAGTTCTGACACCGCGTGCATTGGGGGCTCCTTCCGGGTCAAGACGTACGCACCCCGGAGCCCCTGCGTCGTTGCGTGTTCTCGTGTGGATTTCACCCTAAACGGTGCGTGCTCTGAGCCGTCAACTGCGTCCGCACACTGGGACTGTGCTCCCTGTGCGAATCTGCACAGGGAGCACAGTTCTCGCGGTCGCCGTTGAGTCCTGCGATCCCGCTCTGGAATTGCCCTCTATGCTGAAATCGTGTCTACCCTTCGTAACCTCGCGCGCAAGTACTCGGATCTGAGTGAAGAGCAGCTGGATTGGCTTGAGCTGCTGATGCTGGATTGGCCGCTCCTCGCCGAACTGGCCCTTGGCGATGTCGTGCTCTGGGTGCCCACGAAGGACTCGAACTACCTCGCGGTCGCCCACAGCCGGCCAGCGGGCTCGGTCACGCTCTTCTATCGCGACATCATCGGAGACTACATTCGCGACGACTGGCGGGAGGTGGTCGACGAGACGATGGAAACTCGGAAGCCTGCGAGCTCGCGAGCACCGGTGTGGTACGAAGAGACTGCCATGAAGCTCAACGCGTTCTCCGTGAGCATGCGAGACGAGGGCGCTGCCGGCGCTGCAGAGACGTCGCGCAACACCGACACGGGCGTGATCACCACCATCGGTATGCCGACGGAACCGTTCGCCGTGCTGACGGTCCACACGAGCCCCTCCGACCCCCAGTATGCGACGCATATCGGCAGAGCATTCCGTGAGGTCGCAGACGACCTGTTCTCGATGATTCAGCAGGGACTGTTCCCCTCGCCCGGAAGCACCAGGGGTCGCGAGCGAGGGGCCCCTCGGGCATCGGACGGCCTCGTTCGCATCAACACCGACGGAATCGTCACATTCGCAAGCCCGAACACGCAGTCGGCCTTCACTCTTCTGGGATATCGCGATGAGCTCGAGGGCGAGAACTTCTCCGAGGTCATCGCCGAACTCGTGAAGGGGCAGTTCGACACGAACGAGTCCCTTCCGCTCATCGCGCAGGGCCGGGTGGCCAAGCGTGCCGACGTCGAGATCAATGGGCGCGTGGTGACTCTGCGCTCGATACCGGTGATTCGCGAAGAGGAGCGAATCGGCGGCATCGTGCTCACGCGGGACGTGACCGGTCTGCGCCAGCAGGAGCAGGAGCTGATCACCAAGGACGCGACCATTCGAGAGATTCACCACCGCGTGAAGAACAACCTGCAGACCGTGGCGTCGCTGCTTCGTGTGCAGGCGCGCCGTGCCCGGAGCGAGGAGGCGAAGGAAGTCCTCGGTCAGGCGATGCGCCGAGTTGCCGCGATCGCCGTCGTGCACGACACCCTCTCGACCGGACTCTCGCAGATCGTCGACTTCGACGTCGTCTTCGACCGGGTGCTCGGCCTCGCCGCGGAGGTCGCGAGCCTGCACGGGACGACCGTGCATCCGCACAAGGAGGGGCGCTTCGGCGAGCTTCCGAGCGAGTACGCGACTCCGCTCGCGCTCGCGCTCACCGAGATCGTCACGAATGCGGTGGAGCATGGGCTGGCCGGGCGCGAGGGCGAAGTGATCATCACTGCGGAGCGTTCGGACACGAGGCTCGCTGTCGAGGTCGTCGATACCGGGACCGGCCTGCCGGGAGGCACGGTCGGCGACGGTTTGGGAACGCAGATCGTGCGCACGCTCGTCGAGGGCGAGCTCGGGGGTTCGATCACCTGGGGCCCTGACGCGCGTGGCGGCACGCGAGTGTTCATCGAGGTCCCCTTGCACTGGATGCGGTCGTCAGACCGCACGTGATCCGGCGGTGTGGGCGACCCTCGTGCCGATTCGATTCGCATCGGAGCGGCACGAGGGTCGGAGCCGTCTGCTACCTCCGCTGATTCCTCGAGCTTCGGGCGATCACTGCCACGCCGACGGCGAGGAGCAGGAGGCCGAGGCTGATGGTTGCGGCGATCACGAAGGTCGTACCGTCGACCGTTCCGGGTGCGACTGCTTGGAACGCTGTATAGGCGCAGAAGGCGAGCACCAGCACACCCCAGATGATCGGTCCAGACCGTGGTCGGCGGGAGCGCGGGTCGCCACCTTCGGGGCGCCGCTGCTCGGCGACGGTCGGCTCATTCGGCGGGGCAGCCGGGGGAGTGGTGGTCGAGTCGTCGATCGGCTGTCCCGTGGCTGAGGGATGCGGGACGGAAGCGGGCTGCTGATCCTCGTTCATCTTGCGTTCTCCAGTTCTTCGATACGCTCTGTGAGCTGGTCGATTTCCTCCGAGCGATCCTCGGAGGTCAGAGACCGTCCGTCGCTGCCGGTGACCGAAACGTTCCCGCCGAGCATACGCACCCGCACATTGACGAGGTCCGAGGCGTCGATGCCGGTCGCATGATATTCGATGGTGCGAGACATGAACACTCCGCCCTGGCGACGTTCGTCGACGGGGAGCCGCTGATCGCGCACGTTTCCTGCGAGCAGGTTGACTTTCACTCTCGTCGGCACGGATTCGGGCAGTCGGACCGTGGCGTTGCCGCCGATCAGCCAGACGTCGATGGTGCGCGGTGCGGCGCTGCGGCTGAGATCCCGAAGGTCGACGGTGGCGTTGCCGCCGATCATCACGACAGCTCGATCCCCGCCGCTGTTGCTCGGTCGAATGGTGGAGTGGCCGAACGGGACGACCTCGGTCTGTTCCGGAAGGACGGTGCTGAACGGGGCGAAGAGCAACGCGATCACCCCGCAGAACGACAGGAATCCGATCCAGCCGCTCTCCCGCCCGCGGATTCCGGCGACAATGGTCGAGATCGCGAGGATCGCGACGCCCGAGACGAGACCTGCGGTGAGCACGAGATCGCCATTCGCGCCTCGCAGGAGCGCAATGCTCGCCCCGGCTCCCGCAGCGAGCAGCGTGAGCGCGAGGGTGATCACGATGTGGGCCGCACCGAGACGATGCGATTCACGATACTCGCGGCCCCACTGCTCCCACTCCTTGGACTTCGCCTCTGCCTTCCGTCCCCAGGCTTCCGCCTTCTGGCTGAACTCCTCGCTCCACTCGGATGCGCGCTGGCCAGTGCGGTCGGCGAAATCGCTCGCCTGCCTCGCAGAGTGGTTCGCCTGATCGGTGAAGCTCCGCGCCTCGCTCTCGGCCCCGGATCCGGCCGCTGATCCTCGCCCCGACCTCCCGCTCAGCCAGACGATGAGCCAGACGACGAGTGCGGGAACGACCACGGCCCACCAGAGCACACCGAGCGTGACCTGCGCCCACTCAGGGACCACACCCCACATGTTCCAGGCCCACGGCCCCATGAACAGCGCGCGGAAGGCCCAGATGATCGCGGGGATGACGAGGATGACGCCGAGTACGACAGCGGTCGCTATCGCCCCGGCCGAGGCTCGCCCCCGGAACAGATCCTCCAGGTGAATGCGCCCCGTCGAGTCGGGCAGCAGCAACCAGCCGGCGAGGTACAACAGGATTCCGGGGCCTCCGAGCACGGCGAGCACGACGAACACCCCTCGGACGATGAGCGGGTCGATGTTGGCCTTCGCCGCGATGCCGCCCGCGACGCCCGCGAACCAGCGGTCGCCACCTCGGACGATGCCGAGGCCTCGCAGCCATGCAAAGAAGCGGTCCGAGTTGCGCACGGAAGAGGAGCCGGGGGTGCCGGCGTCGCCTGCACTGCCGGGGGTTCCGGGTGGGGGAGTCGTATCGTTCATGTCTTCGAGTCTGCCCTTCGAGGATCGCCGCTGCCATCGGGGTTCACCCTGAGGCGACCCTGAATCTGATCCCTGAGCTCCGGGAAAGCGGGTTGCGGGTGGTTGGATGGAGGCATGACCGCAACACCCATGACGCGCAGCGGCGACGACCGCGTAATCGCTGGGGTGTGCGCTGGGCTGGCAGCTCACGTGGGCCTTCCGGTGCTGCCGGTGCGCGTCGCGATGGCGGTGTTCGCGCTGCTCGGCGGCGCCGGACTGCTGTTCTACGCCTGGTTGTGGGTCCTCGTGCCCGTGGCAGGAGACGACCAGGTCGCGCCGATGCGGCGCGTGCTGACGAGACCCGCGCTTCCCGCTGCGGCCGCGACTGCCGTCTCGGCTCCCGTATCGCCGCTCGGCGTGGCGAAGGCAGAACCTGCTGTTGCGGCCCAGGAGTTCGCCGATGCCCGCTCCGCGAGAGGTGCGGTGCCGCCCGCTGCGGCTGCACCGACTCAGACCTCGCGGGGCGGCACTCCTGCCGCGCCGACTTCGCCGCTCGTCGGTCGAGCGATGCGCTGGCCCATCGCGGAACTGCTGTTGGGCGCATGCCTGCTCGTTGCGGGGCTCGGGCTCGTCCTCGTGCAACTGGGAGTGCAGATTCGACTCGACGTGGTACTGCCCGCGATGGCGGTTCTCGCGGGGGTCGGTCTGACGTGGTGGCAGATCGCAGACCGCAACCGCCCTGACCGTGCGCTGCTGCCGCGCGTGCTCGGCGCGCTCGCCCTCGTCGCGGTGGGAGTGCTGATGTTCTTCGTGACCGCGCGGCAGCCGAGTGCGCTGACCGTCGTCGGCGCGGCGGTCGCCGTACTCGCCGGGGTCGCGCTTGCGCTGGCACCGTGGGCGCTGCGCATCAACCGGGAACTGATCGCAGAGCGTTCCGCGCGCGCGAGGGAAGCGGAGCGCGCCGAGATCGCCGCCCACCTGCACGACTCCGTGTTGCAGACGCTCGCGGCGATCCAGCAGCGTTCCGAGCCGGGAAGCGACATTGCGAGACTTGCGCGCGGTCAGGAGCGTGACTTGAGGGAGTGGCTGTTCCGCACTGCCGACGGCGCGGCACCGCTCGACCAGGAAGCGCTCGAGGCCGAGCTGAGGGCGCACGCCGCGGCACTCGAGGCCGCGCATCCTGTGCGATTCGAAGTGGTCTCGGTGGGCGCACGCCGAGCGGTTCCAGAGGCGATCGCGGCGGCCGCCCGAGAGGCGATGCTGAACGCAGCGCAACACGCCGGCGGTGAGGTGACCGTCTACGTCGAGACCACGCCCGACTCGGTCTCGATCGATGTCACGGACCGCGGTGCGGGGCTCGATCCGGCGCAACTGCCCGAGGGTCGCATGGGGGTTCGGGAATCGATCGTCGGCCGCATGCAGCGGGCCGGCGGCCAAGCGAGGATCCTTCCCGGTCCAGGTGGCACCGGAACCGCAGTGCGGCTGACCCTGCCGCTGAGCAGCCAAGAACCGATGGACGAGGAGCGAGGCCGTGATGAGTGATGACGTGACCGGTGGCCAGCCGCAGAGCATCCGCGTCGTGATCGTTGACGACCACCAGATCTTTCGGACCGGATTGCGCGCCGAACTCGGATCGCAGCTCGCAGTGGTCGGCGAAGCCGCAACGGTTGACGAGGCTACAGAGGTCATCTCGAGAGCCGTGCCCGACGTTGTGCTGCTCGACGTGCATCTCCCCGGAGGCGAGGGCGGAGGCGGCGCCGAGGTGCTCCGCAGGATCGCCGCGCAGGCCCGCTCCCTACCGGCTCTCGCCTCGGTTCGTTTCCTCGCGCTGAGCGTCTCCGATGCCGCTGACGATGTGGTGAGTGTCATTCGTGCGGGAGCAAGAGGTTACCTCACCAAGGCGTCTTCGGGTGCGGAGGTCACGGCGGCCGTTGCGCGCGTGCAGGGAGGGGACGCGGTGTTCTCGCCTCGCCTCGCCGGATTCGTTCTCGACGCATTCGGCGCGGGGCTCGGCGAAACTGCCGCGACCGACGATGAGCTCGACCGCCTCTCTGCGCGGGAACAGGAGGTCATGCGGATGATCGCACGCGGCTACGCCTACAAGGATGTCGCCGCCGAGCTTTTCCTCTCGGTCAAGACCGTCGAGACCCACGTCTCGAACGTGCTGCGAAAGCTGCAGCTGTCGAACCGGCATGAGCTCACCGCCTGGGCGCTCAGCAGGCGGCTGCTGTAACCGCTCAGACCAGCCGGGCAGCGCGTCTACGCCCAGCCGGGCAGCCACGCATGGAGGCGGGAGAACCAGCTTGCGACCGGCATGCCGATCCAGAGCGCCCAGAAGAGCAGGGCCACGAGCAGCGCGGTCGCGAGCACCAGTGCCACCGAGACCCTGCGCCCCTGTAGCGCACCCGGCGAGGCGCTGAGCGGGATCCCGGCGTCCCGAAGCATCCCGCCGCTCCGAGGGAGCGACGCGAACGATGCCAGCACCAGGGCGAGCGCGAGAGCTGCAAAAGGCGTCATCACGACCGAGTAAAACTGATACACCGACGGCCGCGAGCTGAGCAGTACCCATGGAATCCAGCCCGAGAGGTAGCCGGTCAGCACGAACGCGCTGACGGTGACGGCCGGGCTGAGCAACGGGGCGAGCCGCCCCACGCGCACCGCGAGCGCCCCGCCGCGAAACAGCACCCACGCGAGCAGCAGCAGCGCTGCGACGCCCAGCCAGGTCACGACCGGGTTGGGAATGGGCGAGATCGTCGCGACGTAGCCATCAGCGTGCGCCGAGTACATTGCGGTGGGGCGCAGGCCGAGCGGCCAGGTCCACGGGTTCGACTGATAGGGGTGCTCGGACGAAAGCGTCGAGTGCCATTCGAGTGAATCCACGTGCCAGCGCCACAGTGACGCCCACCACGCCTCGCCCTCGATACGGCCCGAGCCCCCCGGGTTGACGATCCAGCCGATCCAGCTCGCGAGGTATGCGAAGAACGCCGCGGGCAGTGCGACCGCCGCGGTCACCACGGCCTGCGATGCCGAGCGGGCGAGTGCCGGCATGACGCCGTCGGCGGCAGAAGTGGCGCGACCCTCGACCGGAACCGAACGGGCCCTGCCGAGACGCCGCAAGAGATCGCCAATCGTAAGCAGCACGAGAAACGCGGCGAGTGGGTAGAGGCCCGACCACTTCACCGCGGCGGCGGCACCGAAGGCGAGCCCGGCTGCAGGCAGCCACGGCCTGCGCCAGAGTATGCCTGGCGCGCTGCGGGCACGCCAGCGCGCCCCAGTCGCTCGCCAGTCCCGCACCACGAACAGCGCGCCGAGCGCCACGAACAGGGTCAGAAAGCCGTCGAGCAACGACACACGGGACAGCACGATGTGCACCCCGTCGAGTGTGAGCAGCAGCCCGGCGAAGCACGCCACCCACATGCTGCGGCCGATGAGGTAGCCGATGCGCATTGTCACACCCACCGTTGCGACGCCCGCGCCCGCGACCGCGATGCGCCACCCCCATCCGGTGTCAGGGCCCAACAGCAGCACGCCGAGCCCGATCAGCCACTTGCCGAGTGGCGGGTGCGCGATGCTGCTCGCCGCGTCGAGAAAGGCGCGGGCGCGCTCGCCGCCGAACGCTGGGTCGCCGTCGGGCCACTCGGTCGGATAGCCGTGTGCCAGCTGGCTCACCGCGTCGCGCACGTACCACAGCTCGTCGAACACGAGCGAATCCGGCCGCCCGAGCGCCCAGAGGCGCAGCACCGTGGCGAGGGCGAGGATCGCGAGGGGCGCGATCCAGCGCAAGCGATGCAGGTGGTGTGGGGCAAGCGTCACCCCTCAAGCCTATGGTTCTTGCGGGTTCGTTGATCCTCGTGCCGCAAACTGGCGACTACGATAGAACGCGTGCTGACACGACTCTCGAACTACTTTCTGAAGACGCTGCGCGAAGATCCGGCCGACGCCGAGGTCGCGAGCCACCGGTTGCTCGTGCGAGCCGGATACATCAGGCGTCAGGCGCCGGGCGTGTTCGCCTGGATGCCGCTCGGGCTGCGAGTGAAGGCCAAGATCGAGCAGATCGTGCGCGAAGAGATGCATGCCGCAGGCGCGCACGAGGTGCATTTCCCCGGGCTGCTCCCGCGCGAGCCCTACGAGGTGACCGGGCGCTGGGAGGAGTACGGGGACGACCTGTTCCGGCTCAAGGATCGGCACGGCGCCGACTACCTGCTCGCACCGACGCACGAAGAGGTCTTCACGCTCATGGTGAAGGACATCGTGTCCTCGTACAAGGATCTGCCGCTCAGCATCTACCAGATCCAGGACAAGTACCGGGACGAGGCTCGGCCCCGCGCCGGGCTGCTGCGAGGCCGCGAGTTCACGATGAAGGACGCCTACTCGTTCGACGTGAGCGACGAGGGACTCGATGCGAGCTACCAGGCCCAGCGCGACGCCTACGAGAGGATCTTCGCGCGCCTCGGGCTCGACTACGTCATCGTGAAGGCGGACGCTGGGGCGATGGGCGGCTCGAAGAGCGAGGAGTTCCTGCTGCCGATTCCGATCGGCGAGGACACCTTCGTGCGCTCTGCGGGAGGATTCGTTGCGAATGTCGAAGCGTTCGCGACGCCGGTACCGGAGGCGCTGCCTCTGGAAGGACAGCACGAAGCGGTCGTCTTCGACTCGCCCGACACTCCCACGATCGAGACGCTGGTAGCGCATGCGAACGCAACGCTGCCGCGCGAGGACGGCCGCGAGTGGACGGCCGCGGACACGCTCAAGAACGTGGTGCTCGCCGTGACCTCGCCCACCGGCGACCGCGAGATCGTGATCGTCGGTCTGCCCGGTGACCGCGACGCGGACATGAAGCGTGCGGAGGTGGCGTTTGGCGGCTGCGAGGTCGAACCCGCGACTCCGGAGGATTTCGCGAAGCACCCGGGCCTCGTGAAGGGCTACATCGGTCCCGGTATGAAGGATGCTGCCGTGCTCGGGAAGAACGGTGCGACCGGCATTCGCTACCTGCTCGACCCGCGCGTCGTCCCCGGGACTGCGTGGGTGACGGGAGCGAATGAGGACGAGAAGCACATCGCCTACCTCGTCGCCGGACGCGATTTCGACGCAGACGGTGTCGCAGACATCGCGAATGTCCGCGATGGCGATCCCGCGCCCGACGGTTCCGGCCCGGTCGAGCTTGCCCGGGGCATGGAGATCGGCCACGTGTTCCAGCTGGGCCGCAAGTACGCGGAGGCGCTGGGGCTCAAGGTGCTCGATGAGCACGGCAAGCTCGTCACCGTGACCATGGGCTCGTACGGCATCGGCGTGACCCGTATTCTCGCGGTCCTTGCGGAGTTGAATCACGATGACCGCGGACTGGTATGGCCGGAGGCCATTGCGCCATTCGACGTGCATCTCGTGGCCACCGGCAAGGACGAAGCGGTGTATCGGATCGCCGAATCGCTGGCCGCCACCCTCGATGGGGCTGGGGTCGAGGTCATTTTCGACGATCGCCCGAAGGTCTCACCCGGGGTGAAGTTCGGTGACGCTGAACTCCTCGGCGTGCCGCGCGTGGTCGTCGTGGGCCGGGACGCGGCCGAGGGCTTCGCAGAGGTGTGGGATCGCGCAGCGGGCACGAAGGATCGTGTCGCGCTGTCGGAGGTACCGGCCTTGTTCGGCGCCTGACCCTCGGGTTTCTTCTCCGCGGGTCGGTCAGCGACGACGGTGGGCAGGCTGCCGCTGGCGCTTCTCTTGCGGCGACTGCCTCCCGTGCAGGAATGCACCTGTCGCTAAGCTCGGCTGCAACGGAAGGATAGAGAGATCATGGCTGACAAGCAGGAAGAGGTCGGGAAACCGACACCCGCCTTCATCGGCGCATCGTGGGTGGCGCTGATTCTCGGCATGAGCACGTACCTGATCGGACTGTTCAATGCCAATATGGAGTTGAACGAGAAGGGGTATTACTTCACGATCCTGATGTTCGGCCTGTTCGCTGCAGTGTCGCTCCAGAAGACCGTGCGCGATCGGGCTGAGGGCATTCCCGTCACCAATATCTACTACGGACTGGCCTGGTTCTCCGTGGTGCTTTCGCTCGCCCTGCTCGCGATCGGCCTGTGGAATGCGGGTTCCCTGACGCTCAGCGAGAAGGGATTCTACGGAATCGGTTTCGCGATGAGTCTCTTCGCTTCGGTTGCCGTGCAGAAGAACGTACGCGACCTCGCGCGATTCCGCGAGGAAGAGCAGCCGGTCGAGGATCCCGCGTATCCGTCAACCGGACACGAGCCGGGCGGCCTCGACCGGTAGCGTCCTGCCGCGTCCCGTCGGCCAGGGAATCCGCGACGGAGCATTCACGCCCCGTGCGCGGCCTCTATTTGTCGCTCACAGGGGAATATCTCGAATGTTTTCCCAAGAATTCATGACATCTTTTATGGTCGGATGATTGATGTTGATAACGTTATGTAGTGCGGCTGGCGCCTCTGGCGGAGTCGTTCTGTGCTGAAGAAGCGCACCACACCGATCAAGAGTTGGAGTTTCATATGTCGAACATCAAGGTTTCCTACGCTGAGATCGAGCAGTCAGCTGCACAGCTCGGCCAGGGTCGTGAAGAGATCACCGCAAAGCTGCAGTCGCTGCAGCAGCAGATCCAGAACCTGGTCTCGTCGGGCTTTGTGACCGATCAGGCCTCGGTCAAGTTCAACGCTGCGTACAACGACTACACCACGAGCGCGAACACCGTCGTCGCGAAGCTCAACGAGATCCAGAGCTTTCTGACCCAGACCGCAAACGCTATGCGCGATATGGATGCGCAGATCGCTTCACGCATCAACTAGTCGATGCTGAACGACCTTGGGGTAGTGCGCTGTGGCTGATCTTGAATTTCAAGACGCATACCTCGGCAGTGCTGCGCGTCTGCTGACCGATGCGGCTTCGGAGATCCGAAGCAATCGGGCCATGCCGATGCTGAACGCCGACAGTTACACCGGAATCGGTGGGACCGTCGGAAACTTCATGAGAGCGGCCGGCATTGCCGCGGAAGCGCTTTCTGATGCTGCTGGAGAAGGCGCGGCGTCTGTCGCTGGAGTCATGTCTGCCTCGACCATGATCGAAAACGAAATCAGTCAAGCGCTCGGGCCAGGCTTTACGAATTAAAGAGGTTCCTCTATGTCTTTGCTGGTGGCAGCAGAGGGCGGCGTGCTCGTTGGAAAATCCCCCATTGTGGGGACCGCTACCGAAGCCGACGCCGCTTCGCGCACGCTCGTGCGCATGGTCGACGAAGTCGACAGCGGAAACTCGAATGCACTGCACGCAGTCTCCCTGTTGCGAAGCCTCTCGGGGCTGTCCGTGACGAAGCTGCAAACCCAGATCGATACCGGCTTCATGCAGGGGGCGACTCAGCTCTCTCTCGACCTCTCCACTGCATCGTCCGCATTCGCGGAGTACGCAGACGATGTGAACCGTATTCACACCTCGGCGCGAGAGACGATCTCTGAGGTCGAAGATCTTCTGATGCAGATCCGCGGCTGCGCGAGGGAGCTCGAACAAGCCGCGCACACCCTGCAGGTCAACGCACACGTGCACGTCCCTTCGGTGTGGAACCAACGGCCATCGTTCTTCCCGCCGGCGCCGAGTGCCGCTGCCGAAGGCGAGGAGAGCAATCTCGTCGCGAAGGCCTGGGCGGCCGGCACCTGGACCGTGCAAGCGATGTCCTGGGGCTGGGCGGCAGACCGAATCGGCGAGTGCCAGACCCGCTGGAACAAGCTCATCATTGAGCGCAAAGAGAGCGAGTCGAGGCTCACCTCAAAGCTCAAGAGCACTCAACTCGGTCCGTTGCTGAGCTACAACGGAGCGAACAACCGGGCCAGCATCACCCGGCACTACACCGGCTCGTCGGTGCACCGCTCAAGATACTTGGCTGATCCGCTGCTGCAAGACATCCTGAGCGGCAACTTCACCCCGCAAGAGGTTGCCGAGAAGTGGAAAGCTCTGGGGCTGTCGCAGGAGGATGTCGAGAAACTGCCGATCGAGGTGCTCTTTGCGCTCGGCAAAGCCGACGGAGTGCCGTTCGCGGTGCAGAGCATCGCGGCCAATGCTGCACTCGACTATGCGATTGCGAACCCAGACGCTGCGATTCGCATGATGGGACTCGTCGGCGACATGTCGGTGAAGGACTTTGTCGAGCAGCTCAAGAACATCCGACAGGCCTACGATGACGCCGAGGCCAACGCCAAGCTGATGAGCGGCAAGCCGACCGTGCAACTGTTCGGCTTCGGCACGCACGACGGCACGCTCACCGCTGCGATCTCGCTCGGCAACCTCGACACCGCTTCGCATGTCGGCGTCAACGTCTCCGGCATGGGCTCCGATGTGAACGGCCTCTCCAACGGCCTCGGCGGCGCCGAGCAGCTGTATCTCGAGGCGCGCCGATACAACTCTCAGGCGAGCCCCGCGATTGTCGCGTGGATCGGTTATCACTCGCCTGCCATGCCGCCAAGTCTCGAGGTCACCCATGGCGACCGTGCGGCATCGGGCGCAAAGCCACTGGCGAACTTCCTCGACGGAATCAACGCCGTGCGCACCGCAAGCGGAAACTCGATGCAAGAGTTCGTCGTGTTCGGGCACTCGTACGGATCGACCACCGCCGCAGAAGCGCTCAAGATCACTCAAACACGGGTCGACACCTTCGTCACCTATGGTTCTGCCGGGCTCGAAAAGGGCACCACCGTCGACCAGTTGCACACTGACAAGGTGTATGCGACGGGGGCGAAGGGCGATAACGTCGCCTGGATGGGCCTGTCAGGGAGCGGCAGAGACAATCCAGTGGATATTCCCGGGGTCGAAGAGTTCAAGTCTGAAGACCGGGGCGACCGTGTCAGGGTCACCGCGCACGACATGTTCACCGAGGACAAGGGCGGGAGTTTCTTCAACTGGGGCGGCAAAGTCGGGTACCTCACCGAAGGCACGAGCTCGGTCGAGTCGATGGGACGCATCCTCGGGGGAGGAACTCCGTGACGTTACACAAGCTGCTGAAAGCGGTCGCTGCCGTAGCGCTGTCAGCAGGAATCATTGTCGGCGCTACCTCATGCACTACGAAAGGCCCTGAAATGGATGCTGCGGGAATGACACAGTCAGAAGTTGAGCAGCAGTCGCTTGAGGAGCAGTTCAACACCATGGCCGGACGCTACGAGCGGATGCAAGAGCTGCTCGAAGAGGCGCAACTGCAGGTGACCGACGCGAACACCCCGTGGATCTGGATCTCATCGGGAATCGCCCCCAGCCAGGGCATCTATGCGCCGACGCCACTCGTGGGGGCAACCGCCGAGAACAGTTACTTCATGCAGGCGATTCGCGCCATCCACCTGCCGGGTGCTGCCGGAGCGCAGGAAGACCTCGATCCGGTGATCGAGTTCTTCGAGAAGCAGGGCGGCGAAGTGGAGATCAGCGGAGACGCCGAGCACGGGTGGACCGCGAAGACCGCCACCAGCGACGGATACCGGATGAGCTATCAGGTGCAGCCCAATGGGCAGTACAACCTCGACGTCGTGAGCAACGCGTTCTGGGGCGATACCCGGGGTCTGCTGCACGCAATCGTCGATCGGATTCCCGAAGAGGAGAGCGGCAGAGAAGAATCGCTGCCCGGTGAGTTCGACGTCTTTCCTGATTGGAACGCCCCCACCCAGCAGTAGCGTTTCAAAGGAGCCAGTGACGAATGAAGCTGAAACTTGGTGTAAGCGCTGCCGGTGGAGGCAATCGTGACGTCACGGTCTCCTGCGATGTCACCACGACAATCGGTGATGTTGCGAATTCGCTGATGCGAACCGAACTCTTCACCGGGTCGAACCTTGAAGAGTTCATCGCGTTGCGCCGGGGTCACATCACCCTTCTCGGTGATGCCGGCGACGGCCGTGGCGAACAGTTGCTCGATCCCGCAACCTTCGTCGGTGTCTCCGGGTTGCAATCCGGGTGGCAAGTGACCGTCGTTCCCGAGTTCGGCCCGCGCGCGCCCCGTCCCATTCCCATGCTCGGCACCGTAGAGGTGCTGAACGGCCCGCAAGAGGGCGCGATGTACAGCCTCGTTGCGGGCACGAACACGATCGGCCGCGATGCGCTCAGCCGAGTCTTGCTCGATGACCGCAGCGTGTCGCGACGCCATGCCACGATCGAGATCGACGAGCAGATGGTGCTGCGCGACCTCGGCTCGGCAAACGGCGTGGAGGCCTATGGTCAGCGCGTCGATCAGCTGGTGATCAGTCGCGTGACCGAGCTCTTGCTCGGTTCGATCCGCATTCGAATCACGCCCGTGCGTTCGGCGCAGCAGTCCGCCGGTCAACTCGACCACCGATACCCGCACACGAGAGCGCCGCGGGTGGATCCGCGCTTCCCGCTGACCAAGCGCGAGCTTCCCAAGCCGCCGCAGCCGAGCCAGCCGAATCGTATTCCGATGCTGGCCATGCTTGCGCCCATGATGATGGGCGGTGTCATGTTCGCGGTCACTCGCTCGCCGATGAGCCTGATGATGGTCGCCTTCACCCCGCTCATGATGATCGGTTCCTGGGTGGACAACCTCACCTCCGGGCGACGCAAACTCAAACGGGAACTGCGTCAGTTTCTTGAGACGCTCACGAGCGAGCGCGAAGAACTCGCCATCCGCCGCGCCGAGGAGATCGCGGTGCGCGCAACCGAAACCCCCGATCTTGCGAGCATCGCAGCGGCCGTGCAATCCCGAAGCAGGCTGCTCTGGGCGCGCAGACCAGAGCATCGCAGCTTCCTCGAACTGCGTTTTGGGGACGGCACTCTGCCCAGCCGCACGGTCATCGACTTGCCGAATCGTGGCGATGCAGCGCTCGACCAGTGGAATGCGCTGCGGGAGGTCCAAGATGAGTTCGCCACGGTAGCTCCGGTGCCGGTGCTCGAACGTCTCGACCGCTGCGGTTCGATCGGTGTGGCGGGGGATCCGCAGGTCGCGGAGGGACTCGCGCGCGGCCTGGTGCTGCAGCTTGCTGGTCTGCACTCGCCGGCAGAGGTCGTGATCGCGGCGTTCGCTGGTTCCGAACGCGCTGGCGGCGAGTGGGAGTGGCTGAAGTGGCTTCCGCACATCGACCCGCTGGGGAGCCCGGTTGCCGCGTGGCAGCTTGCCGACAGCCCCACCGCGGCCACTCGGCTGCTGATCGCGCTCGAAGCGCTGATCGAGCAGCGCGGCGGGCCGCAATCGCGCTCGGTGCGTTCGCATCTTGCGATGGATGAAGTACCAGACAGCGCCGAAGAAACGATCAGCGAGCTGCCCATCACCCCCGCAGTGGTCGTGCTGGTGCTCGAACGGGAGATCGACGAGGCACATCGCAGCCGACTGATTGCCCTCGCAGAAGACGGCCCCGACCTTGGGGTTCACGTGATCTGGGTAGCCGACGACATCGCCCGTGTTCCGGCAGCCTGCCGCAGCTTTGTCGAGGCGACCGCTCAGAGCGATCAGGCAGGCACCGCAAATTTTGTCCGATTCGGCCGCACCGTCGCGCTCAGCCGGATCGAATATGTGGGCGTCGCCGACGCCTCGATGTTCGCGCGCGGTCTTGCTCCCGTCGATGACACGGCAGCGCGTGCACTCGACGAGAGCGATTTGCCTCGAAGCGTGAACCTTCGTGAGTTGCATCGAGTCGACCTGCTCGGCGGGGCCGGCCCGATCCTGCAGAGCTGGCACACTCGCGGCAGTGTCGTGAGCACCTGGAAGTCCGGTGATGAACGCGAGCCGGTGCAGCTTTCCGCCGTGGTCGGGCAGGGCGCCGAGGGCCCCGCCGAGATCGACCTTCGCGTGCACGGGCCGCACGCGCTGGTCGGTGGAACGACCGGCGCCGGCAAGTCGGAGTTCTTGCAGAGCTGGATCATGAGCCTGGCCGCGAATGTCAGCCCTGACCGCTTGACCTTCCTGCTTGTCGACTACAAAGGCGGCGCTGCATTCGCAGAGTGCGTCGACCTGCCGCACACGGTCGGTCTCGTCACCGACCTCAGCCCGCACTTGGTGCGTCGAGCGCTCACCTCACTGCGCGCCGAACTGCGCTATCGAGAAGAACTGCTGGCGGAGCACGGTGCGAAAGACCTGATCACGATGGAGAAGCGCGGTGATGCGGCCGCACCGCCGGCCCTGGTGATCGTGATTGACGAGTTCGCCGCGCTTGCGAGTGAGGTGCCGGAGTTCGTTGACGGAGTGATCGATGTGGCGCAGCGCGGTCGCTCACTCGGCCTGCACTTGATCATGGCCACACAGCGTCCCGCAGGCGTGATCAAAGACAATCTCCGTGCAAATACCAACCTGCGCGTGGCACTGCGCATGGCCGATGAGGCCGACAGTGCCGATGTGATCGGGGTGAAGGATGCGGCATTCTTCGACGCGGAAACCCCCGGTCGCGGCGCGGTGAAATCTGGTGCCGGTCGCATCTCGCACTTTCAGACGGGCTACCTCGGCGGTCGCTCGGTCGAGGAGGCGCCGGTGGCCCGCCTCGAGATCCGCGATCTGAGTTTTGTCGAGGGGGAGGCCTGGGATATTCCCGACGGCACCTCGATCGCCACCCGGAAGACCGTGCGCCGGTCGCAGACTGCGCGAGACATCGAGCGTCTTCGCGACGGAGTGATCGCCGCCGCCGAGGCCGCCGGCCTCGCTCGGCCCCGCAAGCCCTGGCTCGACATGCTGCCGACACTGCTCTCCCTCGACGAGCTCGACGCGATGCGTGCGCGGAGTGGCCGTTCTGCCCCGACAGCCCTCGAACCGGGGGTGCTGATCGGCATGCGCGACCAACCGGATGCACAGCGCCAGGACCCGGTGCTGATTGATCTCGATGATGCGGGAAACATTGCCATCTACGGTGCGAGCGGCACCGGCAAGACCAGCGCATTGCTCGCGTTCGCCGCATCAATCAGCGAAGCTGCAGCCGAAGCACCCGCCCATATCTATGCGATCGATGCCGCTGGCGGTGGTCTCGATCCGCTGCTCGCCCTGCCCACTGTGGGGGCGGTTGCGCCGCTCACCGATGATGAGCTCACTCGCCGTGTGCTTCGTCGGTTGCAGGAGTTGGTGCGCGAGCGCGGTACCCGCTTCGCCGCAGCGCGCGCGAACACACTGAGTGCCTACTGCCGAGCCACCGGCACGAACGAGCCGCGAGTGGTCCTGCTGATCGACGGCTTCTCGGTGTTCCGTCAGTCGACGGAGATGCTTGGTGCGAAGGATGCGCCGATGCAGATGCTCACCGAGATCATGCAGGCGGGCCGTGCGGTCGGCGTGCACGTCGTGCTCACCGCCGACCGGGCGGGTGTGCTGCCGAGTTCGCTCGCCGCGAGCGTGCAACAGCAGCTGGTGCTCCGTCTTGCCTCGGTCAACGATTACTCCTATGTCGATGTGCCGGCCGACACACTCGAATCGGCACCTCCGGGGAGAGGCGTGTTCGCGGGGCAGAGCGACGAGATTCAGCTCGCTCTCGTCGGGAACTCACCCGATCTGCTCGGTCAAGCGGACGCGCTCGAGAAGCTTGGTCGGCAGCTCGACGCGCAGCAGGTGCCGGCTGCGCCTGCCATTCAGAACGCGCCGACGCTCGTGCCATTGCACGAATTGCCGGTGCAGGTGGACGATCAGCCGGTGTTCGGTATCGAGACCGATGGCTTCACGCCAGTGCGGATGCCGATCTCGGGCCTCGGCGTGATCGCCGGACCGGCGGGATCGGGCCTCTCAACCGCTGCGCTTGCGTGTGCGACCGGGTACGTTCGCTGGTCAGCAGCCGAGGGCGTCAGCGTCGAGCGGGTGCTGCTGAGCTTTGTGCCAGATCGTGCCGGTGGGCTTGGCGGGAAGGCCGAGTGGGATCGTGTGGCGCGAGGACCGGAAGAAGTCACCGAGTTGGCGAAAGAACTGGTCGAAGCGCTCGGCGGAACGCTGCCGAACAGCACCGGTCTCTTGCCGCGGGGGCTGATTGGCGCGCCGGTCGGTGGCCTGATCGGCGGGCCCGCCGAAGCCGAGGCGCCGGCCACGCAGACCCAGAAAGCGCGCTTTCCGCGCGATGCCGAGCGTGGCGTGATTGTGGTTGAACGCCCGACCGAGGCCGATGGCACTGAGGCGCTGCCGATCCTCGTCGCCCTGGCGAAGGCGGCCCGCCGAGCGGATGTGCTCGTGCTCTTCGAATTCGAGCAGGGCGCTGCGTCCGGGGTGTGGGATCTCTATTCGACGCTCAAGCAGCCGCGGTGGGGCATTGCACTGCAGCCGGATGAGGGCGACAGCGGATCGCCATTCCGCGAGAGCTTCGGTCGGGTGAAGCGGGCTGACTTCCCGGAGGGCCGCGGATTCGCCGTCGAATCAGGGCGCATTTCGCCCGTGCAGGTGGCGACGGTGTGAACGTCATCTTGATCACGATTCCCGCGCGGGTGAGCGCATCGAGCGCTTGTCCGGCGGCGTGGGGTATTCTAAATAGCTGATCGCGTACGCGAACTGACATTTGAATAAGGAGGCCCACCGTGAAGATCGACCTCGCCATGCTGCGCGGACTTGAGCGTGAGCGCGAGATTCCGTTCGAGGAACTTGCAAGCATCATCGAGCAGGCCATCCACACCGCTTACATCAAGCACGAGGTGAACATCGGTCACCCGGAGCCCTCTGACGATCAGGTTCGAGTGATGCTCGACCGTAAGACCGGCGCCATCAGCGTGCTGGTGCCCGAGCTGAACGACGCCGGAGAAGTGATCGGCGAAGCACTCGCCGACACGGAAGAGTTCGGCCGGATCGGCGCGAACGCTGCGAAGCAGGTCATCAACCAGCGACTTCGCGACCTCGGGGACGACCAGGTGCTCGGACAGTTCAAGGACAAAGAGGGACATATCGTCTCGGGTATCGTGCAGCAGGGCCAGAACCCTCGCATGGTGCATGTGGATCTGGGCGATCTGGAAGCCATCATGCCTCCCGAGGAACAGGTGCCCGGAGAGGAATACAAGCACGGCACCCGCCTGCGCGTGTATGTGACGAGCGTCTCGAAGGGTCTGAAGGGCCCGCAGATCGTTGTCTCCCGTACGCATCCCGGACTGGTTCGACGACTGTTCGAGCTCGAGGTTCCGGAGCTTTCCGCCGGGATCGTCGAGATCGTTTCGCTTGCTCGTGAAGCCGGCCACCGCACCAAGGTGGCGGTTCGCGCGAATCAGTCGGGCATCAACGCGAAGGGCACCTGCATCGGGGAGATGGGACGCCGCGTTCGCGCGGTGATGAGCGAGTTGGGCGAAGAGAAGATCGACATTGTCGACTACTCGCCCGATTTGCCGACGTTCGTCGCGAACGCGCTGTCTCCTTCGAAGGTGACCGATGTGTTCATGCTGAATGAGCAGTTGAAGCAGGTGCGTGCGCTGGTGCCGGACTTCCAGCTTTCCCTCGCCATCGGCAAGGAGGGTCAGAACGCTCGCCTCGCTGCGAAGCTGACGGGCGCGAAGATCGACATTCAACCGGACTCGATCATGAATGATTGAGCGGGTCGAGAGCTCAGCACGGATTGAGCTCGATCTGATCTGAATCGTATGCGGGTGCATGCGTGTGCGGGCGGCTCGACGGGTATCGTCGGGTCGCCCGCTCGTCTGCGTGCCCCTGCGCGGGGCACCCTCAAGTCTTCCTCAAGCGAGTTGCGTCCCCGCGTGCAACTCGCTTGATTTGTGTGGGAGCAGTGTACGAAGAAGTATCGGAGAGGGCGGTGGTGCCATGGTGCTTTCAGCTGCCCTCAGGAACCCGAGATGCTCGTGTGTTTTGGTGTCTGATACCGTGATGACACCGCTGCACGACAGGCTGGCCCGTTCATGCGCATGAGCGAAGAGGGTTTGCGGAGATTCCGATGAAGATTCTGATAGTCGAAGACGACAACCGGGTGTCTGAGGCGCTGAGCGTGTTCTTGCGCAAGCGCGGCTATGGAACGCAGATCGCGGTTGACGGCGCGGAGGCGCTGGATTCGCTCGGCTCGGATACCGAGGTCGTGCTGCTCGATCTTGGGCTGCCCGACATCGATGGCATCGACTTGTGCCGACGGATGCGCGCGCAGACGGGCGTCCCGATCATCATCGCCACTGCTCGCAGCCATGTGCAGGATCGCATCAAGGGCTTGCGCGCCGGGGCCGACGACTTTGTCGTCAAGCCGTACGATGTGCGCGAGTTGGTTGCGCGTATCGAGGCGGTGACGCGACGTGCTCGTACGATGCCGTCGGAGCAGGAGCAGCGTATCGAGGCGCACGGAGTCGGTGTGAACATGACGACGAGACAGGTCACCGTTGATGGGCGGCCGGTAGAGCTGACACGCAAGGAATTCGATATCGTCGCGGTGCTCGCGCGGTATCCGGGTGTGGTGGTGCCTCGCGAGCGACTCATTCGCGAGGTCTGGAACACCGAGTGGCATGCGTTCAGCCGATCGCTTGAGGTGCATGTGGGATCGATTCGGCGCAAGACCGGTCGGGGTGAGCTCATCGAGACGGTTCGCGGCGTCGGCTATCGGATGGTCGTTTCCTAGCCCATGCGTACGCGTTTGGTCGTCGTGTTCCTTGTTCCGCTCGTCGGCGTGCTGCTCGCGCTGGGCGGAGCATACGCGTGGAGTGCGGCCCGCAGCGTGCAGCAGGAGTTCTACGCTGAGCGTCTCGGCGATCTCAGCTATTTCGTGACGAGTGCGAGGCAAGCTCTCAGGTCCGGCAACTCGACGGTGATCGAGGGCGAGGTCAGGCGGTATCACCAGTTGTACGGGGCGAGGGTCGCGATCGTCGACAGGTCGGGCACCCCGTGGGTGTCGGCAGGCCTTCCTTCGAATGTGCTGGAGGAGGAGGCGAATGATCGTGTGCTGCTCGCCCTCTCGGGGAGGCGGGGGGAGACTCCCCAGGCGGTGCTCCCGTGGTTGTTCACGGAGGCGGTCATGGTCGAGCCGGTGTTCAATGATGGCGATGTGATCGGTGCGGTGATGCTTTCCACGAGCATGGACGCGCCTCGCGAGGCGATCACGAGGCAGTGGGTGATCCTCGTCGGAGCGTCGGTGCTTGCGATCAGCGGTGGCCTATTGATCGTGAACCGCCTCGCAAGTTGGGTGCTGCAGCCGGTGCGACGTGTGGACGAGGCGATGGAGGCGATCGAGCAGGGTCACATGGAGGCGAGGATCGCTGACGATACCGGCCCGCCGGAGCTTCGACGAATGATCAATCTGTTCAACCGCATGGCGGAGGAGATCGAGCGTGTGGTGTCGCGGCAGCAGGAGTTCGCGCTGACCGCTTCGCATGAGCTCCGGAATCCTCTGAACGCCTTGCTGCTCCGAGTGGAGTCGCTTGCGATGGGGTTGGGCGACGAGTGGGACGGCGATGTCGAGGCGACGCGAGAGGAGGGGCGGCGAATGACCCAGATTCTCGATACTCTGCTCGGCCTTGCGCGGGGCGGCGGGGGAGATTCCGTGCGTGCCTCGATCGATCTCTCGGAACTCGTGTCGCGTCGGGTGGAGGCGTGGAAGCAGGTCGCTGCGCAGAGTCGTGTGCGCTTCGAGTTGCATTGCGAGGATCTCGTGCCCGTCGTCACCGACGCGATCATCGTGGAGAGCGCGTTCGACGCGGTTGTCGACAATGCGTTGAAGTATGCACCACCGGGCAGCAAGATCGAGGTGTGGACCGCGGATTCGACGGATGACTGCGAGATCGTGGTGCGTGATCACGGTCCGGGGATCGACAGCGCGGATCTCGAGAAGATGACCGGACGGTTCTGGCGAGGGGAGGGCAGTCAGAGCAAGCCGGGGTCGGGGCTCGGTCTCGCCATCGCTACCGATCTGCTCGCTTCGGTCGGGGGCCAATTGCGTGTGGATGCCCCGCCGAACGGTGGACTCATGGTGACGTTCCGTCTCGTGAAGGGAGCTGCGCAGTGAGCGGCATGAATGGGCCGCGTCGCCTCTGGCGTGCCGGACGAGCGGTTGCGGTGCTCCTCGGCTGCGCGATGCTGCTGGGTCTGAGCGCGTGCGATGCTTCCACACGCGAGCCGAGCGACCGCGAGTACGTCATCGCGGGTGGCGGGACCACCGGGGTGTATTACAACTACGGGAAGCATCTCGCCGAGATTCTTTCGCGCGATCTGGACGAACGCTTCGTCGTCGCCGAAACTGAAGGGTCCGTCGATAACCTGCTGCGTATCGGCTCGGGGCAGGCGTTGATCGGGTTCGCGCAGAGCGATGCCGCGGCGAACGCGCTCGAGGGGGCCGGAGCGTTCGGCGAACGCCTCCCGATCCGAGCGATCGCCCGACTCTACGACGAGTACGTGCACGTGGTGGTGCGCAAGGATTCGGATATCGAGGATCTCGCGGGGATCTCGGGTCGGACGGTCTCGCTGGGGGCCAGGAACTCCGGGGTGAATCTCGTGGCGATGCGGGTGCTTGAGGCGTCGGGCGTGGATGCGGCGAGCGTGGAGAATCTTGAACTCGGCCCTGATGCCGCGATCGAGGCGTTGCGTGACGGGAGCATCGACGCGTTCTTCTGGGTCGGCGGTGTGCCGACGCCGGGCCTGGAGCAGCTCGCCACGGACACTCCGATCAGATTGCTCTCCATTGAAGCCGAGGTCGTCGAACAGCTCAACAGTCGCTACAGCGGCGCGTATCGGATCTCGGAGTTCCCGCTCGGCTCGTACGGGTGGGAAACGCCCACGGTGACGATGACCGTGCCCAACTATCTGGTGGTTGCCAAAGGCGCCTCGCCTGAACTGGTCCGTTCGGTGGTGGAGGAACTCTTCGCGTCGAGATCGGAGCTCGCTCCGCGGGTTCCCGCTGCCGCACTGCTCGACCGGAGACAGGCGATCTTCACTGACCCGATCGAACTGCATCGCGGAGCCGCAGAGTACTACTACGAGACGAAGCGCTGATCCTCGCCCGATCATCTCGATCATCTCAGTCTCAAGAAACACTCAAGGAGGATGAGATTGCTGCTTCCGGTGCTTAACGTGGAGCTATCTCGTCCGACATTCAATGGAGAATGCGATTCCAGCCGCTTCAACCGAGTTGCAGCCTGAGGCCCGTTCTTCATACGAGACAAGAAGTATGAGGAGGCCAATATGAGTGAATCGTCCGCCGGCCACGCCGCAGAGCGCGTGGGCAACACGACTGCCATTCGAGTCCAGGGTGACGACCGCGAACCGCTCGTCGTCATCTCCGGAGTCAACAAGCACTACGGTGATCTGCACGTGCTGAACGACATCAACACGACCGTCGGACGCGGTGAAGTGGTGGTCGTACTGGGGCCCTCGGGATCCGGCAAGTCGACGCTGTGCCGTGCGATCAACCGCTTGGAGACGATCGATTCCGGCAGCATCACGATCGACGGTGTCAAGCTTCCCGAGGAGGGCAAGGATCTCGCGCATCTCCGAGCGGATGTCGGCATGGTCTTCCAATCGTTCAACCTGTTTGCGCACAAGACGATCCTTGAGAACGTGACCCTCGGACCCATCAAGGTGCGCGGCCTCAGCAAGAAGGATGCTGAGGAGCGCGCGATGAGCCTCCTCGAGCGAGTCGGAATCGCGAATCAGGCGAAGAAGCTTCCGGCTCAGCTCTCCGGCGGGCAGCAGCAGCGCGCGGCGATCGCTCGATCGCTCGCAATGCAGCCGAAGCTGATCCTGCTCGATGAGCCCACGTCCGCGCTCGACCCCGAGATGATCAACGAGGTGCTCGACACCATGATCGGGCTCGCGAACGATGGCATGACCATGGTCACGGTGACGCACGAGATGGGGTTCGCACGTCGCGCGGCGGATCGCATTCTCTTCATGGCCGACGGCCAGATCGTGGAAGAGGCGACACCGGAGCAGTTCTTCACCGACCCTCAGACCTCGCGAGCGAAGGACTTCCTCTCGAAGATTCTGGGGCACTAACCACTTCGGGCTGCGCACGCAACCCGTCACGTACCGCCTAGCGGGACACAGCGGAGTCGACAGAATCGACTCCTCAATAACCAGGAAGCAGGAAATGATGCGATTCACGAAATACGCAGCAGTTATTGCAGCCGCCGGCGCGCTCGTGCTGGCGGGATGTTCGGGCGGCGGTGCTGCCGCTCCCGAAGAGCCCACCGTCAACGAAGAGGCCACGTTCGAAGCAGGCACCACGATGGCCAAGCTGCACGACGCAGGCAAGATCACTGTCGGCACCAAGTTCGATCAGCCGCTCTTCGGGCTGATGGGCCTCGACGGCACCCCCGTCGGCTTCGACGTCGAAGTCGCGAAGATCATCGCGGGAGGCCTGGGCATCGATCCGGCGAACATCGAATGGGTCGAGGCCGTCTCGGCGAACCGAGAGCCCTTCATCGAGAACGGCGAGGTCGACATCGTGGTGGCGACCTACACGATCAATGACAAGCGCAAGGAGGTCGTCTCGTTCGCGGGTCCGTACTACATCGCAGGTCAGGATCTGCTCGTGCTCTCGGGCAACCCGGACAGCATCAAGGGCATCGATGACGTCAAGGGCAAGAAGGTGTGCTCCGTGACCGGCTCGACTTCGGCTCAGAACCTGAAGGACGCTGGCGTCGAGGTCATCGAGACTGACACGTACTCGAACTGCCTCACCCCGCTGCGCCAGGGCGAAGTGGTGGCAGTCTCGACCGACAACGTGATTCTGGCGGGCCTCGCGGACCAGAATCCCGGTGAGTTCGAGGTCGTCGACAACACCTTCACCGAGGAGCCCTATGGCATCGGCCTGAAGAAGGACGATACCGACTTCCGCAACTTCATCAACGACACGCTCGAGAAGTCGTTCGAGGACGGCAGCTGGGCGAAGGCCTGGGAGAGCACCGCTGGCAAGGTGCTGTCGACCCCGACCCCGCCGACCCTCGACCGCTACTGAGCGGTCGACGATCCGCAACCGGAGCCGGGATCGGGCGGCGACCTCGCCGCCCGATCCTCGCCCCACTCAACTCAACTGACACTGCATACACGAAGGGAGCGAAAGCGCTATGAACGTGCTCATCGAGAACATCGACCTGATTCTCGTCGGGTTCCTCACCACTCTTCGCCTGCTCGTATTCGGAGGCATCGGAGCGATGGTGCTCGGCCTGCTCGTCGCGACCATGCGAATCTCGCCGGTCGCCTCGCTCAGGGGCTTCGCCACCGCCTACACGGAGCTGTTCCGCAATATTCCGCTGACGCTCATCTTCTTCTTCATGGTGTTCGTGCTCCCGCTGATCAACCCGAAGCTGCCTCCGTACGAGGTGCTGGCAGCGGTCGCGCTGGCCGTGTACACCTCGCCCTTCGTGGCCGAGGCGCTGCGCAGCGGTATCAACGGTGTTCCCGTCGGGCAGGCGGAGGCCGCGCGATCGATCGGACTCGCGTTCGGGCAGACGCTCACGCTGATCGTGCTGCCCCAAGCCGTCCGCATGGTGATTCCTCCGCTCATCAATGTCTTCATCGCCCTCACGAAGAACACCTCGGTGGCCGGTGGCTTCTTCGTGGTGGAACTGTTCGCGACCGCCCAGCGGCTCGCGAACAACAACGGCAATGCGGTGATCCCGATTCTCATCGGAGTGGCGTTCTTCTATCTGCTGATCACCGTTCCTCTCGGTCTTATCGCCGGGCAGGTCGAGAAGAGGGTGAGGGTCGCACGATGACTGCTCAAGCTACGGTTCTCTATGACGCCCCGGGTCCCAAGGCCCGCGCCCGCTCGCGAGTCATCTCCGTTGTCGGCGGAGTGGTGCTGGCCGGGCTGCTCGCATGGGTGGTCTATCGTCTCGCGATTCCGCAAGTGGCCGCGAACGGCGCCGAGACGCCGCCGATCCTCGACCCCACCCGATGGACCCCGCTCGCCGAACCCCAGGTGTGGATGCAGATCGCGAAGGGTGCCGGCGCGACTCTCGGTGCTGCTGCGGTCGCTATGGTCGGCGCACTCCTGCTGGCCGTGCTGCTCGCCTTCGGCAGGCTGGCGGCGAGCCCGCTCATTCGCGTGCCGATCGCGATCGTGCTGGAGTTCTTCCGCGGCATGCCCGTTCTGCTGATGATGCTCTTCATTCTGCTCGTCGCGTCGACCGGTGCGTTCGTCGCCGTGGTCGTCGCGCTGATCGTCTACAACGGAGCGATTCTCGGAGAAGCGCTCCGTGCGGGCATGCTCTCGCTGAACAAGGGGCAGCGCGAAGCGGGCCTGTCGATCGGTCTCACTCCCATCCGCACGCGGATGCTGATCGAGTTGCCGCAGGCGTTTACGCAGATGCTGCCGATCATCATGGCTCAGCTGGTCGTACTGCTCAAGGACACCTCGCTCGGTTACATCGTCGGCTATTACGAGCTGCTGCGCACGGTGAAGAACCTCTCCACGTTCTTCGGCAACTACTATATGTTCACCTTCTGGCTGGTGGTCGCGGTCATCTACCTCGCAATCAACGTGCTGGTCTCCTGGCTCGGGCGCCGCGCCGCGCGGGCGGTTGCCGCCAAGCGGGCATAGCCGAGATCCTCGAAACCAGGACCCTGGCGCCCGGCCCGAACCTCACCGTTCGGGCCGGGCGCCAGGGTTTCGGCAGCGGCGAATCCGCCGCTCGAATCGTGGCGCGGCAGAGAGTGTGAGAAGCTGGTAGGATGGATCCGCTTCGGACATGCATCGCCTGCCGCCAACGCGCGACGAGAGATGCACTGCTTCGGGTAGTGGTTTGCGGGGGTCGACTTGTCGTCGATGAGTCTGCAATTCTGCCCGGGCGAGGCGCGTGGGTACACCCTACCGCCACATGTTTGAAACAAGCAGTGTCGCGCGGCTCATTCGCGCGTGCGCTGAAAGTGTCGGGTTCGCTCGATACAAGCCCTTTAGAGAACAGGCTAGAAACACACATGGACAACTAATGAGCGGCTCACGATGAGACCCGTCCGCTAATTTGGTTCTCGCCTGTCTGGCGTGAACCCAGACAGGAGAAAAGTGGCTAACCCACGCGTCAGCGAGATTGCCAAGAAGCTCGGTATTGAGAGCAAGAAGGCAGTCGAAATTCTGAACGATGAACTGAAAGAGTTCGTCAAAAGCCCGTCGTCGACGATCATGCCCCCGACGGTGCGCAAACTTCAGGCGTATGTGACCGATCACCCCGAACTGGTGAAGTCCGCATCGCCGGCAGACGAAGGCGCTGCGCCGGCGGCAACGCCCGGTGCGGCAAAGCCCGGTGCCGGGCCGAAGCCCGGCTCGGCGAACAAGCCCGGCCCCAAGCCGGGACCGAAGGCTGCCCCCAAGGCAGAAGAGCCTGAGCCGGCTCCGGCTCCGGTGCCCGCATCCGAGGCGGAGAAGCCCGCTGCGGAGAAGTCCGGTGGCGCTGCTTCAGAGGCTGCGAAGCCCGGTACCGCGGCTGCGAAGCCTGCAGGGTCGGCTCCGAAGCCCGGCGCAAGCAAGCCCGGCCCGAAGCCCGGCGCGCCGCGTCCGGGCAACAATCCCTTCGCCAGCAGCCAGGGCATGGGTATTCCCCGCCCGCCGCGTCCGGGTAACAATCCCTTCGCGCCGAGCCAGGGGATGGGCACTCGCCCGAACCCGGGCAACATTCCGCGTCCGGCTCCGCGTCCGCAGGGCGGTGGTGCAGGTCGTCCGAGTGGCCCCGGTGGTCGTCCGGGCGGTCCCGGTCGTCCCGGTGGCGGTGCTCGTCCGGGTGCCGGCGGTGGCGCAGGCGCCGGTGGCGGCGCTGGTGCAGGCACCGGTTTCGGAGCTCCCCGTCCGGGTGGCGGTTTCGCTGGTCGCGGTCGTGGCGGTCGTGGCGCGGGCACTGCCGGCGCGTTCGGTCGCGGAGGCAGCAAGAGCAAGGCGCGCAAGTCGAAGCGGGCGAAGCGGGCAGAGTTCGAGATGCGCGAGGCGCCGTCGCTCGGCGGTGTGAGCGTACCTCGTGGCGACGGATCGACTCCGATCCGTCTGCGCCGCGGTGCTTCGCTCAGCGATTTCGCTGACAAGATCAACACCAGTGCGTCGAACCTCGTCACCGTTCTGTTCCACCTCGGCGAGATGGCGACGGCGACGGAATCGCTCGACGAGGCGACCTTCGAGATTCTCGGTGATGAGCTGGGATACAAGATCCAGGTCGTCTCGCCCGAGGACGAGGATCGCGAGCTGCTCGAGGGCTTCGACATCGACATCGAGGGCGAGCTCGAGGACGAGGGCGACGACGTGCTCGACGCCCGCCCGCCGGTGGTCACCGTCATGGGTCACGTCGATCACGGTAAGACCCGACTGCTCGACGCGATCCGCAAGGCGGACGTGGGCGGCGGCGAGGCTGGCGGAATCACCCAGCACATCGGTGCGTATCAGGTGCACACCATGCACGACAACATCGATCGTGCCCTCACCTTCATCGATACCCCGGGTCACGAGGCGTTCACCGCGATGCGTGCCCGCGGTGCCCAGGTCACGGATATCGCGATCCTCGTGGTGGCGGCCGATGACGGCATCATGCCTCAGACGATTGAGGCGTTGAACCACGCGCAGGCGGCCAATGTGCCGATCGTGGTCGCCGTCAACAAGGTCGACAAAGAGGGCGCGAATCCGCAGAAGGTGCGCCAGCAGCTCACCGAATTCGGTCTCGTGGCCGAGGAGTACGGTGGCGATGTGATGTTCGTCGACGTCTCGGCGAAGAACAACATGGGCATCACGGAACTGCTCGATGCGGTGCTCCTGACTGCCGACGCCGGTCTCGATCTGCGCGCGAATCCGAACAAGAACGCTCGCGGCGTTGCCATCGAGGCGAAGCTCGACAAGGGGCGCGGTGCGGTTGCGACCGTGCTCATCCAGTCGGGTACGCTCCGCGTCGGAGACGCGATCGTGGCTGGCACGGCGTATGGCCGTGTGCGCGCGATGCACGACGAGAACGGCGATTCGGTCGAAGAGGCGCTGCCCTCGCGTCCGGTTCAGGTGCAGGGTCTGTCGAGCGTGCCTCGTGCGGGCGACAACTTCATCGTGACCGACGAGGATCGCACCGCGCGTCAGATCGCCGAGAAGCGCGAGGCTGCTGAGCGCAATGCCCAGCTGGCCAAGGCTCGTAAGCGGATCAGCCTCGAGGACTTCACGAAGGCGCTTGAGGATGGCAAGGTCGAGTCGCTCAACCTCATCATCAAGGGAGACGTGTCTGGTGCCGTTGAGGCTCTGGAAGAGTCGCTCATGAAGATCGAGGTCGACGATTCGGTTCAGCTTCGTATCCTGCACCGTGGTGTGGGCGCGATCACCGCGTCCGACGTGGACCTGGCGACGATCGACAACGCGATCGTCATCGGCTTCAACGTGCGTCCCGACGTCAAGGCTCGCGAGCGCGCAGCGCGCGAGGGCATCGACATCCGCTTCTACAACGTCATCTACAACGCGCTCGACGACATCGAGAACTCGCTCAAGGGCATGCTCAAGCCCGAGTACGAAGAGGTCCAGTCGGGTGTGGCGGAGATCCGCGAGGTGTTCCGCTCGTCGAAGTTCGGCAACATCGCCGGCGTCATCGTCCGCAGCGGCACCATCACGCGCAACGCGAAGGCGCGCGTGATCCGCGAGGGCGTCGTGCTCGCCGATGGTCTGGCCATCGAATCGCTGCGTCGCTTCAAGGACGACGTCACCGAGGTGAAGACGGACTTCGAGGCGGGTATCGGCCTCGGCAAGTTCAACGACATCCAGATCGGCGACGAGATCGAGACCA
>JBEBSS010000029.1:0-33069 GCA_040394175.1 Leucobacter soli | reverse complement strand
CATGCGTCTCAGCTCGGGAGGCAGATCGGCGCAGTGCCGGGCCCGATCACCTCGGCGGCATCGGCTGGGTGCCACAAGCTGGTGCGGGATTACGATGCGGTGCTCGTCACCAATGCGCGCGAAGCCTGCGAACTCGCGGGCCTCGGCGAGCTGGACTCGCTCCTCGACAGTGATTTGCATGAAGACCGTGACCGGGCATGGGCGCGCCGAGTGTGCGATGCGCTCCCGCTACGCGGGAGGAGACACCTGATCGACATCGCCAAGCTCTCGGGACTCAGCCCTGAGCAGACCCGGGGTGTACTCGCCGAACTCGAACTCCTCGGACGAGTACGGCGCCGAGACACCGCGGAGGAGGGCGCGCAGTGGAGTCTCGCGAAGAAGTAGCGTCCGAGCACCCGAGTGCGGCGATCCGGGCCCTGTTCGCGCCAGGACCGCGTCTGACTTTGCAGCGTTCGGCGGGGCTGCTCGAAAGACCTCGTCACCGCGCGCACAATGGAGACATGCGGGTAGACGAGGCGATCGACGGGTTCCTGAGAACCGTTGAATTCGAGTACGGCTATTCGCCGCACACGGTCAAGGCCTACCGCAATGATCTGCGTTCGCTGGCCGACTACATCGAGGCCGAGGAACCCGACGGCGAACGCGGGGCCGTTGATGTGTCAGTGCTCGACCTCGAACTCCTGCGCAGCTGGCTCTGGGACCGGCAGCAGCGGGGGTACGCTGCGGGCACCATCGCCCGCAGCGTGGCGACGGTGAAGTCTTTCGGCAGCTGGCTCGAGCAGCGGCGTGTGCTCCCCGGGAGTCCCGCCTCTCGTCTGCAGACTCCGAAGCAGTCGAGGCCACTGCCCCGGGTGCTGAGCGAACAGCAGCTCGACCGCATTCTCGAGCGAGCCGCGAGCCGGGCCGAGAGCGGCGACCCGGGCGCGATCCGGGATCGTGCAGTGCTCGAACTGCTCTACGCAACGGCACTGCGAGTCTCAGAGCTCTGCACGCTTCCGCTCGATGGGCTCGACCTTGCCGATCGAACCGTGCGCGTTACCGGCAAAGGCAACAAGCAACGGGTCGTACCGCTCGGAGCCCCGGCCGCCAAGGCGCTCGGTGAGTACCTGCGCCTCGCGCGCCCGGAACTGCTCGAAAGGGCACGCGGCGAGGTGCACGGGACGCTCCTGCTCGGCAATCAGGGCGGTGAATTGACCCCGAGCAGCGTGTACCGATTGGTATCGCACGAGCTGGGGCAAGAGCCGGGGAGCGGCCCCCGTGGTCCGCACACGCTGCGGCACAGCGCGGCGACACACCTGCTCAACGGGGGTGCGGATCTGCGCGTCGTCCAGGAGATGCTCGGCCATGCGAGCCTCGGTAGCACACAGATCTACACCCACGTCTCGACCGAACGGTTGGCTCAGACGTATCGCCAGGCTCACCCGCGGGCCTGATCGCGAACCGCAGCCGAAGGCACTCGCCTGAAGAGACCCGATCGAAGAGACTCAGCCGAAGAGGCTCCGGCCCAGCATCTCGCCCGGCTCGAACCCCGGCAGAATCGCGAACACCGACGAGCCCACATGGGTGACCCATTCGTTCAGTACATCGGCCTCGTCCAAGCGCTGCTGAATTGGCACGAACTGCTGCAGAGGATCCCTCTGGTAGCAGGCGAAGAGCAGTCCGGACTCGCTTCCGTCGTCGTAGTTCGCGGCACGGCGGAAGATCCGCTCGGAGGGGTCGTCCGAGTGCGCCCGACGGATATGCGAGGCGACCGGAATCGCAGAGAAGCCGAGCGAATCCTTCGCGGTGAAGTCTGCCGGCGTGTGCTCGTCGCCCTCGCCCTCCGGTGCGCTGAGCGGAGAACCGTCGAGGAGTCTGCGCCCGATGCTTGCCTCGCGGCCCGGTCGATCGACCATGTCCCAGGTGTCGAGCTCCATGCGAATGCGGCGCAGCACCAGGGCGCTCCCGCCGTCGAGCCAGCCCGACTCCGGACCCAGCCAGACGAGCGAGCCGAAGTCCTCGTCGTCTGGTGCCGGGTTCACCGTGCCATCGACCTGTCCCATCAGATTGCGCATCGTGCGACCGTGCTCGTCCGCGCCGCGGGCATGACGGAAGCCCTGCTGGTTCCACAACGAGTCCGCGAATCCCTGGATGTCGCGATGTAGCATGCGGTGGGCGTGCGCGACGGGCATGGTGTCGTCGGCCTGCACGATCAGCAGCACATCGCCGCCGTCGTACGCTCCACTCAGCTGGTCGCGCGAGAAGGCGGGGAGCGGGGCGAGCCAGTGGGGCCGCTTCGCCTGGTCGATCCGATCCACGAGTCCCGGCCCGACTCCGAGCGTGATCGTGAGTCCGGCCGGACGCGCTGCCAGTTCGGGTTCGGGGTCCGCCAGGGGGCTGTCACCCGAGGTGAGGCCCTCGATGTCCTGGGTGAGCACGCGGAACATGCGTTGCAGAGACGCAGTATCAACTTCAGGACGAAGCTGATATGCCGCGAAACGAATATGCGAGCCGGGGGGAGTGGTGATTCCCGCCTGATGCGTGCCGTGACAGGACATGGATTCCGCGCCGAAGACGAGTTCCGCCGGTACGGTGCCCGTCTCGGTGCGGGGGCCGGCATCGGCGCCGAGCGCGCCGAGCGCTCCCAGCGCGCCGCCGAGACCCACTCCGACCGCCCCGCCCGTGAACAGGGCGCGGCGGTCGAAGCGGTGCACAGAGTCAGTGCGAGTCATGCGACTCGTCTCCGTGCGCCATCCCCTCATGGCCCGTTCCTCCGTAGTTCTCGTTCGCGCCAGCGTAGTCCTTGACGAGTACGGTGAACTCCACGGTTCTGGTGCGGCCATCGTTCGATGCGAGCTGCAGCGTGAACGTCACTTCGTCGCCCGCGAGCAGATCCTTTTTCAGATCCATCAGCATGATGTGATTGGCCCCGGGGGCCAGCTCGAACGTACCCTTCGCCGGAATGACGACCTCGCCCGTGATCTCCTGCATGATTCCGTCGGCGGTGATCTCGTGCAACTCGATCATGCCGGCATCGGCGCTTTCGACACCGGTGATCACCAGGTCGCTGTCGCCGTCGTTCGAGAGCGTTCCGAACACTCCGGTCATTCCGCCGATTTCCCCGGCTTTCGCCCAGCCGTCAGAGAGTTCGACCTGAGCGGTCGCCTCTCCTGCAGTCGAGGATTCCGTTCCGGCAGGTGCGGACGATCCAGCAGCATCGGACGCGCACGCCGTGAGCAGGGAGACGGGCATGACGATGAGGGCTGCGGCGAGCAGCGTCGTGAGCTTCCGCATCAGTTCGCTCCCTCTGTCCCCGAAACGGCCGACTTCTTGCGCTTGCGCCAGGCGAGGAAGGGACCCGCCCCGATCCCCAGGGCGAGCACCGCGGCAAGCGCGATCCATCCGCCGGCCGGGAACGATGAGTCTCCGCGTTCGTTCGTCTCGGCAGGCGCCTCCGACGTGGATTCAGCGGCGTGATGCGGCTCCGGTTCCGAGCCCTCAGCGGTCTCGGCGAACCGCGGGTCCGTCTCGCCCGTCGCGGTGATCTCGGCGCTGCCGTTCTCGGCGATCTCGAAGAAGTAGATGCCCTGAATCGGGTGTCCGTCGCTCGAGACGACGCGCCACGTCACTCGGTAGGCGCCGCCCTTGGGAAGCGGCCCGGTGATCGCCTGGGTGACGTTTCGTCCGCTGATCTGCGGAGCGCCTTCGGTGACGTCGGTCAGGTCGGGGTCCTCGATGAGGATCTCGGTTCCCACCTCCATGATGTTGTTGCTGAAGCTCAGCACGATACCGGTGGTCGTGCCGTCGGCATCGGCGGTGAAGCTCTGTCCGGTCAGTTCGTCGTGGGCGAGCGCAGGGCTTGCGGCGCCCAGGGTCAGGCCGATGGCGGCGAGGGCGGTGGCCCCCAGGGTTGCGATCCGCCGCAGTGCACGCGAAGGCGTGCGGGTGTGGTCTTGCATTGAGTGTCTTTCTCTCGTGTCCCGGTCATCCGGGCAAGCGTGGGGCCGCCGAGGGCGATCCTCGACGGTTAGAGTGCGGGTGCGAGAGAACGGGGTGGGCCGCGGTGGGAGATCGCGGAGAGAAAGACCTGCTCGGCTTGGGAGGGCAGAGCGGTGAAGAATTCGAGGATCGCCGGGCGGGCGGGGAGGCGGACGGCAGTGGGCACATGCACCGGCACGGCGCTGCGCAGCGTGTGCACGAGACGCAGGACTGCGCGTTCTCCTCGATGGATCAGCGCGATGGTCAGCACGGAGGCCAGGCCGTGCGCCGCCCACATCCAGATGCCAGCTGCGTCTACCGAAGCCGTTTCGGGCGTGAAGCTCAGCGGCACGGCCAGGCCGAGATGCGCGGCATGGGGAGAGACCGGCTCGGCAGTGGCTCCTGAGGCACCGAGTTGGGCCGCCCCGAGCCCGGAGAACGACCAGTGGTAGAGGAATTGCGAGGTCAGCACTGCGAGCGAGAGACGCCAGAGCGATCCGGTCTTCCCTGCGAGGAGTACGCACAGCGGCAGCGCGAACAGTGTGGTCGCGATCACCGCGAGCGGGGTGACGACACCACCGGCAAGGGAGTGCGAGGCGGCTGCGAGGAGCGTCGCTGCGAACGCGCCGAACGCGCCCCGCGCGGTTCGCACCGCACGGCTCATCGCACTCCGTTTGCTCACCCGCTCAGTCTATGCGATCGGATGAGCGAGGATCCGACGGAGCCTTTCCCTCTGCCGGTCTCTGGCCCGCTTGCTCGCCCAGCGATGACGCATATCGGAGCACGGTAGGATTGATCCTCGTGTCAATGAATGAAACGAATTCATCGGGCGAGCCGAACCCGATCACGCAAGAGGCAGCAGATGCGGCGGTCGAGGCGGCCCTTGCCGCGTTTGCCGCGGCGGGCACTGTGGCGGAGCTGAAGCAGGCCCGCGGCGAGCACGCGGGAGAGTCCAGCGCCATCGCACGATTGAACGCGCAGATGCGCGCGGTTCCCAAAGAGCTGAAGGCCGAGACCGGCAAGTTCATGGGGCAGGCTCGTGGCCGTATCGAGGGCGCGTATAAGCAGCGCGAGGCCGAGCTGGCCGAGGCCGAGGCGGCGGCGCGTCTGGTCGAGGAGACGGTCGACGTGACCGAGGCGCCGGTGCGCCGCAAGGCAGGTAGCCGTCATCCGCTGACGCAACTGCAGGACGAGATCGGCGACGTCTTCTTGGGCATGGGCTGGGAGATCGCGGAAGGTCCCGAGCTGGAGCACGAGTGGTTCAACTTCGATGCACTCGGCTTCGACCCCGACCATCCGGCTCGTGCGATGCAGGACACGTTCTTCGTCGATCCCCCTGAACGCCATCTGCTGATGCGCACGCACACCTCGCCGGTGCAGGTGCGGTCTCTGCTCACCCGGGATATTCCCGTATATGTGGTCTGCCCGGGGCGCACGTTCCGCACCGATGAACTCGACGCCACGCATACGCCCGTGTTCAGCCAGGTCGAGGGTCTCGCGATCGATCGCGGCCTGACCATGGCGCACCTGCGGGGGACGCTCGAGCATTTTGCGCGTCAGATGTTCGGCGAAGAGGCGAAGATTCGTCTCCGCCCGAACTTCTTCCCGTTCACCGAGCCCAGCGCGGAGATGGACGTGTGGCAGCCGAATGCCAAGGGAGGCGCTCGCTGGGTCGAGTGGGGTGGCTGCGGCATGGTTGATCCCAATGTGCTCCTGGCAGCCGGTATCGATCCGGACGAGTACCAGGGCTTCGCTTTCGGCATGGGCATCGAACGTACCCTGCAGTTCCGCCACGATCTGAACGACATGCGTGACATGGTCGAGGGCGATGTCAGATTCAACACGCAGTTCGGAGGGCTCGTCTGATGCGCATTCCATTGAGCTGGCTCGGCCAGCACGTCGAGCTTCCGTCGGATGTCAGCCCCGAGCGCGTGCACAGTGATCTGGTGCGCGTGGGCTTCGAAGAAGAATCGATTCGTCGATTCGAGGCGACCGGCCCCATCGTGGTCGGCGAGGTGGTCTCGCGCGAGCCCGAGCCCCAGTCGAATGGCAAGACCATCAACTGGTGCCAGGTGCGCGTTGCCAAGCCGGGGGAGCAGGCTGCCGATGGCGGCGGCGACGTTCGCGGTATCGTCTGCGGCGCCCACAATTTCGAGGTCGGCGATAAGGTTGTCGTCACGCTGCCCGGCGCCGTGCTGCCCGGTGATTTCCGCATCGCCGCGCGGAAGACGTACGGTCACGTGAGCGATGGAATGATCGCCTCGGCTCGTGAGCTCGCGCTCGGCGAGGATCACGAGGGCATTATCGTGCTGTCGCGGCTGGGTCTGGATCCCGAGGTCGGCTCTGACGCGCTCGAACTGCTCGGCATGAAGGACAGCGCGGTCGAGATCAATGTGACGCCTGATCGCGGCTATGCGTTCTCGATCCGCGGTGTGGCGAGGGAGTACTCGCACTCGACGGGTGCCTCCTTCACCGATCCAGCGGGTGCGCTCGAGATCGGACGGGGCGAAGGGTTTCCCATCGTGCTCGATGATGGGGCCCCCGTGCGCGGACGACAGGGATGCACCGGTTTCATCGCTCGTGTCGTGCGCGGCGTCGATCCGAGTCGTCCGACTCCGCCGTGGATGATCTCGCGGCTCCTGCTCGCGGGTATCCGTTCGCTGGGGCTCCAGGTCGACATCTCGAACTACGTCATGCTCGAACTCGGTCAGCCGCTGCATGCCTACGATCTGCGCAAGCTGACCGGTGGCATTACGGTGCGCCGCGCGAAGCCGGGAGAGACGCTCGTGACGCTCGATGGGCAGGAGCGCAAGCTGCACGAAGAGGACCTGCTGATCACCGATGAGTCGGGTCCCATCGGCCTGGCCGGTGTGATGGGCGGGGAGTCGACGAAGACTGACGAGTCGACCACCGATGTCCTGATCGAGGCGGCGACCTTCGACCCGGTATCGATCGCACGCACCCTGCGCCGTCACAAGCTGCCGAGCGAGGCGTCGAAGCGCTATGAGCGAGGCGTCGACCCGCTCGTGGCTGCTGCCGCTGCGCAGCGTATGGCGGATCTGCTGGTCGAACTCGGCGGGGGAACGATCGACCGACTCGGCGCCGAGATCGTGGCTCCGTTCGAGCCGATCGAGGTGACTCTCCCGTTGTCGCGGGTGAACGGTCTGCTCGGCACGGATTACACCGACGATGAGGCTCGCCGTGCGATCGAGTTGATCGGCTGCACCGTGATCTCAGATGCCGATGGCGTGCTGGTCGTGACTGCTCCGAGCTGGCGCAGCGACCTGTCGCGCCCGGCGGATCTGATCGAGGAGGTCGCTCGTATCGTCGGGTACGACCGCATTCCTTCGGTGCTGCCCGTGGCGCCCGCCGGTCGTGGCCGCACCCGGGCGCAGCGGCTCCGCCGTCGGGCTGCCGACGTGGTCACCGCCTTCGGTTTCGACGAGGTGCAGAACTATCCGTTCGTGTCGAAATCGCAGCTGCGTGCCTTCGGCGGAGGCATCGATGCCGGTGCTCGGGCCGAGTTCGATGCTGCGGGGCAGCGGGATGAGACCCCGAACGCCATCGCGCTCGCGAATCCGCTCGATGGCGAGACGCCCTTCCTGCGGCGCTCGCTGCTGCCGGGCCTCGTGGGGACCGCTCAGCGCAACGCGTCGCGCGGTTTGACGGATCTCGCTCTCGTCGAGTTCGGTTCGGTGTTCGAACCTGCGACGGAGGGTGCGCGTCTCGGCACTGAGACGGTGCCGCCGCTCGCGGAGAGGCCGAGCGCGCAGACGCTTGCCGAGCTGAATGCTTCCATTCCGGTGCAACCGCTGCGCACCGCGGGCCTGCTGATGGGCGACGCGATCGCGAAGCAGCCGGGTCAGGCGGCTCGCGAGTACGACTGGGCTGATGCGATCGACGCCGCGAAGACGGTCGCCGGTGCGGTGTCGGTCGAGCTCGTGCTGCGGCAGGGCTCGCATCGGGCGTTCCACCCCGGTCGGACGGCCGAGCTCTGCGTGAGCGTGGATGGAGTGCTGGAATCGGTGGGCGTTGCAGGCGAACTGCTTCCGGAGCTGGTATCGGATTCGCATCTGCCCGGCCGGGTCGCCGCATTCGAGCTCGACCTGAGCCGCCTCATCGATGTGGCTCCGCTGGCTCCCGAGACCTCGAATCTGTCGACCTATCCGGCGGCGACACAAGATCTCACGCTGGTCGTGGACTCGTCGGTCCCCGCCGAGGCCGTGCGGGCCGCGGTGATCGCTGGAGCCGGGGACTTGCTCGAGCAGGCGACGCTGGTCGACGACTATCGCGGCACCGGAGTGCCGGAGGGGATGCGGGCACTCACGTTCGCGCTTCGTTTCCGCGCCGATGACCGCACGCTCAAGTCCGAGGAGGCGAGCGAGGCGAAGCTGGCGGGTGTGCAGGCCGCGCAGACGGCGTTCGGAGCTAAGCTGCGCGACTAGCGAGCTTCGCAGGAGCCTGTCGGGGCGGGCTAGTCCGCTCGTCCCGACAGACTCACCATCCAGTCGACGCCGAACCGGTCGCTGAGCATACCGAAGGTATCGCCCCAGGGGGCCTGTGCGAACGGTTCGTTGATGGTCGCTCCTTCGGCGAGCGCGTGCCAGACGGCGGTGATGCGTTCCGCGTCGTCGCCCGATATGCAGACGGATTGGCCGCCGACCGAAGCATCGGGTGAGTCCGACATCGATGCGGGGTAGTCGGCGGCCATGAGCGTGAGTCCGTCCTCGGTCTCGAGCTGGCCGTGCATGATCTTGACGCCCTCGTCGGCGGCGCCCATCATTCCGGGAATCGAGTCGTACCGCATGAGCGACAGCGAGCCCCCGAGGACGGAGTGGTAGAACTCCAGCGCTTCGCGGGTGTTCCCGTGGAAGTTCAGGTAGGGGTTGAGTCGTATCGTCATGTCTGCAGCATAGAACCCGATCGGCCGCAGGGGTAGGGTGATTTCATGAGGATCGCGGTCGCGGGCGGAACGGGAACTGTGGGTGCGCATGCGGTGCAGTTCGCCGAGCGTGCGGGGCACGAGGCGCTGGTGCTTTCTCGTGCGCGCGGGGTCGATCTGTTCAGCGGCGATGGTCTCGATCTGACGGGGGTAGATGCCGTGATCGACGCGTCGGGTCCGAGCGCCCGGCTGTCGTCAACGGAGTTCTTCGGGTCGGTGACGAGGCATCTTCTGCGCGCTGAGCAGGAAGCCGGAGTGGCGCATCACATCGCGCTGTCGATCGTCGGTGCCGCCAACGCCCCCTTCGGCTATTACGCGGGGAAGGCGCTGCAGGAGCGGTTGGTGGTCGAGGGCGCTGTCCCGTGGAGCATTCTGCGGGCGACCCAGTTCTTCGAGTTCGCCGAGCGGAACGTGAAGCAACTCGGTCGGGTGATCCTCGCACCGTCGATGCGTTCGCAGCCGCTTGCCGCCGCTTCCGTCGGCGAGATGCTCGTCGAGGTGGCTTCGGGCGGACCCTGTGGCGTCCTGCCCGATCTCGCCGGTCCCGAAGAGATGCGGATCGCCGACGTTGCGCGCGCCGTGGCCCAGGCGCGGGGTGAATCTCGTCGGGTGATCGAGATCCCACTGCCGGGAGGATTCGGCAGGGCGCTGCGCGACGGCTCGATTCTGCCGGCTCCCGACGCGAACCTGGTGGGGCCGACGCTTCGGGAATGGCTCGGTTAGAGCGAGAGCCCGACTCCGACGCTGCGTAGGGCGAGCTGAGCGTAGTGTGCGCCGATGTCATCCGGTGTCCAGCTGAGACCGTCACGGTACCAGCGGGTCAGGTCGACGCCGAGCGAGACCAGGGAAGCGCTCGTGAGCTGCACGTCGGCAGTGTCGAATTGTCCGGATTCCACGCCGCGGGTGATCACCGCTCGGACCTCGTTCTCGATCTCGCGCCGCAGTTCGAGGATCTCTGCGAAGTGCTCGGGGCTGAGTGCGGCGAGTTCGTGGTTCACGACTCGCGCTGCGGTGTGCGCGGTAGCGTGGTAGGTCGCGAAGGCGTGTACCAGCTTGCGCAGGGCCTCGATCGGCTCATCGCTCGGGGAGACCGAGTCGCGCATGATGCGCAGTGTCTCGTTGTGGCCGTCGAGTGCGAGTTCGTAGAGCAGCTGCTCTTTCGAGCGATAGTGCACGTAGAGCGCGGCCGGGCTCACTCCTGCGGTCGTCGAGATGTCGCGTGTGGTGGTGCCGTGAAACCCTCGTTTCGCGAAGGATTCGATCGCCGCCTGCCGGAGGCGTGCGCGGGTGCGATCGGCACGGGGTCCGGGGGGCGTTTCATTCATGCGGCATCGGTCTCCTGCGCTCGCTTGACCTCGGGGGAGGTTCCTGTCTATTCTGCCAGATAAGCAAGCGCTCACTAACTGGTGATGCGAACTTGCTTCGCATCGTACGAAGGAGTACTCATGCCCGACACCGCAGTCACCGCATCAAGGTTCGCGGGGAAGACCGCAATCGTGACCGGAGCGAGCCGGGGAATCGGCTTCGCGATTGCGAGACGACTGGTATCCGAGGGCGCGAGGGTGGTCATCACTGCCAGAGGAACCGAAGCGCTCGAAGAGGCTGTGGCCCAGCTCGGAGGTTCCGCGCACGCCCTCAGCGTCGCCGGAAAGGCCGATGACCCCGCACACCAAGCGGAAGCAATTCGCCTGGCAGTCGAGGTGTTCGGCAGCATCGATCTGCTCGTGAACAACACCGGTATCAACCCGCACTACGGTCCGGCTGTCGACCTCGACCTGGGGGCCGCGCGCAAGACTTTCGAGGTGAACACACTCGCACCGCTCTCCTGGGTGCAACTGGTGCACACCGCGTGGATGGGAGAGCACGGCGGATCGATTGTCAACGTCGCCTCGCTCGCCGGCCTGCGCACCTCGCCGGGCATCGGTTTCTACGGTGTCACCAAGGCGGCGACGATCGCGCTCACCGAGCTCCTCGCAGTCGAGCTCGCGCCGGGCATCCGAGTGAATGCTGTCGCCCCGGCCGTGGTGAAGACCAAGTTCGCCACGAAGCTGTACGAGGGACGTGAAGAGGAAAGCGCGAAGGGGTATCCGATGCGGCGCCTCGGCCTCCCCGAGGACATCGCGAGCACCGTGGCATTCCTCCTTTCCGACGAAGCCTCCTGGACGACGGGACAGACGCTCGTCATCGACGGAGGCATCAGCGTGCCCTTGGCGCTCGGGTAGCGAAAAATGACGACGCATGCGGCGCGCAGCCCCGAGGGGCTCGATCTCGACCGACTCGAGCCCTGGTTCCGACGCCACGTCCCTGGCGCAGGAGCACCGCTCATCGCTCGCGTCCTGACCGGCGGAAAGTCGAACCTCACCTATGAGGTGAGCGATGGCGCGGGCTCCTGGATCGTTCGCAGGCCGCCGCTCGGCCATGTGCTGGCCACCGCGCATGACATGTCGCGGGAGCATCGCGTCATGTCGGCGCTCTCCGGCTCCGAGGTGCCCGTGCCTCGGATGATCGCGCACTGCGAAGACACGGGTCTCATCGGTGCACCCTTCTACGTGATGGAGAAGGTAGACGGTGTCTCCTATGTGCGGGCAGCCCAGCTCGAGTCTCTCGGGCCGGGCCGTACCCGGCTCATCTCCGAGTCGTTCATCGACACGCTCGTGGCGCTTCATCGAATCGACCCCAGACGAATCGGACTCGATGACTTCGGGAAGCCGGAGGGGTTCCTCGGACGGCAGGTGCGGCGATGGGAGCAGCAGCTCGCCGCTTCCCGGAGCCGCGAGCTGCCGGGGGTCGAGGAACTCTTCCATCGGCTCGCTGGCGCGGTGCCGAAGGAATCCGAGGCGGGTATCGTGCACGGCGACTATCGGCTCGACAATCTGCTCCTCGCAGCGGACGACCGGATCCTCGCCCTCATCGACTGGGAGATGTCGACGCTCGGCGACCCGTTGACGGATCTCGCACTGACGCTCGTATACGGACGACTCGCAGGCGAGGGGACCGCCGGACTCTTCGTGGATGCCAACCTGGCACCCGGATACTTGCGCGAGGCGCAGATCATCGAGCGCTATGCGGACCAGAGCGAAAGGGACCTTTCGGACTTCGGGTTCTACCTGGCACTCGCGTCTTGCAAGCTCGCGACGATTTGCGAAGGCATCCACTATCGCTACATGCAGGGCAAGACCGTCGGCGAGGGTTTCGAGCAGATGGGCGCACTCGTCCAGCCGTTGATCGAGAGTGGCCTGCACGAGTTGCGGGCACGGTAGGAGAGACCGATGGAATTTCAGTTCGATGAGAAGACCGAATCGCTACGGGAGGAACTGCTCGACTTCATGGAATGCTCCGTGTATCCCGCGGAGCAGGTGTTTCACGAACAGCTTCAGTCGCTCGACGATCGGTGGGCTTGGGACAGGACCCCGATCATGCGTGAGCTCCGCTCTGAGGCGAGGAGGCGCGGGCTGTGGAACCTCTTCCTCCCCGGTGAGCACGGCGGAGGACTCACCAACCTGCAATACGCTCCACTGGCCGAGATCACGGGACGGAGCATCCATCTCGCACCACCAGCCCTGAACTGTGCTGCACCGGATACCGGCAACATGGAGGTACTCGAGCTCTTCGGAACCCCAGCGCAGCGGAGCCGTTGGCTGGAGCCCCTCCTGGACGGAAGGATCCGCTCCGCATTCGCGATGACCGAGCCCGACATCGCCTCGTCGGACGCGACGAACATCGAGCTGCGCATCGAGCGCAGCGGCGACGAATATGTGATCAACGGACGCAAATGGTGGATCACGGGGGCCATGAATCCCGGTGCCGAGATCTTCATCGTCATGGGCAAGACCGATCCCGCGGCCGACCGCCATCGCCAGCAGTCGATGATCCTCGTTCCGAGGTCCACTCCGGGCCTCAGCATCGTGAGGGCGATGGAAGTATTCGGTTTCGACGATCAGGAGCACGGAGGGCACGCCGAACTGCGCTTCGAGAACGTTCGCGTCCCGATTGCGAACCTGATCGCGGGTCAGGGAGACGGCTTCGCGATCGCGCAGGCCAGGTTGGGACCGGGCCGCATCCACCACTGCATGCGCGCCATCGGGATCGCCGAGCGCGCCATCGAAGCGATGTGCGTGCGCGCAAACGAACGAGTGGCATTCGGCAAGACGCTCGGAGAGCAGGGGGTGATCCGCGAATGGATCGCGGAGTCCCGCATCGAAGTCGAACAGCTGCGACTGCTGGTGCTGAAGACCGCGTGGCTCATGGACACGGTCGGCAACCGGGGTGCGCATACCGAGATACAGGCGATCAAGATCGCGACGCCGGCAGCCGTCCAACGGATCCTGGACCGAGCGATGCAGGTGCACGGTGCGGGAGGCCTGTCGCAGGATCACTTTCTCGGCTACGCTTACGCTCACATCCGTACGCTGCGGCTTGCCGACGGCCCCGACGAGGTGCACAAGTCATCGCTCGCACAGGCAGAGTTGCGCAAGTACCGCTGATCAAGGGAGCCGGCATATGTCTGAGCAGAGGATCATCCCGAACATCTGGTGCAACGGCAACGCCGAAGAGGCGGGAGCCTTCTACACCGCAGCCTTCGAGAATTCGAGCGCTGAAGTCGATTCGTGGTACCCGACCGAGGGGCTGCTGGAGTTTCAGCGGCCGTTCGCGGGGAAACCGCTCACCCTCGCACTCACAATCTCCGGCTACCGGTTCAGATTGATCAACGCAGGAGACGATTTCGCCCCGAACCCCTCGATCTCGTTCATGCTGAACTTCGATCCGCTGCTGTTCGACGGCGACGAAGAACTCGCTCGTGCGAGCCTGGATCGCCTCTGGGAACGACTGCTCGACGGGGGCACGCCGCTGATGCCCTTGGCGGAGTACCCCTTCAGCGCGCACTACGGATGGATCCAGGACCGCTACGGCGTGAACTGGCAGTTGATACTGACGGATCCGGCCGGCGATCCTCGCCCCTTCATCATCCCCGCGTTGATGTTCGACGGTCCCGCGCAGGACCGAGCCGCGGAAGCCGCGGACTTCTATACTTCGATGTTCGCCTCGGTGATGGAGGACGAGGGCGGTACTGCGGTCGGCAACCGCCACCCCTACGGGGCACAGACGGGCCACGCCGGAGCTGAGGCGCTCGCATTCGGCGAGTTCCGGCTCGGCAGGCAGTGGTTCGTCGGCAACGACAACGGTTCGGGCATCGACCACGGGTTCACGTGCGGAGTCTCCCTAGAGGTGCAGTGCCGCGGACAGGCGGAGATAGACCTGCTCTGGGAAGGGCTGTCTGCGGTCCCCGAAGCCGAGCAGTGCGGCTGGTTGGCCGACCGCTTCGGAGTGAGCTGGCAGATCGTTCCGGACAATATCGACGCGCTCATGCAGCGTCCGGGCGCCTTCGAACGCATGCTCGACATGAAGAAGCTCACGATCGCCGACTTCTGAGTTCCGTACGGCTTCGGCCTGTAGCGTAGGGGTATGCAGTTCATCGGCTCCCAACCCACCGTCGACCTCACCTACTCTGATGTGTTTCTCGTGCCGCGCCATTCGGAGGTCGGCAGTAGGCTCGGCGTGAACCTCGCGCCCTCCGACGGCACCCCTGCGACGCTTCCCCTGGTCGCTGCCAACATGAACGCGGTGACCGGCCCCCGCCTCGCCGCCGTGCTCGCACGCCGCGGCGGCCTCGGCGTGCTCCCTCAGGACATGAGCACCGAACAGCTCATCCACGCGATCAGATGGGTGAAGCGGCAACCGGTCGAGTGCGACACTCCACTGCTGCTGCCGCCTCACGCGACCGTCGCCGATGCGCTTCGCCTCGTACCCCCGGTCAGCGGCTACGGCATCGTCGTCGCGGACGTCGAGGATGCTTCCGTCTCGGAGGAGACCTCGACACTCCCGCTCGGACGGGTGCGCGGATTGCTCCATGCCGCCCGCCTGGCGACCGCGCCGAGCGACGCGCTTCTCGGCGACCTCATCCACTCGGCGCTGCGCACCATCGACGTGAGCGACCTCGGTCCGGACCGCTCGGCATTCGATGCGGTGCGCGCTGCCGAGGAGGAGCACGGCGTCGAACTGCTCGGCGTCGTCGACCAGGACCGGCTCGTCGGGACGATCACATCGCGAAGCGCGCTTCGCGGCACACTCTATCGACCCGCACTCGACGCGCAGGGCCGCCTCGCCGTCGCCGTTGCTGTCGGGATCAACGGCGATGCCGCGGCCAAGGCGCGGGCGTTCGCCGAGGCAGGTGCCGACGTGCTCGTGCTCGACACCGCCCACGGGCACCAGGCGGGAATGCTCCGGGCGCTCGCCTCGGTTTCCGCGCTGAACCTCGGTCTGCCGATCGTTGCGGGAAACATCGTCACTGCCGACGGGGTACGAGACTTGGTCGGCGCGGGCGCGAGTATTCTGAAGGTCGGCGTCGGGCCGGGGGCGATGTGCACGACCCGCATGATGACCGCCGTCGGACGACCGCAGTTCTCCGCAGTGCTCGAAACCGCGCAGGCCGCCCGCGAACTCGGCGCGCACGTCTGGGCCGACGGAGGCGTGCGCTACCCGCGCGATGTCGCGCTGGCGCTCGCGGCGGGGGCTGAGTCGATCATGATCGGCTCGTGGTTCGCCGGCACCATCGAGGCGCCGGGCGAACTCCACGCTGACGAGGGCGGCCGACTCTACAAGGAATCCTGGGGTATGGCATCGACCAAGGCCGTGCACGCGCGCTTCGGCGGACTCGACGCCTACGAGCTCGCCCGGAAAGAACTCTTCGCAGAGGGCATCTCGAGTTCGAAGATCTACCTCGATCCCCAGCGTCCGGGAGTCGAGGACCTGCTCGACATGATCACATCGGGCGTTCGGTCCTCGCTCACCTACGCCGGGGCCGCGACGCTCGCGGAGTTTCACGTCCGCGCGCATGTCGGGCTGCAGTCGGCTGCCGGCTACGAAGAAGGCAAGGCGCTTCCCGTCTCGTGGTGAGCCGCGGGTCTTCGTAGGAATGACTCGATAGAGTCGTAGGTGCATCGAACAAGGAGCTCTCGTTGAAATACATTTCGACCCGTGGCGGCATGCAGCCGATCTCGTACAGTGACGCGCTGCTCGAAGGCCTGGCCCCAGATGGCGGCCTCGCGGTGCCCGAGACCATGATGAAGGTCACCCGGGAGCAGCTCGAGGACTGGCGCCCGCTCTCGTACCCCGACCTCGCGGTCGAGGTGCTGAGCCTCTTCGCGACCGACATTCCCGGTGCAGATCTCGAGCGCATGTGTCACGCGGCCTACCGACCGCAGAATTTCGTCTCGAGCGAGATCGTCCCGTTGACCTCGCTCGACGGAGGGATCTCACTCGTCGGTCTCAGCGAGGGCCCGACGCTCGCCTTCAAAGACATGGCGATGCAGTACCTCGGACAGTCCATGGAGTACGCACTCCGCAAGCAGGGCACGGTGCTGAACATCGTCGGAGCGACCTCGGGAGACACCGGTTCCGCTGCGGAGTACGCGCTGCGCGGCAAAGAGGGTATCTCGGTCTTCATGCTCTCGCCCCAGGGCCGCATGAGCGATTTTCAGCGAGCGCAGATGTACTCCCTGACGGACGACAACATCCACAACATTGCAATCGCCGGCGTGTTCGACGACTGCCAGAACCTGCTCAAGTCGCTCTCAGGAGACCTCGACTTCAAACGGATGCATCACCTGGGCACCGTGAACTCCATCAACCTCGGCCGTATCAGTGCCCAGGTGGTCTACTACTTCTGGGCCTGGCTGCGATCCTCCGATCCCTTGGGCGAGACCGATCGAGCCGCGCATCGCGTATCCGTCACCGTCCCCTCCGGCAACTTCGGAAACATACTCTCCGGCCATTACGCCAGGCTGATGGGTCTTCCGATTCATCGACTGGTGCTCGCGGCGAACGAGAACAATGTGCTCGACGAGTTCTTCCGCACTGGCGTCTACCGTCCCCGAGGAGCCGATCGCACGTACGCTACCTCGAGCCCCTCGATGGATATCTCGAAGGCATCGAACCTCGAACGGTTCATCTTCGACCTGCTGGGTCGCGACGGCGAACGCCTCGCCGCAGCCTGGCGTGGACTCGACGAGACCGGAGAACTCGACCTGTCGGCCGAGCAGCCCCGCTTCGAATCGGAGTTCGGTCTGCTCAGCGGCACCAGCACGCACGCGGACCGGGTCGCGACGATCCGCGAGGTGCATGAACGCACCGGCGTGGTGATCGACCCGCACACGGCAGACGGAGTGAAGGTCGCGCAATCGCATACCGAAGCAGGGGTGCCCATGCTCGTGCTCGAGACGGCGAAGCCCGCGAAGTTCCCGGAGATCGTCGCGGAGGCGATCGGTGAAGCCGCACCGCTTCCCGCGCACCTCGCCGGACTGCTCGAACTCGAGCAGCACGTCACCGAAATGGCCAACGACGCAGAGCAATTGCGCGCTTTCATCGCGGCGCACGCGGTGAGCTGATACGAAACGAGTAGGACAATGTGGTTCGGTAAGCGAGATCAGCCCAAACCGGTCGTAGTGGTTCAGCCGCTGCCCGCCCAGCCCGCACCGCCACCTGGTCTGTGGCGGGATCGTTTCGGCGGGCTCGCCACTCGATCGCTGCAACTCATCATCGTGCTCGTGCTCGTCGCGGGTATCATCTGGGGGCTGCGCACGCTCAGCACGGTCTTCATTCCCATCGTTCTCGCGCTCATCCTCGCGAGTACCTTCTGGCCCGTCACGAAGTGGCTCAGGGCGCATCGCGTTCCCGGTGCGCTCGCGGCGGTCATCGAACTCATCGGCATTCTGCTGCTGCTGACCGGAGTCGGCTGGCTCGTCACCTGGGCCGTGCGGGACGAATGGGACGAACTCAGTTCGAGCGCGCACGACGGCTTCCTCCAACTGCTCGAATGGTCGCACACGCTGCCGTTCTCGATCGATCAGGATCAGCTGCTCGAATGGCGGGATCAGCTCGTCGAATGGGTCACGTCAGCGAACCTGGGCGCGGGCGCGCTCGCGGGGGTTGGCGCGGTCGCCAGCTTCATCACGGGCCTCGTGCTCATGGTCGTCGTTCTGTTCTTCTTCCTGAAGGACGGTCCGAAGATCTGGAGATTTCTGCTGCGTCCGTTCAACGGATCCTCGCTCGATCGTGCGGAGCGCATCGGTCAGAAGACAGTGGAGACCCTCGGTTCATACGTTCGCGGAACCGCGAGCGTCGCGCTCGTCGACGCGATCGGAATCGGAATCGGTCTGCTGATCCTGCAGGTGCCGCTCGCCGTGCCGCTGGCGGTCCTCGTCTTCCTGCTCTCGTTCATTCCGCTCGTCGGTGCGACAGTCGCGGGCATCCTCGGTGCTCTCGTGGCGTTGGTCGCCAACGGCCCGCTCAGTGCCGTGCTCGTCGTCGGTGTGGTGGTCCTGGTGAATCAGCTCGAAGGCAACTTCCTGCAGCCCGTGCTCATGGGGCGCGCGCTCAAGCTGCACGCGCTCGTGATTCTGCTCGCGCTGACCGCCGGCACCGTGCTCGCGGGAATACTCGGTGCGGTGCTCGCCGTACCGATCGCTGCAGTGGTCTGGGGAATCATCAAGATCTGGGATGGCCCAGAGCTTCCCGCGAAGTGGGCGAGACCGCACCCTGAAGAAGAGGAATGACCCCTTGCCGCTCGATCTGCGTCCGGCGCTCGATGATCCCGGACTCCTCGCTGCCCCCGTATCCGAAGCGCTCGCCGCGCTCGCTCCCGAAGTCGCCGCGTGCGTCAGCGTCGCACCCATCGATGCGACGCTTGCCGACACGGCTGCCTTCTGCGAGGCTTACGGCGTCACTCTGGATGCATCCGCAAACTGCATCGTCGTTGCCGGTAAGCGCGGAGAGACGGTCACCTACGCGGCCTGCGTCGTGCTCGCGACGACCAGGGCGGATGTGAACGGCGCGGTGAGAAAGCTGCTGGGCGCACGCAAGATCAGTTTCGCTCCGATGGAGGAGGCGACGTCGCTGACCGGAATGGAATACGGCGGCATCACACCGATCGGGCTTCCGGGCGATTGGCGTGTGCTCGTCGACTCGCGTGTGGCCTCGGTCGATGCCGCAATCATCGGCGCGGGCATTCGCGGCGCCAAGATCGAGTTGCCCGGCTCCGTGCTCGCGATGCTCCCGGGGGTCGAAGTGATCGAGGATCTTGCGCGCCCGATCGCCGCATAGGCCTCGCACGAGGCGATCTTGACCGGCGGGAAGTCGGATCGGGTCTGGGCAGCGACTGTCCCGCTGCGCTACTCTGACAGCATGCGACTGCTGTTTCAAGTTCTTTCCCAGGTTGTGCTCGGGGCCATCGGACTCATCGTGGCGCACTTCGTGCTGCCTGACTTCACTCTGCACCTCGCAGGATTCCTCACCGCCCTCGGCGTGTTCACGCTCGCGCATGCGCTGCTCGGACCCTTCGTGCTCAACCTGGCCCAGCGCTATGCGGCTCCGCTCGCGGGCGGCGTCGGACTCGTGGCAACACTGCTCGCACTCTGGGTGGCCTCGCTCTTCAACGGCGGCATCGAGATCCACGGAGTAGCCACCTGGATCGCTGCCCCGATTCTGATCTGGGTCATCACGGCATTGGGCGGCTGGATCTTCATGGCGTTCTTTATCGATAAGTGGCTGAAGCGTCGTGCCGCGACGAAGATGATCAACCGGGCGAAGTAAGGCGTGACGGCGGAGTTGCTCGTCGCAGGAGCCGCAGGGGTCACCCTCGACGGCGCAGTGCTGCTTCCTCCCACCTCGATGCACGTGGAGCCGGGGGAGTGCGTCGCGGTGCTCGGCCGCAACGGCGCGGGCAAGACGACCCTGTTGCGGGCACTCGCCGGGAGAATCCGCGTCACCGCCGGCTCGGTGCGCCTGCGCGGCAGGCCGATCGATGAGCGCAAACGCGAGATCCGGAGCGAGATCGCCGCGCTGATCGACCCGCCGACGCTCTATCCGGACCTCACCCTCCGCGAGAATTTCGCACTCGTCGCGGCGGCTTGGGGCGACCGGGCCGAGATCGTACCGGGCCTCGGGGCCCTCGCCCTCGAGACCTTCGGCATCGCGTCGCTCGAGACGCGCTTTCCGCACGAACTCTCCAGCGGTCAGCGGCAGCTCGTGTCGCTCGCGATCACGTTCGCGCGCCCGGCGAATGTGCTGCTACTCGACGAACCCGAGCAGAGACTCGATCCCGATCGACGCGAGCGCGTGTCCGAAGCGCTGCGAGCCGCCTGCGCGCGAGGCGTCGCGGTCGCATTCGCATCGCACGATGCCGACCTCGTCGAGAGGGTGGCCGGACGACGCGTCTTGGTCGAAGCGGCGGCAGCGTGAGCCACGGTGCTGTTGCTGCGGAGGCGCGCGCACGGCGCCGCGTCCGCATCCTGCTGCGGAACCGGGAGCGCCCCGCGCCCGGAGAGGTCGCCTACCTCGGTTACCTGACGATCATGGTGGTCATCGTGGTGGCCGCGCCGATCGTCCGCTCCGGTGTCCTCTGGCTTGCGACAGTGCTGCCGACGGCAGGGGATCCGCTGCTCGTTCGCTGGGGGTGGGGTGGGGCGCTGTTGGTGCTCGGCCTGCTCCCCGTGGTCGGCTGGTACACGTCGCCGGTGCGAATACCGTTGCCTGAGATCGATCTTCTCTTCACCACTGCGCTGCCGCGCTGGCGACTGGTGCTCGGTCGCGCGCTTCGGTGTGTCGCGTTCGCCGTGCTCCTCGGAACCATGGTTGCAGGCCTCATGCTCAGCGCTCGAGCGGTGCAGGGGGAGTTCGCTCCGGAGATGCTCGCCCCGACGCTGGGCTTCGGTGCTGCTCTTGGGCTGTGCGCGGGTGCGCTGCTGCTGCTCGGGCAATTGATCCGCGGCACTCGATGGTACGCACTGCGAGAGCAGGCTGAGCGACTGGACGCAGTCAGCACGCTCGTGGCGACGGGTGAGTTTCGGAGTGCGGCGGGTCGGATCGGCGCGCCGGTGAAGCTCGGTCGCACATGGAGTTGGGCGCGGCGATGGGCGTCGCCGAGGTCTCCAGCATTCGCATTGCGCCTGATGGTGTCGCGCGACCTGCTGGGTATTGCGCGTACTCCGCTGCGCTCTGCTGCGGCGCTGCTCGTGACCGGTATCGCCGGGGCCGCTTCGAGTCTCGTATTCAGTGCAGCTGCCGGGGGAGCGGCACCGCTCGTGGGGGCGATCGTGCTGCTCGCCGTGTACTCGGGGGTCGGGCCGTGGTGCCGTGGGCTCCGCGCGGCCGCGGAGACGATCGGTGCTCCAGCAGTGTTTCCGTTCAGTGCGCCGCGGCTGCTCCTCCTGCACCTGGCGGTCCCGACGGTGCTCGCCTCCACGGTGTGCGCGGGCTCGGCGGCGCTCACCGCGTTCCTGCTCCCCGGGTCGACGGCGGGGCCCGCGGCGTTCGCGGGCGCGCTGCTCGGCGTGATCGCGACCGCGCTGCGGCTGCTCGGGGCGCTCAAAGGTCCGCTGCCGCAGAAGCTCCTCGCGCCGGTGCCGACTCCCGCGGGGGATCTTGCGGGGGCGAATGTCATGCTGTGGAACCTCGACGGCCCGATCCTCGCCGCTCTCATCGGCGCGGCGCTGGCGGCTGCGGCAGGCTCGATGCCCCTGCTCGCACTGATACTGGCGACCGTGGTCGTCGCCGTGCTGGTGCTGTGGAGTTCGCGGCGCCTGCGCGGGATCGAGGACGGGTAGCCCCGTGCCGTCAGGTGGCGTTCTGGGCGGACACCGCTCGAATCACCGTGCCGAGTCCTCGCAGGAGCCGGGTCACCGGCTCGGCTCCGTAGCCGACCGCGATCGCGTCGTCCTTCCGGTCGAGCTGCGCGAATTCCGAGATCGGATCGACGAGCACGTCGCTACGGGCGAGCGAGGCCGCGAGGGCGGCGCCGGTCACTCCTTGAGGCAGGCGGAGGATCGCGTGCAGGCCGCCTTCCGTCGCGAGCAGGTGATCAGCGAGACCCGCGTCGGCGAAGACGTCGATGAGCAATTCTCGCCGGTGTCGATATTCCCTGCGTGTGCGAGCGACATAGCGCCGGAACGCGCCTGATTCGAAGAACGCCGCGGTTGCGGTCTGCACGACCGCCGGCGCGTTCGAGCCGACGATCTGCTTCGCCTCGGAGAGTGCCTTCCAGATGGCGCTTCCCGCGGTGGTGATCACGTACCCGCAGCGCAGGGAAGGAGAGAAGGACTTGTTGAGACTGCCCACGTGCGCCACGGTTCCCCCCGGATCGAGCGAAGCGATTGCGGGAAGGGCAGTACCGACGTGTCGAAACTCGCTGTCGTAGTCGTCCTCGACGATCAGCACTCCGCTGCCGGCGGCCCAGGCGACGATTGCGGTGCGCTCCGAGGCGGACATGCGTCCGCCGAGCGGGAACTGGTGGCTCGGAGTGACGAGCAGCGCATCGAGTGGGGTGCGGTCGTTCGGCTCGGGGCGACTTCCGAGGCCGCGCAGGTCCTCCATGCGCAGTCCGTGGGAGGACACCGGGATGGGCCGGATCCGAGCGCCGGAGAGCCGCAGGACTTGGGCGGCCTCCGTGTATCCGGGATCCTCCATGCCCCAGTGCTTGCCCTGACCCAGCGCGAGTGAGATGAGGAGGAGTGCATCGACGGTTCCAGAGGTCACGATGACGTCTTCGGCAGCGCAGTTGATCCCGCGCGATCTTTGCGCGTGCAAGGCGATCTGCGTTCGCAGCCTCGGATCGCCGAGCGCCGGTGGCGCCTCGGATCGCAGTGGTTCCCTGGCCGCGGCCTGCATCGCGCGCCGCCAGTCAGGGGGAACGGATACCGGGGCGAACGGGGAGCCGGTGCGCAGGTCGATCGGCGCTGCGGGACGGCGGGACGGCGGCGTGCGGGGGTCCGAAGGGTGCGTCCCGGTGGTGGACTCCGGGGCGGTGCGGCCGAATCGGTGCGCGGGGACGATACCGGATGCGATCCTCGTCGTCGATCCCGGTTCGGACTCCAGGTATCCCTCGCCGTTCAACTGCTCGTAGGCGCGGACCACGACGGAGCGTGAGACTCCGAGTTCGAGTGCAAGCGCACGGCTCGAAGGCAGCGGCGCGCCCGGGGTCAGCGTTCCGCGGAGGATGCGGTCTCGCAATTGTTCGACGAGCTGCTGTGCGAGGGACGTTCCGCGCGATCGATCGATGGCGATCCATACTGATATCGGATCCACGGGAGCCTCGCATTCTTCGCCAACTGGTCCTCACATTCTCCATGAAATTGGACTCGAATGAGGACCGCATTTCGGGCAGCTTGGTACGAGACATTCCCTACGAAACGAGGATCCGGTGCTTCCACTGACTTCGCAGCGCATACCCGAGAAGATGAGCGAGGATCGTCGGCTGCTCGACGATCTCTTCGCCTCGAGCGCGCTCGCGCACATCGGCCTGATCGTCGAGCAGCGACCCGTGGTCTTTCCCACCGCGTACGCCGTCATCGACGACCGGGTCGTGATTCACGGTTCGACCGGCTCGCGATGGATGCGCGCGCTCGCACAGCAGGAGGTCACTGTCGAGGTGACGAAGATCGACGGAGTGGTGGTCGCGCGCAGCACGTTCGAATCCTCGGTGTGGTACCGGAGCGCCATGATCTTCGGAAGATTCGAGGAGGTCGCCGTCGAGGAGAAGTCCGGACTGCTCGACGCGCTCTCGGATCGGCTCGTCCCCGGCCGCAGCGCTGAGGTGCGGGCGTCCAAGAAGAAGGAACTGGCCGCCACGACGGTCCTGGCGATGCCGATCGAGCACTGGTCATTGCGCGTTTCGGACGATTGGGCGGAAGACGATGAGGAGGATATCGACGGCGACAGCTGGGCCGGTGTCGTCGCGTTCGGTCCTCCGGCGGCCCGTATCCTCTCGGCCCCCGACCTCAGACCCGGGATCGAGATTCCCGAATCCGTTACCGAGCTCGCGACTCATCCCGGGCGCATCGCCTGAATAGCGGGGGAAGCGCGCCGAAACCGGTAAAGTGAACGATTAGGTTCACCGGGAGACGGCAGAGGAGGCAGTGTGCACCTCAAAAGCCTGACCCTCAAAGGGTTCAAGAGCTTCGCCCAGCCCACCGTCTTCCAGTTCGAGCCCGGCGTCACCGCGATCGTCGGCCCCAACGGTTCCGGCAAGTCGAACGTGGTCGACGCGCTCGCGTGGGTCATGGGAGAACAGGGCGCGAAGACCCTGCGCGGTGGGAAGATGGAAGACGTCATCTTCGCCGGCACCAGCACGCGAGGCCCACTCGGGCGCGCCGAGGTGAAACTTACGATCGACAACAGCGATGGGGCGCTGCCGATCGAATACGCCGAGGTGACGATCAGCCGCACGCTGTTCCGCAACGGAGCCAGCGAATACGTCATCAACGGCGAGGGATGCCGCCTGCTCGATGTGCAGGAGCTCCTGAGCGACTCGGGACTCGGGCGCGAGATGCACGTGATCGTCGGGCAGGGGCAACTCGACGCAGTGCTCAGAGCCACTCCCGAGGATCGACGCGGCTTCATCGAAGAGGCTGCGGGAATCCTGAAGCATCGCCGTCGCAAAGAGCGCACCCTGCGAAAGCTCGATGCGATGGAGACCAACCTCACGCGACTCAACGATCTCGCGGGTGAGATCAGACGACAGTTGAAACCTCTCGGGCGTCAAGCCGAGGTGGCGAAGCAGGCGCAGGGAATCGCAGCCGAAGTGCGCGATGCCAAGGCCCGGCTCCTCGCCGATGACGTGGCCCGGCTTCGTCACGAGCTCGACGAACTCGCAAAGGACGAGGCGGAGCAGCATAGCGAGCGGATCGTGCTGCAGGAGCAGCTCGAGCAGAAGCAGCTCCGCATTCAGCGTCTCGAGCAGGATCAGCAGAGCGACGAGCTCGACTCGGCCCGTCGGGTGACGATCTCGCTCGAGTCCTCGCTGAGCCGCCTCCGAGGGCTCCTCTCGCAGACTCAGCAGCGACTGACTTTTCTCGCGACGCAGGCGGAAGCCCCCGAGCAGCTGAATCGGCTGAGCCGTGCGTCGGTAGAGGAAGCCCGGAGCGAAGCCGAGCGGCTGACCGAGCTGATCCCCGCCATCGAGAGATCGTGGCAGGAGGCCGGTGACGGCACTCGCCGCGCGCAGCAGGCCCTGGACGCCATCGACGAGCACATCGCAGCCCAGAGCGCACTCGTGTCGAGACATGATCTCGAATTGTCGAAGCTCCGCGGCCTCGCGCAGACTGCGGAGCAGAAGCGGGCGACGGTCGGCCAAGAGGTCGAACGACGCCGCATCGCGGCTGCACAGGCCGAGCAGCGTGCCGCGGACGCGCAGCGCGACCTGGAGGACTACGAGCAGGGTCTCAACGAGAGTGAGGGGCCCGAGGCGGGCCTCGACGACGCGTATCGCGCGGCCCAGGATGCGCAGACCGAGGCGGAGCGTGCGCGCGACGAGCTTCGCGACACCCTGCACGGGATGGAGCAGGAACGAGCGGGGCTCGACGCGCGGGTGAGCGCGCTCGCTCGAATGCTCGATCAGCGCGACGCTTCGGGTGCGCTGCTCGCCGAAGAGCCCGCAGGCATTCGAGGTCGAGTCGCCGACCACGTGCGAGTGACCGAGGGTTTCGAAGCGGCCATCGGTGCAGCGCTCGGAGTATTCGGCGACGCGCTGCTCGCAGACAGTGAAGCAGATGCGGGGGAGATCGTCCGCTCCGCGCGCGAACGCGATCTCGGGCAGCTGCGGACCGTCATCGCCCGCGCGGCCTCGGCGGCGACCGATGCGCCCCGTATCGACGGATTGACGCTCGCGACTGACGTGCTCGTCGACGCGCCTGACGGTGTCTTCGGATTGCTCTCGCGCAGTTACCTCGCAGAAGGGGTGGCGGAGGCGATCGCCGGGGCGGCGACGCTGCGAAAGCAGTGGCCATCCGGAAGCTTCACGATCGTGACGACCGCCGGGGACGTGCTGACCCGGCACACCCTCACGGGCGGTTCAGGGCTCGCCCCCTCCCGCATCGAACTCGGTGCGGAGCTGGAGCACGCCGAGCAGCGACGCGAAGCCCTCGCCGCTGAATTGGCCGAGGCCGAGGCCGAACTCGCCGAACTGCGCGAGCGCGCATCACGGGCGAAACTCGCCGCCGAGCGATCCTTTGCGGAGCTTCGCGCGGCGGATGCCCGGATCGCGGAGGTGGCTGAGCAGCGAAACCGCCTCGCGGTCCGCGCCGAAGCAGGACAGGCCGAGGCAGAGCGCGCCCGCCAAGCGCTGGCTGAGGTATCCGGAGGGGAGACCCTGGCCGCCGCCGAGGCGGAACGCGCCGTGCACACGCTCGCAGAAGCCGAGGCGCGCCCCCGGCCGATTCTCGATGCCGGCGAGCGAGACGAGATGTTCTCCGAATTGGAACGCGCTCGAGCCGCCGAAGTCGAGCGTCGCCTCGAGCTCGAGACCGCCCGAGAACGAGCGCGCGCCGCCGAGGCGACGCATCGCATGCTCGCCGAGCAGTTTGAAGCGGAGCATCGGGCGGCGGAGGAAGCGGCTCGCCGGGCGGTGCTGCGCGCACGGCAGGTCAGCCGCGCCGAACGAGTGGCCGCGCAGCTCCCTGCGATCCTGGAGTCCTGCGACCGCTCCCTTTCCGAGGCCAGAGTCGCCCAGCAGAGCGCCGAGCAGGAGCGAGCTCGGCACAGCCAAGAGCTCACGCTCCTGCGCGCTGAGGAGTCGGATCTGCGCAGGAGACTGCACACGCTCACCGATCGGGTTCACGGTGCCGAACTCAAGAGCTACGAGCGGAAGCTCCAGCTCTCCACGCTGCTGGAACGGGCCGGAAACGAACTCGGTCTCGTCGAGGATGTGCTGATCGCGGAATACGGGCCTGGAAATCCAGTTCCGATCGACGCCCCGCTCCGCCCCGCCATGCCGTCAGGTACTCCGGGCTCGGCCGAGGTTGCTGCAGGCCCCGAGTCGTCGACGCGCACTCTTGAGGAACAACTTGCCGCGGAGCTGGGACTGCAAGAGTCGGGACCCGGCGATACTCCGGAAACGGTCGCAGAGGCTTTCGCGGGGACACCCGGAAAAGCCGCGGACGAGCGCGCTGCGCCCGCCTTCGCGCCGTTCGTCCGTGCCGAACAGCAGCAACGCCTGGCTCGCGCAGAGAAGCGACTCGCTGAGCTCGGCCGCATCAACCCGCTCGCGCTCGAGGAGTTCGCTGCACTGGAGCAGCGGCACAGCTTCCTGTCCGAGCAGTTGCAGGATCTGACGAAGACACGTGCCGATCTGCTCACGATCATCGCCGATCTGGACGACAAGATGCAGGGCATCTTCGCGGAGGCGTTCGCCGATACGCAGGCCGCGTTCGCCGAGGTCTTTCCGATCCTCTTCCCCGGTGGAGCCGGGCACGTCGAGCTCTCCAACCCAGGTGATCTGCTGAACACGGGCATCGAGATGGCGGTGAAACCCGCGGGCAAGAAGGTGGAACGGCTCTCCTTGCTGAGCGGTGGAGAACGCTCGCTCGCCGCGGTCGCCTGGCTGATCGCGATCTTCCACGCGCGCCCGAGCCCGTTCTACATCATGGACGAGGTCGAGGCGGCCCTCGACGATGCGAATCTCGGACGCCTGCTCCAGGTTTTCGAGACGCTGCGCGAGAACTCGCAACTGATCGTGATCACCCACCAGAAGCGCACGATGGAGATCGCCGACGCACTGTACGGCGTCTCGATGCGACAGGACGGCATCTCGGCGGTCGTCGGTCAGCGGATCGGCCAGGAGAACTGAGTCTGATCCTCGTCCGACCATGATCATCCGTTCGGATGATGCCGCCGGTACCTGAGGCCGACGCGCGCCTCCCTCGCCGGGACGTAGCTTGGGTGCAGAGGGTCAAGGAGACCCGCGAAAGGGCGCATCATGATCGAAGCGACGCATCTCACGAAGCGATACGGCACCAAGACTGCGGTGAACGATGTCAGTTTTTCGCTGCAGCCCGGCAAGGTGACCGGGTTCCTCGGACCGAACGGTGCAGGCAAGTCGACGACCATGCGGATGCTGATGGGGCTCGATCGCCCGACGTCCGGCAGCATCACCGTCCTGGGCAAGCCCTACGCGGAGCATCGCAACCCGCTCTGCGTCGCCGGTGCGCTGCTCGACGCCAAGGGCGTGCACCCCGGCCGGACCGCAAGGAGTCATCTCCGTGCGCTCGCTGCGACGCACGGCATCGGCGATGCGCGGGTGAACCGCGTCCTCGAGCTCACCGGACTCGAATCGGTGGCGAACAAACGGGTCGGCGGATTCTCCCTCGGCATGGGCCAACGACTGGGTATCGCGGCGGCACTGCTCGGCGACCCCCAGGTACTGGTGCTGGACGAACCGGTGAACGGTCTGGATCCCGATGGCGTGCTGTGGGTGCGAGGATTCGTGCGCGCCTTCGCCGCGGAGGGGCGCACCGTGCTCCTGTCGAGCCATCTCATGAGCGAGATGGCGCAGACGGCGGATCACGTCATCGTTCTGGGGCGGGGATCGGTCATCGCGGACTCGCCGATCACCGAGCTGATCGCCGGAGGCGGCGGTCAGCGCACCGTGAGGGTCACCTCCCCGGACTCGATCAGGCTGGGCGAGCTGCTGCGGGCGCAGGGCGCGCGCAGCACGCAGCAGAGCGACGGCAATGAGCTGCTTCTGCACGGTATCGCCGCGTCCAGGGTCGGCGAGATCGCCGCCGCTCACGGCATCGTGCTCCACGGACTCTCGACCGATGCCGCGTCGCTCGAGGAGGCCTACCTCGAACTCACACGCGGCGAACTCGAATACGCTGCGGCATAAGGAACGAAGACATGACCACCATCACACTGAATGAAATGAACGCTTCCGTCCCAGCGACCGGACGCCTGAGCTTCGATGGAGTATTGAAGGGCGAGTGGATCAAGCTGCTCTCCCTCAGATCGATCCGCTGGTCGATCCTCGTCATGCTGCTCCTGAGCTGGGCGGGCGCGGGAATGCTGTCGCTCGCGATGACCGGCTCCGACTTCCTCACTCCCGAAGCGCTGCCATCCCTCGTCGTGCAATCCGCCACATTCGGAAGCATGTTCACCGTGCTCATCATGGGTGTGCTCGGGGTGCTCTCGATCACGAGCGAGTACGCGAGCGGGCTGATCCTCTCCTCGCTCGCCGCGGTGCCCGCACGTACCCCGGTGCTGCTCGCGAAGGCTCTCGTCGTCGCGGCGCTCGCGTTCTCCGTCGGGGTGCTGAGCAGCTTCGGCGGGGGACTCATCGCCGCCCTGATCTTCGGCGGCGAAGGCTTCTCCGCGTTCGCCGACCCGGCCGTGCTGGTATCGCTGCTCGGAAACACCCTCTACCTGACGCTCGCCGCGCTGCTGTCGCTCGGCATCGGTGCGCTGCTGCGTTCGAGCGCCGGGGCGATCTCCGTCGTCGTCACCCTGCTCTTCGTCGCAACGATCGTGCTGCAGGTCATGATGATGACCGGCTGGGAGTGGGTCCCCGTCGTCGCCGACTGGATGCCCGCGAACCTCGGGGCGACCCTCTCGAGCGCGGCGATGGCGGGCACGGCGGAGCCGGGAAGCGTGACATACTGGGGCGCACTGGGCGGCCTTGCCGCCTGGGCCGCGGCCGCGCTGATTCCCGCCGCGATCCTGCTCAAGACGAGAGATGCCGTGTGACCACTGCTGAGCTGAACACCCCGGAGCTGAGGCTGCCCAATCCTCCCGGGGTGTTTCGGCGTTGGCTCGCAGCGCATCCGAGGTTCGTAGACAACACCATCGTCGTCACCTATCTCTTCGGCTGCGCCCTGATGATCGTGTTCGAACTGCTCAGCGGGCATGCGGCAGACCTCTACAGCGACATCGAACCCGCCGCCGCAGACGAGCTGAACGCCTTCGGAGCGCATCTCGAATGGCCGTGGGTGCTCGTCAACGTCGTCATCGTGGCACTGACCGCTCTCTCCCTCTCCTACCGCAGGCGCTTCCCGCTCACCGGCCTGATCGCCGTCTCGCTCCTGCTGTTCCTGGAGCAGGGTCTCCTGATCCTGCCGAACTCGGTCGCCCTCGTCTTCCTGCTCTACGCTGTGCCCGTCTATCGAAGCGTTGCAGCCGGCTGGGTGGGTCTGTCACTCGTCGTGACGACCAACACCGTGCTCTCGCTGGTCTCGGGAACCTCCGCTACCGGAGTTCTCGGCCCCGCCGGAATCGTCGTCAGTGCCGACGCGGACCTCCGCACCTCGATCACGCTGGCGGTGCTCAACGCGCTCTGGCTGCTCGCGGTGCTGCTGATCGCGATCAACCTCGGCAACCGACGACGCTACATCGAAGCGCTGATCGATCGTGCGCACCAGTTGGCTCGCGAGCGGGAACAGCGGGAGCAACTCGCTGCCGCCGCAGAGCGTTCGAGGATCGCGAGAGAGATGCATGACATCGTCGCGCACTCGCTCTCCGTGGTCGTGACGCTCAGCGAAGGCGCCTCGGTGTCGGTGCAGTCGCAGCCTGAGGCCGCCGCCCGCGCGATGCGGCGCGCAGCGGAGACTGGCCGATCCGCCCTGATCGAGATGCGCCGATTGCTCGGCGTGCTGAGCGAGAGCGAGGAGGTGCCCTCTGAGCGAACGATCACGGGACCCACCGACGTGATCGCCCCCGCCCCTCGCGCCCCACAGCCCGGCATGGCGCAGATGCGCGAACTCATCGAGGGCTTCAGGCAGGCGGGGCTCAGAGTCGCGCTGACCGAATCCGGTGTGCCCGGGGGCAATGCCACCCAGCAACTGGCGGTGTTCCGCATCGTTCAGGAGGCGCTGACCAACTCGCTGCGCTACGCGGGGAGGGGAGCCGAAGCGAGCGTCACGATCGCGCACCTGGACGAAGGCACGCGGATCGAGGTCATCGACCTGGGCCGGGTAGCGACCGGCACCTCGGATCGACCGATCGAGACGATTCCGGGAAGCGGGCGAGGGATCGCCGGAGCGACCGAGCGGGCGCGCATGTTCGGCGGATCGCTCGATGCCGGGCCGCACGGCCCTGGTTGGATCGTTCGGGCGCAGGTGCCGACGGATCCAGCGGCGAACGAACACGAAGGGGACGACCGATGAGCGAACGTGCGCTCGATATTCTGCTGGTGGACGATCAGGATCTGATCCGCACCGGATTCTCGTTGATCCTCGGCACCCAGCCGGATTTTCAGGTGGTCGGAGAAGCCGGAGACGGCGCGCAGGCGCTGTCGGTGATCGCGTCGCTCTCCGCGGAGGACCGCCCGCCCCATGTCGTGCTGATGGACGTGCGCATGCCCGGCATGGACGGCATCGAGGCGACTGCCAGCATCGTCAGGCAATATCCGTCGACGCGAGTGCTGGTGCTCACCACCTTCGACCTCGACGAGTATGCGCTCGCCGCGATCGAGGCGGGTGCGAGCGGATTCCTCTTGAAAGACGCCCGGGCTCCAGAGCTGATCGCGGCCGTTCGCGCCGTCGCGGACGGGGACTCGGTCATGGCCCCGAGCGTGACGCGCCGACTCATCGCCAAGCTCCGCGAGCCTGCCCTCGCCGCGGAGTCTGAACCGGCGCATGCGACGAAGGGCGAAGTCCGTGATGCGGTTGAAGTGCTGGATCAGCTCACGGATCGCGAGCGAGAGGTGTTCTCGTTGATTGCCGAAGGGCTCAGCAACGCCGAGATCGGCGAGCGGCTCTTCCTGTCTGAGTCGACCGTGAAAACGCATGTGGGGCGCGTGCTGGCGAAACTGGAATTGCGCGATCGGGTGCATGCCGTGATCCTCGCATATGAGGCAGGACTGAGGTGAAACCATTCGCCAGGTCACGAGACGCTAACAACTCGGCGTGAATGCGGGCATTGCCGGGGCAAAACTGGCTATTCTCAAGGAGAGTGCCGCAAAGAAGCGGTCACACCTACAAGAAAGGTGTCATCCATGAAGATGATTTCCAAGCGTTCTACCGGTGCACTTGCGCTGGCCGCAGCGGCCGCGCTCGTACTCTCGAGTTGCTCTTCTGGCGGAACCGAGACGAAACCGGAAGAGGGCGGCTCAACGGACGCGCTCAAGATCGCGACGCTGCTGCCCCAGACAGGTTCGCTCGGCTTCCTGATGCCGCCCGTCCAGGCAGGCATCGCTCAGGCTCTCGCTGACATCAACTCTGGCGGAGGCGTGCTCGGCCAGGATGTCACCATCGTCGCCGAAGGGAACGAGGGCGACGCCACCGATCTCACCGTGGTGGAGAAGGGCGCAGACGATGTGATCAAGAGTGGTGCATCGTTCGTGCTCGGCGCGATGGGCTCCGGGCGTACCGCGCACGTGGTCGACAAGATCGCAGAGGCCGGCCTGCTCATGGGTTCCCCGTCGAACACCTCGGCAGATCTCAGCGGCATCAGCCCGAACTACTTCCGCACCGCTCCGCCGGACACCGTGCAGGGCGACGCGCTCGGCAACCAGGTGCTCGCAGACGGCAAGACCAAGGTCGCCTTCCTGACCTTCAACGATCCGTACGGTCTCGGCCTGCGCGACGTGATCCAGGAGACCGTCGAAGCCGGTGGCGCCGAGACCGTCTACGGTGGCAAGGGCGACGGCAACGAGTTCCCGACCGAGCAGACCTCATTCGCATCTGAGGTCACCGCGGTCAAGGATTCGGGTGCCGAGGCCATCGTGGTCGTCACCTACGATCAGCTGAAGCAGATCGTTCCCGAGGCAGTGAACCAGGGTCTCGACCTTGCAAACTTCTACCTCGTTGACGGCAATACGAACGGCTACGGCGAGGACTTCCCCGAGGGCACCATGGAGGGTGCGCAGGGATCCATCCCCGGTGCGCAGGCGGACGATGAGTTCCGGTCGCAGCTCGACGAGATCTACACCGCCGAGTTCGGTGGAAAGCTCGACAGCTTCACCTACGCTCCCGAGGCATACGACCTCGTGACGCTGGTGGCACTTGCTGCAGAGAAGGCGGGCGCAACCGATTCCGCATCGATCCAGGCAGAGCTGCACGCAGTGTCGGGTGCTGATGGCGGCGACGAGTGCAAGACCTACGCGGATTGCAAGGCGCTGCTCGATGACGGCAAGGACATCCACTACGTTGGCAAGTCCGGCACCGGCCCGCTGAACGACAACAACGATCCTTCGTCGGCGTTCATCGGCATCTACAAGTACGATGCAACGAACAACCCGGTCTTCCAGAAGGCCGTCAAGGGCGAGACCAAGTAATCCCGCTCCTACGAAGAGGGTCGGTTCCTGTGGGAACCGGCCCTCTTTGCGTATGCCCCAGGCCACCTGCGTGCCCAGG
>JBEBSS010000028.1:0-36274 GCA_040394175.1 Leucobacter soli | reverse complement strand
GTGTCTCTGTTCTCTTTTCCGTTTCACCCCCGGGGGTTTCTGGGGGTACGTGGTTGTCTGGTTCTTAGCACACGGAACTCGGTTGGTGTGCCCATCGTCGTGCGGCACCCCTCCGTTCGTTGCTGCGGAACCCTCGCCTACGCGCCGCCGGCGATGATCGACGGACGCCGCTCGGCCCATGGAGCCGCTCGCTCAAGGTCCGCTGCGAGCTCGATGAGCGTCGATTCGTCGCCGTATGCCGCACCGAGCTGGATCCCGATCGGCCACCCCTCCTGAGATTGCGCGAGCGGGACGGATATCCCGGGCGTCCCCGTCGCATTGAACAGCGCCGTGCCGAGACCCGAGAACAGCTTCTCGAACCATCCCTCGGCATCGAGCTCGGGATCGTTCTGATCGAAGTGCCCCAGTGGGAAGTTCGGGTTCATCATCGTGGCGGAGAGCGTCACATCGTACCGCGCATGGAACTCTCCGAGTGCCCGGCTCGCACGATTCATCGCACCCTCGGTCCTCATCAGATCGACTCCGGTCACGCGTTCCCCGTACTCCACGCATCGCAACGTGACGTGCTCGAGCACCTCTGCCGAGGGAGAAACTCCGAGCAACCCGCTCAGCGTCTGCACACCATCCGCGAGGAAGGTCGCCCACAGCTTGTAGGTGGCATCGAGCCACTCCTCATGGTTGATCTGAGGCGATGCGATCTCGACCGTATGCCCCATCGATTCGAGCAGCGTTGCTGCGGATTCCACCGCGGCGCGCACCTGCGGATCCATCTGCTGCCCCGGAGTGAGCAGCCCCCAGGAAAGCGCGATTCGCTTCGGCGAGGCTCCACGCGCCGCCGACTCACCGTAGCTCCGCTCGGGAGCAGGCAGCAGATAGCGCTCCCCCGGTTCGCTTCCGTGCACGGCATCGAGCATTGCAGCGGTGTCGCGCACCGTCCGCGAGAGCGCGAACTCCACGCCGAGCCCCAGAAGCGGATCTCCGTATCCCGGCCCGACCGTCACTCGTCCCCGGCTCGGCTTCAGGCCGACGAGCCCGCATGCGGCCGCCGGAATGCGAATCGATCCACCGCCATCGTTCGCGTGCGCCACCGGCAACGCCCTCGCCGCGACCAGCGCCGCAGATCCTCCGCTGGAGCCGCCCGGACTGCGAGCGGGATCCCAGGGGTTCTTCGTCGGATCCCCGTAGGCGATGGCCTCCGTCGTCGCGTTGAACCCGAACTCGGGCGTGCGCGTGGTCGCCATCGTCGCAAGTCCCGCATTCCGGAACCGAGTCATGAGTGCGCTCTCGCCGAGCACCACACCTGAGCCGAGCATGCGCGTGCCGTTCGTGGTGGGCACGTCCTCCGCATGGATTACGAGATCCTTGATGGCGAACGGCACGCCTGCGAACACCCCGCCCTCGTCGTAGTCGAGCGGCTGCGGGTAGCGCTCACCGACGATCGCCGAAAGCTGTGGTTCGACCTCGTCGAGCGCCTTCGCCGCGGCCTCCTGCACCTCCTGCGCGCTGACTTCGCGGTTGCGGATGAGCTCGGCCAAACCCAGCCCGTCATGCTGCGTGTATTCCCTGATCTCCATGCAAGACTCCTTCGTCGATAGTCCGGATGTGCTGTCGACAGTACGGAGGGCGCGCGTGACGAAGATCCTTCATTCTGAGGATCTTTCCGCAACAACCGCGAGGTAGGATGACGAGGATCGGCAGATCACACTCGAGCATCAACGACGATACGGTGAGGCGGAGCGCATGACCCTGGATATCGCGAGCGGATTCGCCCGCTCCGTCATGGTCATGAAGGCACTGGAAACGGCAGGCAGCGGTCCTCCTTCTGCCCTTCGCACCGGCACGACCGACGCGTTCAATCTCCTGCGTCCGCTGACACGCTTCGAAATGGCGTCGCTGTCGTACTGGGACGACCGATCGAGCATGCACCGCCCCGTCGTCAACTTCGGCTATCCCGGCCATATCGCGGCGCTGTGCGATTCGCTGATGCACACGGACGAGACCTTTCAGCGTATCCGCACGCAGCGCACACCGCTGCGACTGCGCGGACTCACCGCCTCCGCACTCGGAGGCAGCGTCGGAACGAAGGTGATCCAACGCAATCGCTTTCGGGACGGGCTGACGCACTGCTTCTTCTCCCGAGACGGTCGATATCTCGGCTATCTGAACCTCACGTCGATCTCCCGGGACCTCGATGACGCGTCAGATCATGTCGTGCAGCTCATCGAGTCGTCGATCGCCCCTGTGCTGATTCGGGCGGCGCAGGGCGACGAAGCAGTCTCTGCCGACGCGAGCCGGCTCACCGCGAGAGAGCGCGAGGTGCTGGCACTGCTGCCGTCAGGGGCGACCAATGCCGAGGTCGCGCACGCACTCTCGGTCTCGCCCACAACGGTCGCGCGCCACGTCGAGCACATCATCGCCAAGCTCGGAGCGCAGAATCGTACGCGCGCTGCCTGCATCGCCATCGAGCTGGGTATCACCGGACGCGTCTGATCTGCGCGGTGCGCGCACTCACGTTGCGCGGTACACGACCCGAAAGCCCTCGCAGACCACTGGCATATCTGGCTCGAACCCCCGCGGGTTCTCCGAATGCCGTCTCCAGTACCATTCGTGGATCTCTCGCCATGCCGCCAGACTGAGATCGCCCTCGCCTTCGGAGCGCGCATGCGCTTCGGTGACACGGTCGAACGGGACGATCTCGATCCTGGTCGTCTCGATAACGGCTTGCGGCTGGCCACTCCCATCGAGGATGATGCTGAACTCGCCCACGCGCGGCAATGGATCCCCGGCGCTCTCATAGTCCCAGAGCGACGATGCCGTGCCCGTCTTCGTGCCGTCGAGCACGAGGGCGAGGAGGCTGTCCGCATGAGCAGCGGTCGCACCGAACCCCCACGCCTCGGGAGGCGAGTCCGGCGCACCGATCAGGCCGATCCGCGCCTGCCTCCAGAACTCGACGAGGCGTTCATCTGCGACGTGTTCGCTCATGCATGCACCCTTTTCGTCTCCTGCGCGGCACCGCTGCCACGATCTCCGGTCAGCGATTGCCGTCGAGCTCACCGCGGAGCACCCGCTGCAGCGTGTCGAGGCGGACACCTCCGAGCGACAGCGCGTCGCGATGGAACTCGCGGACATCGAACGAGGATCCGCCCTGCGTTGCCCTCGCAGAGGCTTCGTCGCGCAGCTGCTCCCAGATCCGCTGCCCGATCTTGTACGACGGCGCCTGTCCGGCCCACCCCAGGTAGCGATTCACCTCGAAACGAACGAAGCCCTCGTTCATGTTGACGTTCTCGCGCATGAAACCGAGCGCGTAGTCGCCGTCCCACACGGCGGCCCCGTCCGGGCGGATCTTTCCGAGATGCACCCCGATGTCGAGCACGACGCGGGCCGCACGCATGCGCTGGCCATCGAGCATGCCGAGGCGGTCCGCCGGATCATCGAGATAGCCCAGCTGCTCCATCAGCCGCTCCGCGTACAGCGCCCACCCCTCAGCGTGGCCCGAGGTGCCTGCGAGCTGGCGGCGCCATTCGTTCAGCGACCCGCGATTGACCACCGCCGTGCCGATCTGAAGATGATGCCCGGGCACGCCCTCGTGATAGACGGTCGTCAGCTCACGCCAGGTGTCGAACTCCGTCACTCCTTCGGGGACCGACCACCACATCCGACCGGGGCGCGAGAAGTCATCACTCGGACCCGTGTAGTAGATGCCGCCCTCCTGCGTCGGGGCGATCATGCATTCGAGCGTGCGGATCTCCTCGGGAATGTCGAACTGGCTGCCGGCGAGTTCGGAGACCGCGCGGTCGCTCGTCTCCTGCATCCACCGCCGCAGCGCCTCGGTCCCGTGCAGCTTCCGCGCCGGGTCCGCTTCGAGCTCGGCGATCGCCTCGGCGACGATGCCGGGGTGACGGGCCGTCCCAGTGATCTCCGCCGCGATCCGCTCCTGCTCATCGGCCATTCGCGCCAGCTCTTCCAGCCCCCATTCGTACGTCTCATCGAGATCGACTCGCGTGCCCAGGAACACCTCGGACGCAAGTTCGTAGCGCTCACGCCCGAATGCGTCGGCCTGCGTTGCCAGCGGTGCGAGGTCCTCTTCGAGGAAGCGAGCGAGGTCGTCATAGGCCTGAGAAGCGCCCCGTGCCGCTTCGGTCAGTTCTCGCCGGAGGGGTTCCGAGACGGCATCGTGCCCGGACGCCTCCGCGGCGAGCGCGCCGAAGAACCCCGCACCCGCGTCGCTCCCCGCGACACGACGAGACTGGGCCGCGACTTCGCCGACCTGGCGAATCGCGGGCGCGAGGCCCGCCGCCGCTCCTGCCGCGATCGACTCCCGGTAGCCTTCGAGCGTCGCGGGAAGGGCGCGCATGCGCTGTGCGATGACCTGCCACTGCGCATCGGTGTCGCGCGGCATCAGGTCGAAGATGTCGCGCGAGATCTGCGGGGGCGACTCGATGACGTTGAGATCGCGCAATGCCTCTCCCGCGTCGTGACGGGCCAGCGAGAGCCGCAGCCCCGCCGAGAGGTCGGCACGGGTCACCAGGTCGACCTCGTCGAGGGGCGTTGCACCGTCGAGCTCGCGAAGGGTCTGACGCTGTGCGTCGGCGAAGGCTTCAGCGCCCTCTGGCGAGTAGTCGGGCAGTGCGCCGTCGGCTTCGGTGCGTCCGATGTAGGTGCCGGTGGTCGGGTCGTGCTCGACGAGCCGGTCGACCCATGCCTCGGCGATGCGGTCGATACTGGTCTGCGGGCGGGAATCCGTAGTCATGACTCCAGCCTATTCCGGCGCGGGTTCCGTGAACGGAGCCGGCTTGCGGCGCGCTCGGGCCGCGCCCCCCGACTACGATTGAAGCCATGCCGCTCCCCGCTCTGGTCGCCTTCGACCTCGACGACACGCTCGCCCCCTCGAAGTCCCCGGTCGACCCGCGCATGCTCGACGTCTTTGCTCGTCTGCTCGACCGCACGACGGTTGCAGTGATCTCGGGAGGAAATTTCGAGCAGTTCGAGACGCAGCTCGTTTCTCGACTCGACCGCATCGACGAGGACGCGCTCGAACGGCTGCACCTGCTGCCGACGTGCGGCACCCGCTATGAGCGCCGCGAACACGGGGTGTGGCGAACCGTCTACCGGGAGAACCTCGACCCCGGCGAGCGCGATGCAGCGCTCGTCGTATTGCGCGAGGAGGCCGAGCGTCTGGGTCTCTGGGAGGCCGATACGTGGGGTGAGATTCTCGAGGATCGGGGTTCGCAGGTGACCTTCTCCGCCCTGGGTCAGAGCGCTCCGGTCGATGCGAAGCAGGCGTGGGATCCCGATGGCAGCAAGAAGAATGCGCTGCGGGCCGCGGTCGCCGAGCGCCTGCCCGACCTCGAGGTCCGCAGCGGAGGCTCGACCTCGGTCGACATCACTCGGCGGGGCATCGACAAGGCGTACGGAATGCGCAAGCTCGCCGAGCAGACCGGGATCTCGCTCGACGACATGCTGTTCATCGGCGACCGCCTCGACCCCGACGGCAACGACTATCCGGTCAAGGCAATGGGCGTCGTCTGCCACGCGGTGACCGGCTGGCAGGACACCGTCGACGTGCTCGAGGGAATGCTCGGCGACTGACCTGGCGTAATCCGGCAGGGTCCGGGGTGGTCCGCTCCTCGGCCTCGCCCGCAGGCGGTCACTCGATGCCACCCCGGCGCGGGTCGGGCGACGCCTTCTGTCCGTCTGAGGTGGACGGTGGCACCGCTGCGCTAGCGCGCACCCCGCACATACGAGGTGGCGAGCGCCGGGGGAAGCGCCGATCCCCCGCGCGAGGAGACGAGCACGATCATCACCGCAACGAACGGCGCCATCGTGATGACGTCGTTCGGCACAGTGACCGAGGTGAGCTGCAGCGCCGTCCCCGCCGCGATGAACAGACCGTAGACGAGCGAGATTCCGACGGTCCACCAGACGCGGCCTCGCGAGAGCATGGCGACGACGATCGCCAGGAAGCCGAGGCCGTGCGTCATCCCGGGGGTGAACGTTCCGGCGGACACGAGCGCGAGATACGCACCGCCCAGCCCTGCCATCGCACCGCCGAACAGTACCGCGAACGAACGGATTCGGATGACATTGCCGCCCGCGGCGTCCAGTGCGGCGGGACGCTGTCCGGCGGCACGGAGCCGAAGGCCGGGAGCCGTTCGAGAAAGCCAGACCGCGGTCGCGGCGGCCAGGGCAAACGTCAGGGTGAACATGCCCGGGCGAGCGAAGAGCACCGGTCCGATCACCGGGATCTCCGAGAGCGGGAAGACCACCCACGTGTCGGGGAGCCCCAGTCGTGGCCTCGACCCGGCGAAGCTCCAGTCGTACAGCATGCTGCTCGCGCCGGCGCCCGCGAGGGTCATGCCGATGCCGACCACGATCTGATTCGCGTTCGCCCACACGGAAAGCACCATCAGCACGCTCTGCAGCGCCGCCCCCGCGAGCGCCCCGCTGAGAAAGCCGAGCCAGAAGCTCCCGCTCGCGAGTGTCGCCGCGAAGGCCGCGTATCCACCGACCAGCAGCACCCCTTCGAGACCCACGTTCAAGACGCCGGCCTGTTCACCGACGCTCTCGCCCAGCGCTGCGAGCAGAAGCGGAATCATGCTGGCGAACATCGCGAGCAGGAACGCGGTGAGCATCGCCTCGCTCATTCGGCGCCTCCCCTCGCCCGGCGACCGAAGCGCCCCCGACCCAGATAGCTGCGCCCCAGGTTGACCCGGGTACCGAGAAACTCGATGGCGACCATGAAGAACAGGACGAGAGCGACGATCACGCTGAGAAGGTCCACCGAGAGCCCGGCACGTTGCGCCGCGATGGTGCCGCCGGTGGCGAGTACGGAGTAGAGGCCGACGAGCGGGATCGCGCCCAGGGGGCTGAGCCGCGCCAGGAACACGAACGGCAGGATCTTGTCCCCATATCCGGGGTTCCACTCGGCGCGCGAGTAGCCCCACAGGCCAAGCATGTCGACGAGTGCGGCCAGCGCGATCAAGGCGCTCGAGAGAGTGAACACGACGAGGATCATGCGCTTCACGTCGATACCCGCGTGCGTCGCGGCGGCAGGGTTCGCGCCGATCACGTCGATTTTCAGACCGAATGCCGACTTCGTCAGCACGAAGTGCGCGACGATCATGACTCCGAGTGCGAGCAGAACGCCGATGTGCACTCTGGTGCCAGGAAGGTAGGGAAGCATCAGACCGAGATCGAGCACGCGCGTCTGCGGCACTGAGACCCCGGGATCCTTGAACACGCCCCTGATCAGCAGGTTCGCGATCCCCATCGCGATGAAGGACATCATCAGGCTCGTGATCACCTCGTTCGTCCCTTTGTACGCTTTCAGCAGCGCCGGGACCAGTCCGAGTAGGGCGCCGATCGCCACAGCCGCCACGAAGAGCGCGAGCAGCGCGATCGGGTAGGGCAGCACCGCGAACGCGTCGGGAGCACTCCCTGCGACGACAGCCGCCGAGAGCAGGTAGCTGCCCCCGTACCCGAGATTCCAGAGCTGGGCCCGGAATGCGACGATCAGGCCGAGCGCGACGAGCAGCAGCGGTGCCATCGCGGTGAGCGTCTGCTGAGACCCGCTGCCGCTGGTGCCGAGACGCAGCACATCCGAGTAGAAGGCGAACGGGTCGGCTCCCAGCGCGAATACGATGAGACCGCCGGACGCGAGCGCCAGCAGCAACGGTGCGACCGTACGCAGCAGGACGTCTGCAAGCCGTTCCAGGGACCGCGCGGCACCGGTCGGGCCCTCCGGGAGGACCGCAGCGGGCCGCCTGCCTGGATGAGTCGGATTCGTCCCAGAAGGACCGCGCCCGGTCATCGGCTGGCGCTCCCCACGATGGCCTCGCCGAGACGCTCCCGGACGCGATCGCCGTCGTTTTCGATGCGTGCCACGATGCGTCCGCGAGCCAGAACGACCGTGCGGTTCGCCAGCCCGACGAGCTCGTCGAGGTCGGTCGAGATGAGCAGCACCGACCCCCCGGAGTCGGCGACGCGCAGGATCTGCTCGTGCACGAGGCGCGCGGTTCTGACATCGAGCCCATAACTGGGCTTGTTGAAGACCACGACGTTCGGATCGTCCGTGAGTTCACGCGCGATCAGGATCTTCTGGATGTTGCCGCCCGACAGGGTCCCCGCAGACACGTCCGGCGACGAGGCGCGAATGCCGTACTGCTCGATCAGCTGCTCCGCATGCGCGAGTACCTTCGAACGGTCCATCCGCCCGAAGCGCCAGAACGGACGCTCTCCGATGCGCTTGAGCAGCAGGTTGAGCGCGACGGTGAAGGACCCGACGACACCCTCGCGAAGCCGATCGTCGGTGACGTAGCGTATGCCGAGCCGCTGACGTGCGCGCACATTGGCCGCAGTGATGTCTCTGCCTTCGAAGAGGATGCTGCCCTCGGTCGGGGCTCGCTGCCCCGCAATCACCTCTGCCAGATGCCGCTGCCCGTGGCCATCGATGCCGGCGACACCAAGGATCTCTCCCCTGCGCAGGTGGAGCGAGACCTGCTCGAGCGGGGTTCCCTCGCTTCCCCGGGCAGTGCTGACCCCCTCGATCACCAAGGCATCGAGCACGGCTCCGTCGATCCCGCGCGACTCCGGTCGATGCTCCGCAGTCGGCATTCGAGGGCGCATCTCCGCTCCGCCGAACATGGCATCGAGGATCAGTGCAGCGCCGTGATCCTCGCCATCGCGCTTGAGCTCGTCCGCCCGGAATCGGCGCACGACCCGGCCCTCGCGGAGCACCGTCACGCGGTCCCCCAGCGCAATCGCTTCGTCGAGCTTGTGCGTGACGAGCAGCACGGCGACGCCGTGCGCGGTGAGTCTGCGAATGCTGAGCATGAGATCCTCGATGCCCTGCCGCGACAGCATCGAGGTGGGTTCGTCGAGCACGAGCAGCTTCGGAGCCGCCCACATGGCCCGAGCGATTTCGAGCTGCTGCTGCTGGCCGAGACCGAGCTCTCCGACGAGCGCGCGCGGATCGATCTCGGTGCCGAGCAGATCGTTGAGCTCCGCGAGGTGGCCGCGGGCCTTCGCGTTGTCGAGCCAGAAGCCGGCCTGTGCCAGCACGAGATTGTCGATCACGGTCATCGTCGGGATCAGCGCCGAGTGCTGGTAGACGATGCCGATCCCCTGTGCCAGGGAAACTGCAGGAGACGCCAGTTCGCGAGATTCGCCGTCAATCTCGAGCGTGCCATGGTCGGGCAGTCGGAGGCCGGCCAGCATCGAGATCAGTGTCGATTTGCCCGCACCGTTTTCGCCCAGCAGGCAGTGCACTTCGCCCGGCCAGGCCTCGAACGAGACGTCATCGTTCGCCACCACGGCGCCGAAGCGCTTGGTCACTCCTCGAACGCGCAGCGTCGGCGCGGGATCGCGCACCGGCTCCGCCTACTTGCCCTTGGCGTCGATCAGCGACTGCACCGCCGCCTTGTCCGCGGTGTAGGCCACTTCGATTCGATCATTCTTCATGTCTTCGGTGGCCTGCGCGACGGCCGCAGCGATCTGCTCGGTGAGGGCAGGGGTCGGCAGCAGCGAGAGCCCACCGTTGGCCACCGTCAGTTCGTAGCTCTTCGTGCCGAACTCGCCGCTCTCGATGTCTCTGATGGCCTGCACGTAGGTGTCTGTGTAGTTCCAGAGCACGGAGGTCAGCACGGTATCGGGGTTCTCGACCATTTCGCTCACATCGCCGATCGTCGCGATGTACGAGATGGGGTAGTCGGTCTGCGCGGTCTCGATCGCCTGCAGGTAACCGATCGTGGCACCGTCGCCCATGCCCATGATGACGTCGGCGCCAGCGGCGATCACCTGATTCGTGACGCTCGTGCCGCCTGCCGAATCACCATAGTTGGCCGGGCCCACGTACGCCAGCACGATCTCGATCGCGGGGTCGACGCTGTAGACGCCCTGGGCGAAGCCACCGGCCATGAGGAACCAGTTCAGGTTCTCGGCGGAGGCGACGATGCCGACCTTCTTCGTCTGCGTCCTCATCGCCGCCGCGATACCCGCGAGGTACGCTCCCTGCTGCGGCTGAGGAATCGCGGTCGCGACCTTGCCTGGCACGTTGTTCTCGAAGTCGACGACGAGCGTGGGGACGCCGGTCTGTTCGCCGACACGCTTGCCTGCGGCGTTGAATCCGCTTGCGTGGGCGATGACGAGGCCGACACCGCTCTGCGCGACCTGGGTCAGGATGGTCTCGGTGTTGTCGTAGCCGACGTTCGAGTGCACCTCGACGTCGATGCCCAGCTCCGCCGCCGCTCCCTCGGCACCGACAAGACCCTGCTGGTTCCAGCCGTGGTCCGATTCCTTTTCGGGGGTGACGATTGCGAAGCTCGTGACCGCTGCCCCTTGAGTCCCGTCTCCGGAGGGATCTTCCGCCGAGTCCGCGCCTCTTCCCGAGCAGCCTGCGGTGAGCGCGAGCCCTGCGGTGATCAGGAGCGCGAGCGCGACTCGGGTGGCGTGCCGTGCTCGCCCGGCTCGACCGTCCCGGACCGTGTGTGTTGCCGACGCATCTGCGCGCATGATCAGTACTCCCTCGTGTCGCACTCCGCCTGACTCTCGGCGGTCTACTCAACGATTCTGGTTCAGACCCTTGCAGTAGACCACGGCCGCGATCGGGGGCGCCTGGAGTGGTCTACCGCCGTCTCGCATCGGACGACCCGGCAGAACCCGGAGCCGTCGTGCGGCACGCGTCAACGCGGCAGACTCGGCGCGGCGGGCGCGTCATATGCCGGACGATCCTCGAACCTCGGCATGTCCGTGTAATAGGCCCACGGATAGCAATACTCGGCAACCGGATCCTGCCCCAGATCGCCGAGACAGATCATGTCGCGGTAGCGATCCTCGCCGCGCTGCTCGTAGTGGACTCGGCAGAGCACGCGAAACGCGCCGGTGGCGGATGCATCGTCCGCTTCGAGAGGGTTCTGCGAGGGCGCCCAGCACGCGGTCGTCCCGAGCACACCCTCCGGTTGGGCATCCCGAGCAGCGATCCCCGCAAGCTGGGCGAGCGCGTCCACATCGCGCTCGCCCAGCGAGACGGTTGCCTGTTCGCCCGCAGCACCGGCCGCATCGGACGAACCGTCCGAGTTACGAGCACTCGTCGCGCCCGACCGGTCGCCGCCGTCGGCACACCCGACCAGGCCGAGCAGCAATACCAGCGCGGTGATCGGCACACGTCGCCGAGCCACGAATCTCCCGGCTAGGCGGTTACCGCGGCAGCAGCGTCTGCGTCTGCGTCTGCGTCTGCGTCTGCCGACCCGATCAGGCCGAGCGTCTCACCGGTGGCGGCGAGCGTCGCCGCAGCCGCATCCGCATCCTGGTTCACACCCGTGCCGTAGGCGGGAATGTGCGTGAGCACCTCCGCCTTCCACTCGTTCTCGAACTTCTCGGGGAAGCACTGCTGCATCACGTCGAGCATCGCGTGCACCGCAGTCGAAGCTCCGGGCGAAGCACCGAGCAGGCCCGCAATGGTGCCCTCGCCTCCGGTGATGACCTCGGTGCCGAACTGCAGCACGCCGCCCTTCTGCGGATCCTTCTTCATGACCTGAACCCGCTGGCCGGCAGTGATCATGTGCCAGTCCTCGGAACGCGCCGAGGGCATGTACTGGCGGAGCGCTTCGAGCTGCTTCTCCCGGCTCGCGAGCAGTTCCCCGAGCAGGTACTTTTCGAGCGAGAACTCCTTGAGGCCGACCTGGATCATCGGTCCCAGATTGTGCGCCCGGATCGAGCCCGGCAGGTCCCACCAGGAGCCCTTCTTCAAGAAGTTCGGGCTGAATCCGGCGTAGGGGCCGAAGAGCAGGCTGGCCTTGCCGTCGACGATGCGGGTATCGAGATGCGGAACCGACATCGGAGGCGCACCCACGGCTGCCTTGCCGTACACCTTCGCTCGGTGCTCCCGGACGATCTCGGGCTTGTCGCAGCGCAGGAACTTGCCGCTGATGGGGAACCCGCCGTAGCCCTCGATCTCGGGGATACCCGACGACTGCAGTAGCGACAACGCGCCTCCACCCGCGCCGACGAACACGAAACGGGCGTTCAAGGTGCTGGTTGCATACCCCGCACGGTGACGGATGTCGATGTCCCAGGTGCCATCCGCCAAGCGGCGGAGCTTGGTCGCTTCCTGCCCCATCGACAGCTCCGCACCGCGAGCGACGAGCTGTGCGATCAGCTGCCGGGTGACCTCACCGAAGTCGACATCGGTGCCGCTCTCCGAACGGGTGGCTGCGAAGACTTCGTCCTTCGAACGGCGCTCGATCAGCAGGGGTGCCCACTCGGCGATCTTCTCGGGATCGTCGCTGAACTCCATGTCGGAGAACAGCGGCTCCTGCTTCAGGATCTCGTACCGGCGACGAAGGTAGTCGACGTTCTTCTCGCCCTGCACGAACGTCATGTGCGGGGTCGAGTTGATGAAGGAGGGAGGATCTTCGAGCACGCCCTGCTTCACGAGCGAGGACCACCACTGGCGCGAGAGCTGAAACTGCTCGTTGATCTCGATCGCCTTCTTGGGGCTCAGGCTCCCGTCGGCCGCCTCTGCCATATAGTTCAGCTCGCAGAGTGCAGCGTGGCCGGTGCCCGCGTTGTTCCAGGCGTTGCTCGATTCGGTCGCCACCTCCATGCGAGACTCGATGATCTGAATCGACCAGTCCGGCTGCACCTGCGCAATGAGGGTACCGAGAGTGGCGCTCATGATTCCGCCGCCGATGAGTGCTACGTCAACCGTGTTCTTGCTCACAATCTTCAATTCTACCTCCCCCCGCTCGGCTCCGTGCCATTGCATCGCTCGGCGGCCGCACCGGGTCTCTCAACAGCACCGGAGGGCAAGTGCGAGGATCGTCATGCTTCGCCCCACGCCAGCTGTCTCGCTCGGCGGAGCGTGCCTGCTTCGGAGTCGATCACTCCCCGGTATCCGAGGCGCCTCGCCTCGCTCGCCCGCTGGGCACCGCCGACCACGGGTCTGATCTCTCCGGCCAGGCTCAGCTCGCCGATCGCGGCGAGATCGTGCGGAAGCGCCCGGTCGGCGACCGCGGAGACGACGGCGAGCGCGATCGCGAGATCGGCGGCCGGCTCGACGAGCCGGACTCCCCCGACAGTGGACACGTACACGTCCTTGTCGTGCAGACGCACGCCCACCCGTCGTTCGAGCACGGCGAGGATCATCGCGACACGGGCCGAGTCGACGCCGCTGGTGACCCGCCTCGGATTCGGGGTGGCGCTCGTCGCGACGAGCGCCTGCACGTCGACCGGGAGCGCCCGGCGCCCTTCCATCGCGACCGTGGCGCAGGTGCCGCTCACGGGCTCTGCGCCGCGGCTGAGGAACAGGCCAGAGGGATCGGGCACCTCGGCGATACCGCTGCTCGTCATCTCGAAGCAACCGATCTCGTCCGTCGGCCCGAAACGGTTCTTCAGCGTGCGCAGGAAGCGGAGCGAACTCTGCCGGTCGCCTTCGAAGTGGCACACCACGTCGACCAGATGCTCGAGCAGGCGCGGGCCCGCGACGCTGCCGTCCTTGGTCACGTGACCGACGAGCACCACGGGGAGAGCCCTGGCCTTCGCCTCGCGGATGAGCGCGCTCGCCACTTCGCGCACCTGGGCCGGCCCGCCCGCGCTCCCCTCGACCTGATCGCTCGCGAGCGTTTGCACGGAGTCAACGATCACGAGTTCGGGTTGCACGGACTCGATGTGGCCGAGCACGGTTCCGAGGTCGTTCTCGCTCGCGAGGTAGAGCGCGTCGTGCAGGGCGCCCGTGCGCTCGGCGCGCATGCGGACCTGACCGGTCGATTCCTCGCCGCTCGCGTAGAGTACGCGTGCCCCGGTGCTCGCGATGCGAGATGCGACGTCGAGCAGGAGGGTCGATTTGCCCACACCTGGCTCGCCCGAGAACAGCACGGCGGCGCCCGGGACGATCCCGCCGCCGAGCACGCGGTCGAGTTCACCGATACCGCTCGGACGGTGCGCGGCCGACTCCGCGGCGAGTTCGGTGATCGGCCTCGCCTCACGCCCCTGCAGCGGCATCGTGGCCCGCACGGTCCGGCCGAGCGTCGCACGAGGAGCGCCAGCCTCTGCGACCGTGCCCCACTGCTGGCACTCACCGCAGCGGCCGACCCACTTCGGAGCCTGCCATCCGCATTCGGAGCACACGTACGGGCCGCTGTTTTTCGCCATGCAGCGACACTACCGCCGGCCACCGACACCGGAGGACAAACGCACCCGCGCTGCCCGGTTCGCCCGGAATGAACTCGTGGAGCGCACGAGTAGAGTATGATCACGTATCGCGCGCGGCGATCCTCGCCCCCCGAAGAGAACGAAGGCCCCAGTGAGCGCTAGCTTCTTCGCATTGCTCGATGACATCGCCGTGCTTGCCAAGGCCGCTGCCGCCTCGATCGATGACGTCGTCGCTGGCGCGGCGAAGGCCTCGGCGAAGTCGGCCGGGGTGGTGATCGACGACGCTGCGGTGACGCCGCAGTACGTGCAGGGCATCAGCCCGAAGCGCGAGTTGCCCGTCATCTGGAAGATCACGCGCGGATCGCTGGTGAACAAGGCGATCATCATCATCGCCATCATGCTGCTGAGTCTCTGGGCCCCGTGGGTGTTCCCGTGGCTGCTGCTGATCGGCGGCACCTACCTCGCGTACGAGGGCGCGGAGAAGGTGTGGCACTGGATCGGCTCCCGCCACAGCGACGCGCACAGTGTCGAAGCGGTGGTCGAGCGCACCGAGACGTCGGAGAAGCAGATCGTCGGCAGCGCGGTGCGCACCGACCTCGTACTCTCGACGGAGATCATGCTCATCTCGCTCGCGAATATCGAAAGCGACTCGTGGGTGATGCGCCTTGCGATGCTCATCACTGTCGCGGTCCTGATGACGGTGGCCGTCTACGGTACCGTCGCGCTCCTGGTCAAGATGGACGACGTCGGCTTCTGGCTGCGTCGCAGGCGTCCGAGGGCAGTGAAGGTGCTCGGCACCTGGCTCGTCAAGGCGATGCCGTGGGTGTTCCGCCTGCTCAGCATCGTGGGAGTGGTCGCCATGCTGTGGGTCGGCGGGCACATCCTGGTCGCCAACCTGGCGGAGGTGGGCGTGCCCTGGCCGTACGGGGTGCTGCATTCGGTCGCCGATGCGATGCACGGTGCTCCCGGAATCGTGCTCTGGGTGGTGGACAGCCTGATCTCGGCCGTGTTCGGCCTGATCTGGGGTGCGCTCGTCGTGCTGGCGCTCGGACTGTTCGCACGCATGCGGTTCAAGAAGCCGTCGGCGAGCGCGGTCGGATCGAGTCCGCAGGCCGCCGAGCGCGCATCGCACTGATTTTTCCCCGTGCGGGCATCGAGACGGCTGCCGGCGTGCGGCTGCTCCGCGGAGCGCAGCACGCGCCCCTCAAGGCCCGCGTTCGGGAACCCAGCACCGCTGCCGACGGCTAGCGTGGAACCATGACCCCTTCACCCGCCGAGTCGCCCTCGCTTGCGCGCTGGTGCGTCGTCGGGACGCACGGAGGCAGCGATCGGAGCGAGGATCGCGCCGTCGTCGGAGTCGTCGACATCGATGCCGCCGGGCAGCGGTCGGAGCCCCGGATCCTCCCGGCAGACGAGTTGCCCGCGTTCGTCGCGGCGCGCGAGTCGGAATCGCCGCGCCGCTGGGTGTGGCACGACACCGCGCAGCGCTATCCTTCTCTGCTCCGCGCGGGTGTTCGCGTGGATCGCTGCTACGACCTCCGTCTGTGCCATCAGATTCTCGCGGCCTCCGCTGCCGTGCGCGACGCATCCGCACTGCGTGCAGCTGGCGCCTGGGCCGTCGCGGCGGACCCCGGTGAACCGTTACGAGCCCCTGACGAACCGACGCTCTTCGAGATCGAGGCGACACCCAGGCACCGCAGTGCCCCGGACTCGCTGGAGGAGGCACTTCTCGAGTTCGAACGCCAGCGGCACGCGCTCGCCGGGTCCGAAGACCCAGCTCGGCTCTCCCTCCTGCTCTCCGCGGAGTCGGCCGGCGCTCTCGTCGCCGCCGAACTCACCGCTGCAGGGGTGCCGTGGGACACCGACGAGCACAACCGGATCCTGTCCGAGGCCCTCGGGTCGCGTCCACCGCTCGGCACGAAACCGAGCCGGATGCTCGAGATCGGTGCCGCGGTGCGCGCGGCGCTCGGAGATCCTTCGGCGAGTCTCGATTCTCCCCCGAAACTGTTGCGCGCGCTTCGGGTCGCGGGTATCGAAGTCTCGTCGACCTCCCGGTGGGAGCTCGCCGAGCACGATCATCCGGCGATTCCTCTGCTGCTGGAGTACAAGAAGCTCGCCCGACTGTTCACCGCGAACGGCTGGTCCTGGCTCGACGATTGGGTGGAGGAGGGCAGATACCGTCCGGTCTACGTACCGGGCGGCGTGGTGACCGGTCGCTGGGCGTCGAGCGGAGGCGGAGCGCTCCAGCTTCCACGGCAGCTGCGGCCCGCGCTGCGCGCCGATCCCGGCTGGGTGCTGGTCTCCGCCGATGTGTCGCAGCTCGAGCCGCGCGTGCTGGCCGCGATGTCCGGCGATCGGGCCATGGCCGCCGCGGGGCAGGGCAAGGATCTCTACGCCGGCATCGTGGAGAGCGGTGCGGTGGCCTCTCGCCAGGAAGCCAAGATCGCAGTGCTCGGCGCAATGTACGGGTCGACGACGGGCGATGCCGGAAGACTGGTCCCGCGGCTCCGGCGAGCATTTCCCGCGGCGATGCGGCTCGTTGACGACGCTGCCGCGGTCGGCGAGCAGGGCGGCACCGTCTCGACCTGGCTCGGGAGAACCTCCCCGCCTCCGGGAGCGGATTGGACGCGGTTGCAGGAGGCTGCCAGCCTGCCGGATGCTTCTCGCCGCGACGAGGACACGGCGAGGCGGGTCGCCCGCGAGTTCGGCAGGTTCACCCGCAACTTCGTCGTGCAGGGTACCGCCGCCGAGTGGGCGCTTGCCTGGATGGCCGAATTGCGACGTCGACTCGCGGGGTTCGAGGAGATCGAAGCACCGATCGCCGCGTTGTCCTCCGGGCCGGTGTTTTCGCGTCGCCCGCATCTCGCGTTCTTTCTCCATGACGAGGTCATCGTGCACGCTCCGACTGACCAGGCGGCTGCGGTCGCAGCGGCAGTCGAGCAAGCGGCCGAAGCCGCTGGAAGGCTGCTCTTCGGAGGCGCACCGGTCGATTTCCGGCTCGATCTGCGCATCTCCGAACGTGCGCTCAAGGAGTAGATTCGGTACCATGATGCCACCCTCGCTGGCGCGTTTCGCACCCGCCATGATAAGGTAACGAAATGGTAACGAAGGGAAGCGCGTGGGCATCCACGTCGCAACACGTCGCGAATACGCGCCCCTCCGCCACCTCCTCACTGGTCCTGGGAATCGTGCTGGCACTGGTCATCGGACTCCTCGGAATCCACGCGTTCTCCGATACGGCTCCTACGAGCGGCGCGTCCGCGGCCTCCCAGTCCGCTGCGCAGAGCGGGGCCGTCGTCGCAGGTTCCTCCCTCAGCGCAGAGCTCGCCGCCGTACCCCCGAAGCCCTGCGCGGATCCGTGTGCGCTCCCGGCGCCCGCTCCCGATTCCGGCGAACTGAGCCTGCTGATGCTCTGCGCGCTCGCGCTGCTCGTCGCGCTCACGCTGCTCCTCCCCCCGGCATTCCGCGGACGCTTCACCACCGCGCGGTCGGCCGCCGGTCTCGGCAAGCTGCCCGGCATCGCCGCCTCCCATGCCCCGCCTCCCTTGCTCCATACACTCTCGGTCTGTCGGACCTGAACGGTGCCACCCGGTGCGCGACCATCGCGCACGCCGAACGCGACGCCAAGACCCAGACCACCCCGGAGATATTTGTGAAACTGCCCTTCTCGCTCGATGCGAAGAGCCGACTGACGTCGCTGCGACGCACGATCGTGAGCAGCTGCGCGCTCCTGAGCGTCGGAGGCTTGCTCGCGTTCGCCGCTTTCCCCGCCAATCTGTCCATGGCCCTCGAAGACGAATCCGCCGGTTCCGTCCAGGCGCAAAGCTTCGTCTCGGCGAACGTCGAACCCGGATTGAAGGCGCTCGACGTGATCGGAGAAGTCGGTGTCGAGGCGATGCCGATCCCGGTCATCGGCGCCAATGGACTCTTCGATTCGAGACTGCTCAACAACACGAAGCTCCGGTATCCCTTCGACCTCGAATCGCGCCTGACCGACGGGTTCGGATATCGAAGCGCCCCGGTTGCGGGTTTTCACAACGCACAAGACTTCGACCCGGGCAACGGCGCCACCGTTCGAATCATCGGCGACGGCATCGTGGTCAAATCGAGCTTCAACGACTGGTGCGGCTTCGGCCTCGAGGTGCAGCACAAGGTCGGCGGCCAGGACGTGACGAGCCTGTACTGCCACATGCAGACCAACTCGCACGACTACCAGATCGGCGACCGCGTCCAGGCAGGCGACGAGGCCGGTCGCGTCGGAGATACCGGCCAATCGTTCGGCGCCCACCTCCACCTGGTGCTCCGCGTGAGCGGAGAACCGGTGGATCCGCTGCCCTTCATCAACGCACACTCAGCGAGCTGAGCCCACAGGTCGCGGAACGCTCCCGGCGCGGCCAGCGCGCCCGCCGCGAGGAGCAGCCCGACCGCCGCGAGCCACGACGAGGGCGACCCGACGCCCCCGAGCAGCGCGCTCAAGGATCCGGCGATCGCGAAGACCACGCACAGCACCGCACGAGCGCGTCCGGTCGCCTCGCCCGGGCGCGGTGCGCGCAGCAGAGCGAGCACGCGCGCTTCGAAGCGCGCGAATCGAGAGGCGAACGGGAACACGCAGAGCGCGATCATGACGAGCCAGGGCAGGCGGGTGGCCCACCAGGCGGCGGAGTGGGGCTCGGGCAAGGGCATCCCCGTCGCCCACAGCATGGCGACGAGCGCCAGGATCACGGGCATGTGCCAGAGGTACACCGTCATTGCGACGGACCCCGCCCGCTCCGCCAGTCGTGCGATGCGGGGAGCATTCGTCACCCGGTCCACTCGGGCACGTACGAGCAGCAGCCCGAAGAACTGCGCCGTTCCGAGAAGCGCGATCGCCGCAGTCGGCGGGTTGAGATTTTCGATCATGTCGGGCGACCAGCCCCAGCCGAGGAGTGCGAGCAGCACGACGAGCGGGATCATCACGCCGAGGGACAGCCGTCGACGCGACCATCCCGCGCCCGCACCATCTGCCATCGCGAACCCGAGCTGTTGCATGAGCGGCCAGACGAGAGCGAGATTCGCATAGCCGATCGGAATCCCCGCTTTCGCGTGGAGCAGATCCACGAGCAGCACCGCTGCGGCGAGCGCAACGAGCGTCACGATCGGACGACGCTCATGCGCCCACGTCATCGCCGGCACGAGCGCGGTCGCTCCGAAGTACACTGCGAGAAACCAGAGAGGCTGTCCGATTCGCAGGCTCGCCTCGCCGATCAGATTCGGGTCGGCCCCGAGCAGACCCGCAGCGCACAGCACCGCACCCACGGTCGCGATCATGATGAGTGCCGGCACTGCCAGTCGACGGATCCGGGCGGCGATGTAGTCGGAGGCGGTTGCGCCCCGCTCGCGCATGCGTCGCCACTGAGTGATCGAGGCGAACCCACCCGCGATGAAGAAGAGCGGCATGATCTGCAAGAGCCAGGTGGCGGGAGCGAACCAGGACTGGCCCGAGAGCGCCACGCTCGTGGACAGTGCCCCCTCCGGCCCGATCTGCACGCCGACCATGAGCGAGTGGAGCAGCACGACCACGATCAGGCACGCTGCGCGCAGCGCATCGATCGCCGCGTCTCGGCCGGGTAACGCGTCACGTGTCGACGTCGCGGTTTCGCGGCGCTCCTGCGTCGTCTTCGAACGGGTTCGAACGAGAGGCATCGGGTCTCCTTGTCTCGGGTACAAGGATGAAATCTACGGACTCGCTCGCCTCGGCCGCGTCGCCCGAGAGGATGATCCGCGATGCTACCTCCGGGGGAGCCGGCTCACCGACCGACGTTGACGAGACCGGATTCGTATGCGGTGATGACGATCTGCGTGCGGTCGCGTAGCGCGAGCTTTCCGAGCACCCGCGAGACATGGGTCTTGACGGTCTGCTCTGAGAGGAAGAGCGTCTCGGCGATCTCGGCGTTGGACTGCCCGGCGGCGATGAGACGCATGACATCGAGTTCGCGCTCCGTGAGCATCGAGAGCACGGCCGAGGTGTCGCGCGGGGCAGGTCTGGAGGCGTAGTCGGCGATGAGCTTGCTCGTGATCGACGGCGCGAGCAGCGCATCGCCTGCGGCCACGATGCGGACGGCCGCGATGAGGTCTTCGGCGGTCGCATCTTTCAGCAGGAACCCGCTCGCCCCGGCCTGCAGCGCCGAGAACACGTACTCATCGGCGTCGAAGGTGGTGAGCATGATGACCCTGGGGTGCTCGAGCCCGGGCATCGCGAGGATCGCTCGCGTCGCGTCGAGACCGTTCATCTGAGGCATTCGGATGTCCATGAGGATCACGTCCGGCCGGGTCCGCCGAACCAGCTGGACCGCATCGGCCCCATCCGCCGCGCTTCCCACCACCGTGAGATCGCCCTGCGCGTCGAGCAGCGCGCTGAAGCCCTGGCGGACCATCGCTTGATCGTCGACGATCGCGACTCTGATGGGCTCGGTATTCGCGTCGGGCTGCACCATACTCACGATGATATCGAGCACCGGATTCACCGGCATCACTCCCGAGGACCATCCGAGTTCATCCTCCGGGGTGATGCGGTGCCGCCGAGGCGACTCGTACCGTGAACCTCATGTTCTCCCTGGCTATTCTTCTCGCGGCCTTCAGCGCCATCGGGCTTTCGGTCGGCACGCATCTCCAGCACCGTGCGGTGCAGCTCGCCTCGAGCGCGCAGCGGGTATCGATCCTCCGGGCTGCCCGAAACCCACTCTGGCTGCTCGGTCTTGCGATCCTCGTGCTGCAGACGATGCTGAACGTCATCGCATTGGGCCTCGCTCCCGTCGCGGTCGTGCAGCCCGTGGGCTCGTTGGCCCTCGTGTGCAGCGTGATCATCAGCTCGCTCGCGCTGGGTGTCCGAGTGCGGGGCGGCCTGCTGCTGGGGATAGGGATCTGCGTGGTCTCGATCGCGGGCTTCGTCGGAGTGTCTGCGGGCTTCGCGGTCGAGGTGCGTCCGAGTGCCGATACCGCGGCCCTGCTGTCCTGGCTCCTGCTCTGCCTGATCCTCCTCGGCGTGCTGGTCGCCCACCGGTGCCGCGGGCATCTTCTCCGCGTGGCCGGAGCCGGGGTGATCTTCGGCACGGTCGCCTCTGCGGCGCACGTCGTGGCGCTGCAGATGGTCTCCTGGTGGAACGGGGAACGGCCGGGCGCCGAAGCCGCTCGCCTCCTCGCGCGAGACGGGAGGCTGGGCGAGGATCCGATCAGCGCCTCACAGGTCTGGCAGCTCGCGGTCTTGCTCATCGTCGCCTCGGCAGTCGGTATGTGGCTCGTGCAGACCGCCTACGCGAGCGGTCCGCCGGAGACGGTATTGGCCGGCCTCACCGTGCTCGATCCGCTCATCGCAGTGGCGATCGGAGGATTGCTGCTCGGGGAGTATTCGGAGGTCTCGCCGGCCGGTCTCGCCGGCCTCTTGTGCAGCGGGATCGCCGCATGCTGGGGCATCGTCGTGATCGCCAGGCACCATCCGTCCCTTCGGCAGCGTGATGACCCTCCCCCGTCCGCTCGGAGCGGAGGCGTCGCGATGACCGTACGCCCCGATGCGGCGTCCGAGTTGCTCGCACGCGTGAATGGGGCCTCCGGCAGAGCCGGTGGGAGTGGCGCGATACCCCGGAATAGGAGAAGCTGACATGGTGAATCACTCACCCGATGGACCCGTGCGGGCACGCCTGTTCGATGCGCGGGCGATTGCCCGGGACTATGCGCTCCTGGTACCCGGATTCCCGCTCTCGATATTCGCCTTCGCAGTGCTCGTGCCGCTCACCGCGATCTCGATCAGCACGTTCGTCGTCTGGATCGGCGCGCTGCTGCTTCCGATCACCCTGCACGTTGCAAGCGGGTTCGCTGCCGTCTCTCGCGCTCGGGTTCGCGCGTGGGGCGCTGAACTTCCCGCCGCGAGCTACGCCCCGCCGAAGCCGGGAATCGCGGGCCTCTTCCACACCATGGGCGATGCCAGGCGCTGGCTCGACCTCGCATTCGAGACGCTCGTCGCCCTCCCGCTTCGCGCCTGCACATTCAGTCTCGCCATCGGCTGGTCGGCAGCGGCACTCGGCCAGGTGACCTATCCGTTCTGGGGTCTCTTTCTCCCGCAAGACAACATCTCGCTGACGGCACTCGTGCTCGAATGGGTGACCGGCGGGACGATCCCCGACGAGATCGCGCGGTCGTACGGAGTCGATGCCGTGTCAAATTTTGCGGTGGGAGGTCTGCTCCTGCTCACCCTGCCCGCGGTGCTTCGCGGCCTGGCGCGGCTGGAGGTCGCGGCGACGACAGCTGCTCTGGGGCGCAAGGCCCCAGGTGCCAGCTGGGGCGTCATCGTCTCCTGCTTCTTCGCCGTTTCCTCGATCGCGGTCGGCTGGCCGATCCTTTCCGCGATCTACGACGTTCCCGTGGTCGTGGCGATGTGCATCGTCCTGGCGCACGCGGCCGCGATGCTCACGATCGCCAGACTGCCGCTGCTCGGCATCGTGCTGCAGGCGGTCGCGGTGCTCGCCACACTCGTCGCCACGGCCGGCGCCCTCGACCTTCCCTGGCCGTGGCCCGTCACCACCCTCATCTTCCAGTCGCTTCTGACCCTGCTGATCTCGCTCCGCCGGACGCTGCCCTGGGCGATCGCGGCCTGGCTGGTTCCTCAGGCCGTTGCGCTGATCGCCGCGATCGCTCTCGGCATCACCTCGGGTGCACGCGTCAGCATCATCGTCTCGGCCGCGGTGTCGCTCGGCGTCCTCGTGGTCTGCTCGATCGTCCGTCAGCTCGTCACCAGCAGAGGGGCGCTGCAGGCGGAACGCCGTACCAGCGCCGACCTGAGCGCGCAGAGCAAGGAACTCGCCGAGCGCAACCGGATCGCGCAGGAACTGCACGATGTGGTCGCCCACAGCATGTCGGTGATCAGCGTTCAGGCGACCACCGCAAAATACCGGTTGCCAGGGATCGGGCCGGAGGCAGAGCGGGAGTTCGAGTCGATCGCCGCGTCTTCTCGTCAGGCGCTCGCGGAGATGCGGAGCCTGCTCACCCTGCTTCGATCGAACGACGAGGATCGGAAACCACTGCTCGCGCCTCAACCCACTCTGACCGATATTCCTGCGCTCATCGAGAGCACCAGGCAGTCGGGCGTGAGCATCGATCTGCGCATGACGAGGTTTGATGAGGATCATTCCTCGGCTCCGATCGCCGTGCCCGCAGCCATCGGGCTCACCGCATACCGAATCGTCCAGGAGGCGTTGAGCAATGCGATGCGGCACTCGCCCGGCGCGAGCGTCGAGGTCCGTATCGCCGAGACGGAGCACGAGGTCTCTCTCGCGGTGCACAACGGGCCTGTGAACGGCTCGCACCTCCTTCCCGCCGCGCCAGGCGCTGGTCTCGGGCTCGCGGGGGTTCGGGAGCGGGCGGGTGCAGTCGGCGGCTCGGTCCAATCCGGACCGGACGAGGCCGGCGGGTACTCGGTGCTGGCCGTGCTGCCGCTCGGCTAGCCGCAGGCGCGCGGCGACTCGCGCACGAGAACGACGAAGGGTGTCTGGCTTCCGCCCAGCGGTCGCACAGACGCACCTCCTAGCCTGGGGGCATGTCTTCCGTCACTCCACGGATGCGGAGCCTGGACGGGCTCCGTGGAGCGGCGGCGCTCGCAGTCGTGTTTCATCACCTGTCGCTGGTCGCGAGGCCCGCGCTGAGCAGCGATACTTGGGCCGCCTTGACCCGGACTCCGCTGAAGCTGTTCTTCCCCGGCACTGAATCGGTGCTGGTCTTCTTCGTGCTCTCGGGACTGGTCGTCGCGCTCCCCGCGCTCCGCGACGGCTTTTCGTGGCGAGGCTACTACCCCGCACGCATCCTCCGGCTGTATCTCCCGGTCTTCGGCGCGCTGCTCTTCTCGGCAGCGCTCATTCTGCTGTTTCCGCGCGATCCGTCCACGATGCCGGCGGGGTCCTGGATGGAGCGCGCCCAGGCGACCGCGGTCACACCCTGGTCGCTCTTCAGCGAAGCTTCCCTGGCTCGCCGCAGCTACACGATCGACAACGTCCTCTGGTCGCTTCGGTGGGAGCTCCTGTTCTCGCTGCTCCTCCCGCTCTTCGTGTGGCTCGCGATCCGGGCCGCTCGGTATGCGTTCCTCCTCGCGGGGGCCTGCGTCGCGGCGAGCGCGCTCGGTCGCGTCCTGGGCATCGATGCGCTTGTCTACTTCCCCCTCTTCCTCGCGGGTTCGCTCTTCGCGACCCGCCTCACGGAGTTGGGCGACCGATCTCGCCCGGGATCCCGGTGGAGACTGCCCCTGCTCGGCGCTTTGGGTGGGATACTGCTCATCGCGAGCTGGCTCTCCCGTTCCTTCGAGCCCCCGCAGATGCTGCAGCGCACCCTGTGGGGCCTCGCGGGTGCCGGTGCCGCGTTGCTCGTCGTCGCGGCCGTTCGGTGGCCCGCGATGCGGGATGTGCTGGAGATCCGCCCCGTCCAGTGGCTCGGACGAATCTCGTTCAGTCTCTATCTCACCCATGTGCCGATCATCGCGACGATGGCGTACCTGTTCGGCCCGGACCGCTGGTGGGCTGCGTGCCTGCTCTCGATACCGCTCAGCTTGGCGGTCGCGGTGCTCTTTCAGCACTGGGTCGAGGCCCCCTCGCACCGGCTGGCGCGAGCCGCGGGGGTTCGAGCCCGAGAGCGCGTGGCCGCTTGATCACCTGCCGACGAGTCGCTGCACGTGCCTCCGTAGCACGCCGGCGCGCCTCCTGAGACGCGTGAGCGGCGGGGCATCGGAAGCGGCCGCGATCCGCTTGCCGTCCAGCGCACGCTCCAGTTCCCGGGCCCACCGACGTGCGATCGCCTCGTCCGAGAACTCGCGCGACCGGGCGACCGCGCGACGACGCATGGCCTTCAGCCTCGCCGGAGACAGCTGCTGCAGCGCGAGGATACGATCGGCCATCCCGTCGACGTCGCCTGCCGGCAACAGATAGCCGTCGATGCCATCGCGAATCATGTCGGCGGGTCCGTACCGAATGTCGTACGCGATGGGAATGCAGCCCGCAGCCATGCTCTCGACGAGCACCAGCGGGAGTCCCTCCGACTCCGAGGTCAGCAGGCTGAAGTCTGCTTCCCCGAAGTGGGAGCGGGCGCTGGGCTGGTAGCCGTGAAGCGTGACGAAGGAGGAGGCTCGAGCCTGCTCGACCTGTGCCTCGACGGCGTCGGCGAGCGGACCGTCACCGTATAGGTCGAGCCGAATTCGAGCGTCGCGGCCGTGTGCGCGGATGATCGTCTCGATGGCACGGTCGACGCGCTTGCGCTTGTCGAGCGAAGCGACGAGGATCCCGCTGCCGCGGCTGCGGTCGCCGAGTTCGACTGGGGGCAGGTCGATCCCGTTCGGGATCACGCGTATTCGCCCTGCCGACTCCACGCCGAGCTTCTCGAGGTCGCTCAAGAGTTCTGCGCGCTGCCGCTCGGTGAGCACGACGACCGCGTCGAAGTCTCCGCTGCGCCTCAGCACGGCTTCACGAGAAGGACGTATCGAAGGTTGATCAGGATCCTCGCGATGGGAGGCATGCACGATGTGCACGGTCACCACGTGATCACGCCGGTAGCCCGGCACGATTCGAGCGCTCGTCTTCGAATCGACCAGCAGGAAGCTGAGTCGCTTGCGGAAGACCTGGTCCAGCCACCAGCGGTAGAGCTTCCGCCGTGAAGTCCACTGCCGCATCGCTCGGCCCGCAGCGTCATACAGCACGATGCGACGGCCGTCGGGTGCTTCTCGTTCGGTTTCGAGCAGCGTGCCGTCGCGCCGAAAGCGGTCCAGTGCGGCGAACCCTCCGGCGTCGTCGCGGCGCTCGCGCAGCAGCACGACCCCTTCGTGCGAGATGATCCGGTCACCTGCTCTCGGGGCGAGTGGCTCGGCGGGTTCGATAGGGGGTCCGGGCTCCCGCGCAGCGGTGATCTCTCGCTCGCGGAGATCGTCCCACAGATTGCGCAGGCGCAGGCCCTCGACGAGCTCACCGCTCTCGCGCAGCCGTGCTGCGAGTTCCGCATAGTCGGGACGATCGTCCAGTGTCAGCACCTCGACATCGAGGCCACCGAGTCGATGAAACGCACGCGATCGATGGAGCAGCGTGCTCGTCATTCCGCCGTAGTCGTCTGGAATGCCCCAGGTGAGGGCGTAGTACTTGCCGCGAGGGAAATGTACGGGGGTGCCGGGCATTCCTGAATAGTACGACTCGAGTCTATGAAGATCCCTTGAGCCCCCAGAGCGCACCGATCGGCGGACCGGAGTTCTTTTGCATTTGCAATCTGTATTAGTGTAGTAATACAGCAGGACAAGAGAGGCGGACACCGGAGCCGCACACGAGAGGAATCGCAGTGCAGATCGATGACTCCCGCCCGATCTGGGCGCAACTGGTCGACGAGTTCCGGCGCCGCATCGCCACGAGCGAATGGCCGACCGGAACCAAGGTCCCCTCGGTCCGCGAACTCGCGCTCGAACTCGGGGTGAACCCGAATACCGTCCAGAAGGCGCTCGGCGAGGTGGATCGCCTAGGACTCACGACCACCGAACGCACGGCCGGGCGCTTCGTCACGCTCGACGAGGTCGCAGTCTCCGGGGGCAGAGACGCCCTCGCTTCCGCGTCCGCCGACAGCTTCGCCCAGACCGCACAGGGAATCGGGCTCACCCTGGCAGAAGCCACCGAACTCCTCTCCCGCCGCTGGCCCTCCGCACAGACCTCCGACACCAGAAAGGACGCCCGATGAATGCACATCCACATCACATCGACGACCACACCGAACACGGCGAACGATCCGCACCAACGACCGCGATTTCAGTCACCGATCTCACCATGAGCTACCGAGGCAGATCAGCACTCGACGGACTGAATCTGAATCTTGCACCCGGCCAGATCGTCGGCCTCATGGGCGACAACGGCTCGGGCAAGACCACGCTCCTGAAGATCCTGGCCGGCGTGCTCGCCGACTGGACAGGCTCGGTCCGAATCGCCGGCCACACCCCCGGCCCCGAATCGAAGGCGCTCGTCTCGTTCATGCCAGACGCGTCGTTCCTTCCCGACACGCACAAGCCAGCCGACTCGGTCGCCCAGTACGCACGATTCTTCGAAGACTTCGACCGCCGCAAGGCGCAAGAAATGATCGACTTCTTCGGGTTGCCCTGGGACCGGACGCTGAAGGAAATGTCGAAGGGCATGCGCGAGAAGCTGCAGATCTCGCTCGCCATGTCGCGCCGGGCCAAGATCTATCTGCTCGATGAGCCGATCTCCGGCGTGGACCCCGCATCCCGCGAGGTGATCCTGCGCGGAATCCTCACCAACTTCGATGAGGACGCGCTCATGCTCGTCTCCACCCATCTCATCGGCGATGTCGAGTCAATCGTCGACTCGGTCGTGTTCTTGCGGGCGGGACAGGTGCTGCTGCAGGGCGACGCCGACGAACTGCGCGCAGCGCACGGCTCCAGCCTCGACGCACTCTTCCGAAAGGTGTACACCTCATGATCGGCACGCTCATTGCGCAGGAGCGCCTCTCCACGAGCAAGCGCTTGCTCGTATCCGTCGGCATCCTGCTGCTCATCGCCACGGTATCGCTCGCCACCGCCGCTCTCCGAGTCCCACTCCTCGGCGGCCTCGGGCTCGGCATCGGCATCATCGCCGTGATCCTCGTCACGCCAGTCGCACTCGCTCTGCTCGCCGAGAACTACTGGCGCACGATGTACGGTCAGCAGGGCTACTTCACGATGACCATCCCGGTCCGCGGCCGCGAACTGTTCACCGCCAAGGTGCTGTACGCGCTCATCGTGTCGATGATCGCGCTCGCGATCACCGGAGCCGGACTGATCGGCGCATCGGCAGCGGTGTCAATTTCCCAGGGGCAGCCCGCGTTCTCCGTCTTGCGCGCCACGATCGACACCCTGCAGGCACCCATGGTCTGGTTCCTCGGAGGAGCGTTCGTGCTGCAACTCGTCTTCACGGTCATCGCGGGAGCGGCGATCATGTCGATCGGCGCCGAAGGACGATACAACTCATTGGGGTTCGGCGCTCCAGTCATCGGAGGCGTCATCGCGTACTTCGCGATGCAGATCCTCGGCCTGATCTCAATGCTGTTCGTCCCCCTGGGCATTCGCCTCACGGGTCCGGACGCCGGGACGTTCGTCGCTCAGGGCATGCTCGACGACTTCATGGCATCGCTGCGGCAGTCCGAAACGAGCGCCGAGGTGAGCACACTCGGTCTCGGTATCGTCTTCGTCAGCGTCCTCGGCGCGGTGCTGCTCGCCTGGTGGGGCGGCCGCTCGGTCGAACGCCACACCTCGCTTCGGTGACCGCACGCAGCCCCGAACCTCCGCGACCGACACCGTCCGCCCCTCGCAGTGAGCGGGCGGCGGTGTCGGGTACGCTGCCAGAGTGACCCGGATCCTCTTCTTCGAACCCCGAATCCCCGGCAACACCGGCAACGCGATCCGGATGGCCGCCGGCTCCGGAGCGGAACTGCACGTCGTGAACCCCCTCTTCGACTTCGAGGACGCGAAACTGCGGCGCGCGGGCCTGGACTATGCGGACCTGGCGGTGGTTCGATCGCACGATTCACTCGAAGCCGCCTTCGAAGCGCTGCTCCCAGCGAGAATCTTCGCCTTCACCGCGGGAGCGACGCGCAGCTATGCGGACGTGGCCTACGAGCCGAGCGATGTGCTGCTCTTCGGTCCCGAACCAACGGGCCTGCCCAATGACGTCCTGCAGCACGAACGCGTCACCGATCGGCTGCGCATTCCGATGCTCCCTGGCCGACGATCGATGAACCTCGCCAATTGCGCCGCGATCGCGGCGTATGAGGCATGGAGGCAGCAAGGTTTCGCCGGCGGGGCATGAGCGGGAATCGCGAAATGCTAGCCTTCGAGCATGGCACACTCGCATCATCGCATCGACTACATCGAGCTGACGGTCACCGACATCGCCGCAGCGAAGGCGTTCTATGCGCACGCCTTCGGGTGGGAGTTCAACGATTACGGCCCAAGCTATGCGGGCATCAAGGGCAGCGACGGGAATGAGGTCGGGGGACTGTTCGAATCCGCGCACTCCCGACCGGCCGGCGGTCCGTTCGTGATCCTCTTCTCGGACGATCTCGAACTGAGCGCAGCCGCGATCGCCGCGGCGGGCGGGCGGGTCATCGAAGGGCCGTACGATTTCCCAGGTGGCCGGAGGCTGCACTTCGCGGATCCGAGCGGGAACGAACTCGGAGTCTGGGCCGAGCAGTAGCCCGCGACCCAAGGCGGGCGAAGCTACGCCTTCGTCCCGTCGGTCGCGGCGATGACGGCGGCAAGCTCATCGCGAAGCGCGACGAGGCGATCGATCGGCATGCCGAGGCGCTGGATCACCGCTTCCGGCACGGCGAGCGCCTGCTCACGCAGCGCAGCGCCTGCCGCAGTCGGCACGAGCGCGAAGGTGCGGTCGTCTCCGTCCACCGGCTGACGCTCGATGAGCCCGGAGAGCTCGAGCCGCTTGACGAGGGGCGAGAGCGTCGCGGGATCCAGCCGGAGCATCTCTGCCACCTCGCCGAACCGCAGGGGCGCCCTGCCCCAAAGCGCCAGCATGACGAGGTACTGCGGATGCGTGAGCCCAAGCGGTTCGAGGATCGGTCGGTAGATCCCGATGACGTTCCGGCTGGCGACCGCGAGCGCGAAGCACACCTGCTGATCGAGTTCGAGGAGGTCGTCTGGGAGCTGTTCCATATCGGAAGTCTATCTCGTTAGTACACAAACAAATATGATAATATTTCGTTTGTGCGCGAACGAAAACGACGACTCTGGCATGAAACCCCCTGGGACGGACAGCCGGGGTTCTGGGCAGCCTGGCGACGCTTCTTCTATCAGTTCGAGGGCACGTCGCAACTCGGCGATCCGAACGAACCGGCCTATATCCCGCCTGCGAACCCGAAATGTCCGATCTGCGGGCAGCCCATGAAGGAACATCGCGTCGACCGCGGCGGGCCGGGCAAGCCCACCCATCTCAAATGCCCTGCCCCAAAGCACGAGCACTGAATCCCGCTCGCTGAAGCCTGGACGTGAGGCCGCCCGACCTGAACCGTGGCAGGCCAACGATCCCCGCGCGGCGGAGATCGATGCCGCATTCGCCAGCACTGCCTCCCCTGACGCCCTCGCGGCATTTCCTGTGAGTATCGCCAGACTGCACACCGCAAGAGGAATGAAGCGTATCGTGACGAGTATGTGGACAGTAATTCTTATCTTGCTTGTAGCTTGGGCGGTGCTGTCGATCGTAGGATTCGTATTCGAGGGTCTGCTCTGGTTGGCCATCATCGGAATCGTGCTCTTCGTCGGTACGCTGATCTTCGGATTCATTCGACAGGGCGCCAGGCGCAAGAACATGTGAGCCTGTAACCGTGAGCACTCGAAACGAGCGCTCACGGTTGGCGTCGCTCGAACGGCCGTTCGCGCCTCTCCCGTTGCAACCGCAGCGAGGCGGGACGTCGCGATCCACGCCCTCAGCCTCAAGCCGTCTGCAGCACCAGCGCACCGGCACGCACGCTGATACGCGCACGAACGACGTGCCCGAAGCTGTCGCCATCAAGCTCGATGATGTGCGGAGTATCGAACCGTGCCTCGAACTTCCGCCCCTGGGCATACGCGAGCGCCTGCAAATCAGGAGCGCTCAGCAAGAGGTTGCGGCTGAAACGCGAACGACGGGCGATCCCCTGCATCGTGAGGCGGGTCCCGATCCTCGCCCACCCGAAACGTCCTTTCGGACGCATCAGCACGACATCGAGCAACCCGTCATCCACGACGGCGTTCGGTATGAGCAGCATGTTTCCCGTGAGCGTACCGCAATTGCCGACGATGATCGTGTGCGCGTGGGTCGACCGGACACGACCGCGGTCGACGCGGTAGTCCAGCCGGAAGAGCCGATTGGCGATGATCGACCGCGCGATCGGAGAGACATAGGCGAGCCAACCGAGGTGCTTCTTCGCGAGTGCGCTCGTATGCTCGGCCATCTGCGCATCCAGCCCGATCCCAGCCATCACGAGAAAAAGATGCCCCCTCCGCCTCCCCTCCTCATCCTCGAGCTCCGCGATACCCACATCGATCGCATGCGGCGAGCCGGAGAACCCGATCTCCACGCACGCCTCGATGCGATGCAGCGGGACACCGAGGTTGCGGGCCAGCAGATTTCCCGTCCCCGTAGGCACCAGCGCGACCGGGACGCGCTGCTCATATATCGCTTCCACCACCGCACGGACCGTCCCGTCCCCTCCCGCGACCAGAACGACACTCGGCGCATCGGCGACTGCCCGCTCGGCGGCGGACCTACCGGAGTCCTGCGCGCTGGTCTCATGCCACTGCGTCGGTCCCCACCCGTGACGCCGCTCCGCGTCCGCGACCGCCCTTCTGACGCGCTCGAGCGGAACATTCACCGGGTGGTACACGACCGCAGCGTGCGGCACACGCACCGCCTCAGAACGGGAGGATTCGCTCATTCCCGTGAGATCCGGATTTCCGATCGGCTCGATCCTCTGCTGCATCTTCTCTCTCAAGGGCTGACGTCCGTCACTTCGTGACGGACGTCAGGTAACTGCGCTGCTCAATGAGCGGACAGGAGAACACATCGCGTTCCCCGAGTCCGACCCGATTGATGTAGCGCACGATGATCGCGTACGAGGCGAACAGCCCGACCTGGGTGTATGGCACGTCATGCTCGCGGCAGTAAGCAGAAACAATCGGAGCCGCTCCCCGCAGATGCGGTCTCGGCATCGAAGGGAAGAGGTGGTGCTCGATCTGGTAGTTCAGACCGCCCATCGCCGTATCGAGCAGCCTGCTCCCTCGAATGTTCCGGCTCATGAGCACCTGTCTCCGGAGGAAATCGAGGGTGAGATCGCGCGGAACGATTGGCATCCCCTTGTGATTCGGAGCGAACGAAATACCCATGTAGAACCCGAAGACGCCGAGTTGCACGGCAAGGAACACGCAGGCGATTCCCGGAGAGAGCACCAGAAACACCAGGAGCGGAAACCCGATGAGGCGAACGGACAGGAACCCGATTTCCGCCCATCGTCGTCTCATCTGGCCCGGTGTCACGACTCGCCTGACACCTGAAGCATGCAGCGAGACACCCTCGAACAGCAGGATGGGAAAGAAGAACATACCCTGATGGCCACGCAGCCACTGCAAGATCCGACCCCTGGGCGCATTGCGATCCGGGGCGACGACGATGACAGGAAGCTCGATATCCGGATCCGAATCCAGCTTGTTCGGATTGGCGTGATGCCGGGTGTGCTTGTGCTGCCACCAGCCATAGCTCATGCCCACCAGCAGATCCCCGAGCACGATGCTCACCCAGTCGTTCCACTTGCCCGACACAAAAATCTGGCGGTGCGCGGAGTCGTGACCGAGAAAGGCGATCTGCGTGAACAGGACTGCGAGGATCGCGGCCGTGAACAGCTGCCACCACGTGTCGCCGATCCAGACGAACCCGAGGATCCCTGCCGCGAGGAGCAGCGGAAGCCCGATGAGCTTCGCCCAGTAGTATCCGTACCGGCGGCGGAGCAAGCCGCTGTCGCGGATGACCTTCGCGAGTTCCGAGAACTCGCTCGATGCCGGTCTACCCCCTGAGGTTCTCTCCGCAGCCGGTGCGGTCAAGCGGTACCCGTCCATGATGCATCTCGAATCTCCTCAGCCGGTGGCGCGATCAGCGCCCGTGGCCTCCCTCATCGGTCCAGTCGTCGATCTGGCCGCGGTCGCTCGAAGCCTGCTCGGTGCGCACGGACTCGGAAGTGCTCGGCGCGAAGCCCTCCGAGGGGCGAAAGATGACCGATTCTGCAAGAGCGACCACGGCTGCAGCCCTGGCCTGCTCGGATTCCGCCGCGTCCTGGAAGCGAACCGCAGCCGCCTCCTGGCTCGCGTACATTCCGGCGCTGATCTCTGCGAGCCGATCCGCGAGGACGCGGGCGAGTCCGTCGCGCAACTCTTCGAGGTTCGTATTCGCGATCTCCAACCGGCGATCCGAGATCGTCAGCTCGACGGTCGGATACCCGGACCGAACAAGCAACTCACGCGTCTCGTCTCCGAGAATGCCGATGATCTCGTCTCGCTCGGGCCGACGAGTGAACACGGCCTCGACGGTGTACCGGTCTGGCGTGTCAGCGGTCATGAGCGCCGCGGGCAGCGAGCTGGCCAGCACTGAACTTAACCCCAGCGGCCCGGATCCCGGGCGGCCCGTCTGCAATTGTGTCTCCATGACTGAACGGTACGCCCCGAACATGTACGCCTCACAGCTTCACGCATGCGTCCAGCACACACGCGAGCCCCGCCGCAGACCCTGCGATGCCGATACCTGTTGTGCGCCGGGGAGCGCAAGCCGGCAGGGCCCTCCCGAGCGAGAGCACCGGCTTCGCCTCCGGACAACGAACGATGCCCCCGTTCTTCGCAGAGAACGGAGGCATGAGCTCAGACAGGAAGGCGTCAGACGCTACTTGCCTGCAGGCTGCGTCTGGTGCGGATGCTCGGGCTTCCCCGGCACCTTTTCTCCGGTGGACACACCGGCGGCCTCCTGAGCGGGATCCTGAGGCTTCGATGCTGCATTCTGATCGTTGGACATGATGTCCCTGCTTCCTCTGAGAGCCCCAAGAAGGTCTTGAGCCTCTTCGGCTGACACTACCCCGCATCACGCACTCCACACCGAGACTGTGAGTATTGCCAGGATGGCGTCCCCAGATGCCGGGCTCTACCTGAAGAACGTCCACCAGAGACCCGCCACCGCGACACACACGCTGAGCGCGAGCAGGCCGAACAGCACCTGCCGCTCGCGTTTCCTGCGCTGCTCCTCCACTGGGCACAGCGCTCCCGGATAATGCTGAATCGTCGGACACTTCGAATCGTACTGACACATCAGGCACCTCGGCCCCGAGCAAGAATGCTCTTTCTCGAAAGTTAACTCAGGCTCCCCGAAAAGGCCAGCCCCTCAGCGATTCCGGGCATCTCCGAGCGTCTCGGAGCCATAGGCCGAGCGCCGCGAGACCCAACCTCGCGATTCACAGCATGATCGGCCCACAATGAGGTAGAGTTGCATGAGCAAGGCGCAGGAAGTTGCGTTTCTGCCGGGATCACCCGGACCGACTTGATAGCCCCTGAACATACGGGGCAAGCATTTGAATCATCGCCTTCGTACGATCAGCCGATAACGGCGGTCTCTTTTTATCGAACGGTTTGTATCTTTTCCCAGACGGCCTCACGGGCTCCACTCTCTCGGCAATCCGCCGCTTCCGCGGTCGGAGTCGCCACTCTGCCTGGCGAGCTTGCCGGGTTCATCTCCCCGGACGGACGCACCACTCCTGTCCGCACCCCACCCGCACGCGCTCCGCACAGCGCCCCCTAATCCACCGCAACGAAGATCGTTGCGGTTTTACAAAGATCACCACGTGATCCCAGACAATGAAGGAATGACGTCATGGCCACAGGCACCGTCAAATGGTTCAACGCTGACAAGGGATTTGGATTCATCTCCCCCGATGATGGAACCGCTGACCTGTTCGCACACCACAGCGAAATCCAGACCAGTGGATACCGCAACCTCGAAGAGAACCAGAAGGTTCAGTTCGAGGCAGAACGCGGCCCGAAGGGCATGCAGGCAACGAAGATCGTAGCGCTCTAACTCGAGCTCCACGAACCTGCAAAGGGGTGATCGGCTTCGGCCGGTCACCCCTTCTTCATGCGGCGACCCATAAGGCCGCCTCCTGAGCCGGATGCCATCCGCTGCGTCCGACGGAATGACATGCGAATGAGCTAGGGTCGGCCATGGGTGTCAATACCCGGAAATGAGGGCATCGAGATGTCCAAAGATCGAGGCCAGAAGGCCGCAAAGAAGCCCGCAGCAATGTCAGCCAAAGAGAAGAAGGCTGCAAAACGCGACAAGAATCAGGCAGCAGCCACGGTGCTGAACAACCGCAAGTAGCTCCGCTGAGCGCTGCCCGGCTTCATCGGGCGGCGCTCACCGAGTCGCGCGAAACTCCGACCACCGAGGCAACGCACCGCCCAGACGGCGAACCCGCCCACGCGCCGACCGCGATACCGGGCGGTAGATCATGATTCGCGCGAGAACCGCATCTGCGCTGCTGTGCAGCTCAGGGCGCCCATTCGCTTGCGCTCTCGAAGCACTCCCCGATGCCCGCATCGCGCGCACTCGCGCCTGCGTTGACGCCGGAGAGGCCAATTTATACCACGCCCCTCCCCTGTTCACCAGGGGTTGCGGCGATCCCGCTTCCCCGTTGAGTCTGGATTGAAACAAAGGAGATTGCCATGCGAGTATTGCTAGTCATTGCCAAGATTCTTGTCATCGTCGGAGGGCTGAACTGGGGACTGGTCGGGATGTTCAACTTCAATCTGGTGGACGCGATCTTCGGAGAGGGTTCCGTCGGTTCGCAAGTCGTCTACATCATTGTGGGTCTTGCCGCGCTGCTGACGATCATCGACCTGTTCGTTGCCCGGTATTCCGACCGCCCAGTTGTCGTGCGTGAGCCCGAAGGACTGCGAGATCCAATGGATCCGAACTACCGCGCATAGCCCGCCTCGTGGCTAGACTCTGACAGTATGAAGCGAATTGAAGGACGCACGCTCGGCATGTGGAGCCTTCGGCTCGACGCGATCTACTGCACCCTCCTGGGTGCGGCGGTCGCGCTCGGCGCCGCTCCCATCGCCGCAGTCGTCGCGCTCCCGGAAGCACTGATCGCCGCTGTTGGCATCGCAGTCGTCCTCTGGGCCGGCCTCGTGCTCTGGATGCTCCTGCGCCTCCGTATCCGGACCGCGCTGCGCATGGTGATGGGCGTGAACATCCTCGCCGCGCTCCTGGTCGCGGTCTGCGTGGTCGCTGCCGGAACGCTGCTGACCGTGGTCGCGGTGCTCGCCGTCGCCATCGATATTGCGATCTTCGCGGGAAGCCAGGCCCTTGCGCTGCGCGCACTCCCAACCGTGCAGACCGCCTGACGCTTCACCGCCCCGAGGTCTGCGTCCAGATCCGAACCTCCGCACCGCGAGAAGTCCCATCGGCTGCGCGCGGGATGATGGCGGAGCCGCCCGGCACCCCCCAATCGGCCCGGGAGAATAAAAGAACCCCCGCAAGTAGAAGCCTTGCGAGGGTTCAGCAGCGGTGTAATC
>JBEBSS010000027.1:0-37101 GCA_040394175.1 Leucobacter soli | reverse complement strand
GCGAGCCCGCCCCGGTCCGCTATCGAAGGATGCGGCTCCCCCGCCAGAGACCGAGGCCCGCGATGACCAGCAAGAGTCCCCCCGCGCCCCAGCCGAGCATCGGGAACGCGGATCCGGTGTTCGCCAGCGCAGCGTGGGGACCTGTCGCGGGTGCGGCCGCAGCTCCGGCTGCGGCGTGCCGGACCAGAACGGTCTGGGCAGCGTCATCGATGTCGGCGTGCCGCGCTCGGAGCACCTGGGACTCGTACAGCGATTCGAACGCCACCAGGTAGTGTCCGGCGAAGCCAGCTGGAATCGTGAAGGTCACCTCGACCATGCCCGAGTGCGCGAGGGGCGTGAAGGTCGCGGTTCCGGTGATCCCGGTCGATGAGCCGTCAGACTTGCGCATGAGTTCACCCACGACCGTGTACTCCGTCCCCGGGGTGAGGTGCAGATAGCTGATGCGGTCGATCACCGTGCCGCCGTTCGACGGCAGCACCTGGTCCCCGTCGGCGGCGTCCACGAGCGAAGTCGAGAGCTCCGGCTGCATCAGCGCCGTCCAGCTGACCTGGGCTTGCGCGACGGTCACCTTCTGATCGGCGGCGATGATCGCGAGCGTCTGCGCATGGTCAGCCGCGGTCGCCGTGCCGCCATCGACAGTGGGCACCGAGAGGATGCGGCCGCTCGCGCTCGAGCCGGGCACCTGAGCGCTCACGGTCGCGGCTCCCGCCGCCGTCGCCTGACGGAGATCGAGATACACCTCCTGTCCATCGACCACAGCGCTCGGGTCGATCGCGGCACCGCTCGCGTCCGTCAGGGCGTGCGCCGGATCGGCAGTCACCGTCGCCGCAGCCAGATTCGTGTGCACGACGAACGGACCCACGAGCGAGCCCGCGGTGTGAACGGTCGGCGACCCGGTGATCGAGACCGTCGCCTCGAAGTCGGATTGCGTCATTCCAGGCGCGGCATTGGCTCCGTCCACCAGATACCAGTAGGCGGTCTCCGAGTCGGAGCTCTCCCAGTTCCAGGCCGAATCGAATCCAACGTCCGTGTATCGCCAGATGGCGTACTGCGTCGCTTCGATCGCATCGTTGCGTGAGATCCCCGCCACGTTCGCGGCCGCTCCGAACTCTTGCAGACTCAGCGCAGGATAGCTGTGGGCGAGAACCCAGAGCACTTTGCCCTGCACCGCGGGGTCGGTGAAGAGGTTGCTGCCCAGGAAGTCCGCCGGGTCCTTGACCGTTCCTCCGATGCGCGTCTCAGCATCGACGCGATTCTCGATGCAGTACCCCCAGTAGTCCGGTTCTCCAGGGTTCGATGCGTCGGCGGGTGTCTGCAGATAGACCGGGAAGATCGCGGTCCCACCATAGCCCTGTTTGCTTCCGATCCACACGTTCGTGCCGACGGGCGCGTCGGCGTACGCAGCGGTCGAGAATGCCGGCATCACCAGGATGCTGGCGACGAGCAGCAGCTTGAGCCATCTGCGCGCTCCGCGTTTCTTCGATTCAGTGGCGTTCTGTGACATGCGCACACTCCTGGTTCCCTCTGCCCTGGTCCCCCCGAACGCACTGGATTGGCGCATTCATCAGAGCGAGGCCTCAGGGCTGACGACACTCGCCTTATAGAGAAGAGAGCGCGTGCGCACGCAAAAGTGTCGCGAAGAAGGAATATCTCGTGGCACAAAAATGACCCCGACATATCGTCGGGGTCATTTTCTCGGGGTGGACAACGGGACTTGAACCCGCGACCACCGGCACCACAAGCCGGTGCTCTACCAACTGAGCTATGCCCACCATGCTGTCCCATCGAGCCGAGGCTCACCGGGCAACCCCACGATCATAACCCATTCATCACCCGTGCGCCGAATCGGCGGCACGGCATGTCCTGTGCAGCCCCGCGCCCGGCAGGCATCGACCTCCGGGAATGCCCGAAGCGAGGATGTAATCACGACCCGCCCTTGTTAGGGTGAGAACATGTTCAGCGTGTCGCAGGAAGACTTCGAGATCCTCGTGGGAGAGGGTCTCGACACACTGCATGAAGACATGCTGCGCGAACTCGACAACGTTATCTTCCTCGTCGAGGACCGACCGGAGGACGGCAGCGAGATCCTGGGAGTCTACGAAGGTTTTTCACTCGCCGAACGCGATGCGTACGGCTACGGAGAGGAACCGGACCGCATCATTCTCTACCGAGAGAACCTGCTCGAACACTGCGCAGATATGGACGAACTCGTCGCCGAGATCCGAATCACCCTCGTGCACGAGATCGCGCACTTCTACGGGATCAGCGAGTCCCGTATCCACGAGCTGGGTTGGGGCTGACCGCCATGGGGTTCCCGGCTCCGCACACACGCGCAACGACCGGGCGCAGCGAACAGCTCCTCGCCGAGCGTCCCTGGCAGACGGTGGTCTGGGATGACCCGGTCAACCTGATGTCGTATGTGACCTATGTCTTCCGCACTCATTTCGGCTTCGAACAGGCCTTCGCGGAGGAACTCATGCTCAGGGTGCATCAGCAGGGCAGTGCAGTGGTCGCCGAGGGCGGACGGGATTCGATGGAACTGCACGTCGAAGCCATGCACGGCTACGGGCTCTGGGCCACCGTGAGACAAGCGGGCGCCGAATGAGGTTGCTCCCGCTCCCCGGCGGAGGTCTCCGCCTGCGCCTCGATCTCGATGAGGCGAAGCTGCTGGACGGCCTCATCGCTCAGCTCGCGGCGCTGCTGCAGAGCCACAGCGGCACAGCGCTCGATCCCGACCCGCTCTTCGCGAGTCTGGAAGTCGGCGGAACCGATGCGCCTCCCGAGGATCCCGCGCTGGCCAGGCTCTTCCCCGACGCATTCGAGGACGAACATGAGGCATCGTCGTTCAGACGACTCACCGAGCAGGGGCTCGTGAACCGGAAGCTGCACGATGCCCTCGAAGTCATGAGTGCGCTGGGCCTCGGCACGGGAACCGAGACCGCTGATGATCCCATCGAGGTCGATATCACTGCGACGACGATGTCGGCATGGGTACGCACCCTGACCTCGCTTCGGCTCGCGATCGCCGCGCGCATCGGTCTCGTCGAGGAGGCCGATCACGCCCGGCTGCTCGAGGACGAGGACACCCGAGGAACCGTGATGGTCTACGACTGGTTGGCCGCGATCCTCGACTCCGTGCTGCGAATGGCAGAGAGCTGATCCCTACGGATCCTCAAGCGAACGCGGATCCACCACATGCTTGCGCGGCGCGAGCAGTCTCGCCGAGGTCAGACCGTCGCGCCCGAATCGGCCCTTCACATCGTCGACCGCCTGATCCAATGCGCGCCACTCCTCATCCTCGCTCCACAAGCCTGCCGGGTCGCTCCCCTCGGGGGCGAGCTGCTCCGCGCGAACCCCGATCAAGCGCACCGGACGGACCGGACCGCCGTCCGGTGCGCTGCCGAGCGAGCTGAAGAGTTCGCACGCCGTCTGATAGATCCGCTGGGTGGCACTCGTCGCCTCGGTCAGCGTCCGCGAGCGACTCACGGTCTGGAAGTCGTCGTACCTCACCTTGATCGCGACCGTCCTCGCCGAGAGGCCGTGCTGACGCAGCCGCTCACCCGTGCGCGTGGCAAGGCGCAGAAGCTCCCGCTCGAGTGCATCGCGTGACTGCTCGTCGAACGCGAACGTCTCCTCATGCCCGATGCTCTTCTCGACGCGTCGCGTCTCCACCTCGCGTGCGTCCCTGCCATTCGCCAGATCGTGCAGTCGTTGCGCGCTCGCGTTGCCCACGATGCGGCGCAGACTCTCGACCGGCTCGTGCGCCAGGTCCCCGACCGTATGGATGGCCCGGCCGTGCAATGATTTCGCTGTCGCAGCGCCAACGCCCCAAATCGCTTCGACCGGGAGCGGGTGGAGGAACGCAAGGGTACGTGCCGGCGCGATCTCAAGAACCCCATCGGGTTTCGCCCGCTGCGAAGCAAGCTTCGCCACGTGCTTCGTGGAGGCGAGGCCGACGGATGCGGGCAGGCCGGTACGCTCTCGAACCCGAGCCCGTAACTGCTTCGCGATCTCGACCGGCGGGCCGAAGAGTCGCACTGATCCGGCGACGTCGAGAAACGCCTCATCGATGCTGAGCGGTTCGACGAGCGGCGTGAACTCCTGGAATATCTCCATGACCGCGCGTGAGGCGGCACGGTATTTTTCGAAATGGGGATCGATGAGGACGAGTTGTGGGCAGAGCTGCTTCGCGCGCGCGACCGGCATAGCCGAACGCACGCCGAACTCGCGCGCCTCGTAGCTCGCGCTCGAGACCACCGAGCGCAGTGTGTCGTGCGCCACCGCACTCGGCAGACCCCGCAGCTGCGGGCTATCGAGCAGCTCCACGGAAACGAAGAACGAGTCCATATCGACGTGCAGCATCGAGGCCGTGTCGCGCACTCGAAGACTCATACCTTCTATTGCACCACACCCGGGAAACTCAGAAGTCGCTCGCGTTCGCGCCTCGCTGAATGCGATTCCAGACTCTGGCGGGCCGAATGGCTAGAATATTGGAAGCTATGGGCAGCGTGCCTGCCCGATTCGGTTGCGGCAGTCCGCGACCTGTGACCAGAACTAGAACAGGCAGAGCGAAACGGATCCGCATGACGAGCACCCTTCCGATCCGCCTTCCCCTTGACGGGGAAGCAGCGAACGGCTCTCGCAGCTCACAGCTGCCGCAGTTCGAGGGAACCGCTCACGCCAAGGCGATCCTCTTCGGCGAGCACGCCGTCGTCTATGGAGCACCCGCGATCGCAGTACCCATCCACGAACTCGCAGCCGAGGCCCGGGTCGAGAGCACGACCGAGGGACTCCGGATCGAGAGCGAACTCTTCTCGGGGGACGCATCGGCAGCCCCCGCCCGCCTGCAACCCGTCGTAACCGCGATTCACGCCGCACTCGCCTACTGCGGGGCGAGCGATGCCGCAATCCGCATCCAGATCCTGAGTGCCATCCCGCACTCGCGGGGACTGGGGTCCAGCGCCGCAGTAGCCGCAGCCATCGCGCGCGGCGTCACCAGCTGGGCCGGGGTACAGCTCACGACCGCCGGGCTGTACGACATCGTGCAGCAGGCTGAGCGGGTGGCGCACGGCAATCCGAGCGGGCTGGACGCACGTGCGGTCACCTCGGACGGAGCGATTCGCTTCGATTTCGGTGCAGTCTCCCCCGTGCGCATCGGCGCTCCGCTGAGCTTCGTACTCGCCGATTCCGGCATCGCCGGTTCCACGGCGGAGGCGGTGGGAGCAGTGCGTATGCGACGCGAGCAGAACCCTGAAGGTATGGAGCAGTTGCTCTCGCACCTCGCGGAGATCGCGGAAGGCGCGATCGACGATCTCGCCTCGGGAAATCGCTTCGCGATCGGAGCGCGAATGCGGGAGGCCCACGAGGTTCTGCATGCCATCGGCGTGAGTTCCGACACGCTCGACGGCCTGGTGTCCGCGGCGCACGAGGCTGGTGCCTTCGGTGCGAAGCTCACCGGCGGCGGCCTGGGCGGATGCATCATCGCGCTCGCCCATTCCGCTGAGCATGCGGAACAGCTCGGGAGCAGGCTGCGCGACGCCGGGGCGACCCGCACCTGGACGGCCACGGTGCCCGCCGCATGACCGCCGCGACCGCCCGTGCCTTTCCGAATATCGCACTCGTCAAATACTGGGGCAAACGCGACGAAGCGCTGATGCTCCCGGCAGCCGGAAGCCTGTCCCTCACGCTCGACGCGTACCCCACCACAACGACGGTCGAGATTCGGCAGGGGCTCGCCGAAGACGAGTTCACGCTGAACGGCACCGTCCAGACAGGCGACTCCCTCGTCCGGGTCGCCCGCTTCCTCGACCTCGTCCGCACGCTCGCGGGCGCATCGCAGCACGCGTCGGTGCATTCGCGCAATGAGGCGCCGACTGGCGCGGGACTCGCCTCGTCCGCCTCCGGCTTCGCGGCGCTCGCGGTGGCCTCGGCCTCGGCGTACGGGCTCGATCTCGATCGTGATGCGCTGAGTCGTCTCGCCCGTCGCGGCTCGGGTTCCGCTGCCCGCTCACTCGTCTCGGGGATCAGTGTCTGGCACGCCGGCGAGGGTGATGAGACGTCGTTCGCGGAACCGGTCGAGGCTCCGGAGATGAGCATGATCATCGTCACGGTCGATGCTCGCCAGAAGGCGATCTCGAGTCGCGTCGCGATGCGTCGCACCGCGCTCACCTCGCCGTACTACCGCGGCTGGATCGAATCGACCGAGCAGAGCCTGGAGGCAATGCTCGAAGCGTGCCGCGATCGCGACTTCTCCCGGATCGGTCGGATCACCGAGACCCACGCCATGAGAATGCATGCGGTGATCCAGTCCGCCGACCCGCCCATCCGCTATCTCTCCCCCACCAGCATCGCGATCTTCGACGCCGTCGCGGCACTGCGCGAGGAAGGCATCGAAGCCTACGCAACGGCGGACGCCGGCCCGAATATCGCCGTGATCTCCCGTCCGGAGCAGGCACAGGCGGTTGCCGACGCGCTGGCGCGCTACGGAGCCGTGCGCGTGGTCGGAGCGGGTGCCGGAGCCGAACTCATCGAAGATCTCTCCGTGGAGGGCACGGCTTGATCGAGACTCGCGCACCCGGCAAACTCTTCGTCGTCGGTGAGTACGCGGTCGTCGAGCCAGGCGAACCCGCGGTGCTCGTCGCGGTCGATCGCTATCTGCGCGTCAGATTGCGCGAACGGGCCGATGCGACGCCGCCGGTCGCGAGCGATCACGTCGCCGCCGCGATCCGCGCGATCGACGAGCTGTGTGCGGCGCGCCTCGTGCCCGGACGCCATTTCGACATCGAGATCGACAGCGAACTCGACGAGACCGACGGCCGCAAGTACGGACTCGGATCCTCTGCTGCCGTGACGGTCGCGACGATCGAGGCGCTCGATCGACTCTACGGACTCGATTTGAGCCCGCTGGACCGCTTCAAGATCGCACTGCTTGCGACGATCGACATCTCCCCACGGGCTTCCGGAGGAGATCTTGCGGCGAGTACATTCGGCGGATGGATCCGCTACCGCTCCCCTGACCGTGCCGCGTTGCGCTCGCATCGGAAGCGGCACGGCATCGCATCCGCGATCGAGAGCGAACTGTGGCGGACATGCGACGTACAGCGACTGCCCTCGCCCACAGGTTTTGCGCTGCTCGTCGGCTGGACGGGGACACCGGCATCCACCGCACAGCTCGTGGATCGCGTCGCCGCCTCGACTGATCCGGTGCGTGATGCGTCGCGACGGGAGGCGTTCCTGGAGCGGAGCCGTGCCTGCGTCGACGCATTCTCGACGGCTCTCGGCTCGGGCAGCGAAGAGGCCCGGTCGGCGAGTACCGCGATCCGAGATGCTCGCGCACTCCTCGGTCAGCTGGGCGAGGATCGCGGCATCGTCATCGAGACACCGACGCTCGGTCGGCTCTGCGCGATTGCAGAAGCGCACGGTGCGGCCGCGAAGTCCTCGGGTGCGGGCGGCGGAGACTGCGGGATCGCACTCGCCGCTTCGTCCAGCGATATCCCCGGTATTCTGCGAGAGTGGGAACAGCACGGGATCACCCCCCTCGACCTTGAAGTGCACGAATCGTCGCAGATCATAGAAGGAGGCGCGAATGAGCGCTGAATCGCCTGCAGTACGAGCAGCACGCAAGGACGATCACGTCGAGCTGGCGACCGAGCAGCGCGCTCATGCGCCCGGGCACCGCGATTTCGACGAGGTCGAGTTCTTGCATCACGCGCTCGATGGCATCGATGCCGCAGACGTCGATCTCTCGGTAACCGTCGATCGTTGGCGGTGGAACGCCCCGTTCTACATCAACGGGATGACGGGTGGCACGCAGCAGACGGGGATCATCAATCGAGAACTCGCCATCGCTGCCCGCGAAACCGGTCTCGCCATGGCGTGCGGTTCGGTGTCCATCGCGCTGGACGCCCCCGGCGACCAGACCATTCAACGCGGATTCACGGTGATCCGCGAGGAGAACCCCGACGGTTTTGTCATGGCCAACCTCGGTGTCGGCCGTCCCGCCGACGACGCGCTTCGCGCGGTCGATCTCCTGAGCGCCGACGCGCTGCAGGTGCACCTCAACGCGGTGCAGGAGACCGTCATGCCGGAGGGCGGTCGGGACTTTTCGAGCTGGCAGCGCTCTCTCGAGACGCTGATCGCCGCATCCCCGGTTCCCGTCGTGGTCAAGGAGGTCGGTTTCGGCTTGAGCCGCCGCACCCTCGAGCGCATCGTCGAGCTCGGCGCGTCCGTCGCCGACGTGAGCGGCACCGGCGGCACGGACTTCCTGCGCATCGAGGACGCCAGGCGCAGCGGCCCGCAGGGCAGCTATGCGATGCTCGCCGGATTCGGGCAGTCGGCGATGGCCTGCCTGCTCGACGCTCCCGCGAACGGTCCCGAGCTGCTCGCCTCCGGCGGAGTACGCAACCCGTTCGACGTCGTCAAAGCACTCGCGGCAGGGGCGAAGGCGGTTGGCGTCGCCGGCACCTTCCTCGAGACGGTTCGCACGGGTGGCGCGGAGTTGCTTGTGCCCCTCGTTCGGCAGTGGCAGGAACAGACCACGGCTCTCCTCGCCCTGCTCGGATCCCCGTCCCCGGCTCAGCTCACCTCGACCGACATGCTCGTCCGGGGACGGTTGGCAGAGTACTGTCTACTGCGAGGAATCGATGCCGCGGGACTCGCTCGCCGATCCTCGACCGCCGGCTCAGACTTGCCCCATCAGACCGAGACCGTACAAGCCAGGAGCCAGATGCCGTGAACACCGCTGAAACCTTCTCGACAGAGGTGCCGACGCGCTGGGTCGGTCCGCTCCGCGTCAGCGGAGAGGCTGTCTCTCCTGGCGCTCCGTACACCGAGATCTCCGTGCCCCTCGCCACCTACGAGACCCCGTTGTGGCCTTCGGTAGGACGTGGGGCCTCAATTTCACGCGAAGTCGAAGGCGGCATTCGTACGGTCGTGGTCGATGAGCGCATGAGCCGATCGGTGCTTTTCGTCACCCCGAGCGCGGTGGTTGCGGAGCACGGCGCGAGCATCGTGCAGCAAAGATTCGGCGAGCTGGCCGAAGTCGTCGCGGAAGGGAGTCGTCACGCCAGGCTGATCGAGGCCCACTCCGAAGTCGTCGGCAATCTCCTCTTCGTGCGCTTCGCGTTCAGGACGGGCGACGCATCGGGCCATAACATGGTCACCAATGCCTCCGACGCGCTCATGCAGCGCATCCTGTCCTGGGGAATCGGCCTCGAGTACGGGTCGATCTCAGGAAACTTCTGCTCCGACAAGAAGGCAACCGCAGTCAACGGAATCCTCGGGCGCGGGAAGAACGTCGTGGCCGAGATCCTCATTCCGCACGAGGTGGTGGAGCGGCGCCTTCGCTCGACCGCGCGTCAGATCGTGGACCTGGTCGTGCGCAAGAATCTCGTCGGCAGCACGATCGCGGGAGCGCTTCGCTCGGCGAACGCCCACTATGCGAACATGCTGCTGGCCTTCTACCTTTCGACAGGACAGGATGCCGCGAACATCGTCGAGGGGTCGCAGGGGATCACCTACGCGGAAGAACGGGAAGAAGGCCTCTACTTCTCGTGTACGCTGCCTCACCTCATCGTTGGTACTGTTGGTAACGGAAAACACCTCTCGCATGTCAATGACGCGCTGGAGAAGCTGGGTTGCCGCGAGGATCGCGAGCCCGGTGAGAATTCTCGTCGCCTGGCCGCGCTGATGGCCGCTACGGTACTGTGCGGAGAGCTTTCGCTGCTCGCCGCGCAGACCAACCCCGGTGAACTGATGGCCACACACCTACTTCTGGAGCGAAAGGAGAAGCCGAGCGCATGAGTGCTTCGACTGCTGCCACCCCGATCGGAATTCACGATCTGGAGATCACGACGACTCATCACGTGGTCGATCTCGCCGATCTGGCTCGTTCCAACGGCACCGATCCGGCGAAGTACCGTTTGGGTCTCGGACAGGATCAATTCAGTTTTCCTGCTCCTGACGAAGATATTGTCACCATGGGAGCGGCAGCTGCGTTGCCGATCATCGAGCGTCACGGTGTCGAGGGCATCCGCACGGTGATGTTCGCGACTGAGTCGGGGGTGGACCAGTCGAAGGCCGCGGGCGTGCCAGTGCAGCGTCTCCTCGGGCTGCCCAGCCAGGTGCGCGTCGTCGAACTCAAGCAGGCCTGCTATGGCGGAACCGCCGCGCTTCAGGCAGCCATCGGCATTGTCAGCAGGAACCCGAGCGAGCGAGTGCTCATCATCTCCAGCGATATCGCCAGGTATCAGCTGGACAGTCCGGGCGAACCGACGCAGGGAGCCGGTGCCGTTGCCATGCTGGTCGCCGCGAATCCTGCGCTCCTCGAGATCGAACTGGCAGCCGGTATCTTCACCGACGACGTCGACGACTTCTGGCGCCCCAACGACTCGACCACCGCCGTGGTCGATGGAAAGCTCTCGATGTCGGCGTACCTCGATGCCCTCACGGGAGCATGGAACGACCTCCAGGACCATGGCGGAGCCGGAATCGACGAGATCGACCGGATCATCTACCATCAGCCGTTCACCAAAATGGCGAAGAAGGCTCAGGCGCATCTCGCGCAACTCACCGGCGTGGATCTGGGGCTGGAACTGCCCGGCGAGACCGTCGCGGCCGAGGCCGCGCGCGATACCGGTCTCGCGACAGGTACGCTGTACAATCGCCGCCTCGGCAATTCCTACACCGCTTCCGTGTTCGCCGGGCTCGCCGCTCTGCTGCATCACGACCGCGAGCTCGAGGGGAAGCGCGTCGGGCTCTTCAGTTACGGTTCGGGAAGTGTCAGCGAGTTCCTGACCGGGATCGTGCGACCCGGTTACTTCGACCCCGAGGCGGCCGAGCGCTTCTACGCGAGCCTTGAGGCACGCGATCCGCTCGACGTCGCCTCCTACCGAGAACTGCACGCGACCGAGCGGTCGAGCGCCGAGGACTACGAGACTCCGCGCGTCACCGCAGGTCCATTCCGCTTCACCGGGGTGAAGAGCCAGGCCCGCCAGTACGAGCGGGTGTAGCCGGCTGAGGCTCGGAGGCAGTCCACTCCCCTTCTCGAACCTCGAGCTGGCTCGCCATGTTCTCGAGGAAGTCGGCGACGACGGCGCGTTCCTGCGAGCTCAGGCCGATACTGGCGATGAAGCGCTTGGCGTGCTGTCTTCCGACGGTCCGCATCGCTGCTGAGCGGGTCTCGGGTTGTACCGTGATGCTCAGCGCCCTGCGATCCGTCGGGTGGGTGCGGCGAACGATGTGCCCGCCCTTCTCCAGACGATCGAGCAGCTTGGTCGTGGAGGCTGTGGAGATCTTCAGGTGCTCGGCGATCGCGCTCGGAGTCACGATCTGTGTGTTGTTCTCCGCGACGATCAGGAAATGCAAGGCGCGCATGTCGGTGCGGTTCAGCTTCATGTAACGGAGCGAGGCCTCTGAGAGACGCTCCTCTGCCTCCCGCAATGCGGCCATCGCGGTCATAATCCGGTTGATCTCCTGGATGTCCTCGGACGTGAGCTGCGAGCGATCGACGAGTTCTCCCATCGGATCGCTGGAGTCCAGATGATAGACACTGCTGCCACCCGTCTCCGAGTCTGTCGATTTCGCCTGCATACGGACATGCTACCGGTCAATGAGATGCATGCTAGGCTTATTCCTATCCAGGCTAGCTAAATTCCTGTATACCGATCCAGCGCATAGGTGACGAGAGATGACGACGACTCCCCCGCAATCCCGAGTGCCGAAGTGGCTCCGCGTGCTCATTCCTTCCATCCTGATCCTCGTCTGGTTCGCAGGAGCAGGAATCGGTGGGCCCTACTTCGGCAAAGTGAGCGAAGTCTCCTCCAACGACCAGACGGCCTACCTCCCCTCCTCCGCCGAAGCCACGAAGGTGCAGCAGCGGTTGGGCGACTTCAGGGACTCAGAAGCGATACCCGCGGTCGTCGTCTTCGTCGGCGAGCGCACACTCACGGAGGCGCAACTCACGACGCTCTCCGAGGCCTCGGCAGAGCTCCCCGACGCGGTGGCCGGAGTCGCCGACGAGCTCTCACCGCTCATCCCCTCAGAGGACGGCACGGCGGCACAGCTCTTCGTGCCGATCAGCGACACCGAGAACGTGAAGACGACAGTCGCCGAGATCGGCGACCACCTCCGCGGCAGCGCGCCCGAAGGCGTCACGGTGTTCGTGACCGGACCAGCCGGCTTCACAGCCGATCTGGTCGCGGCCTTCTCCGGAATCGACGGATTGCTGCTTGGCGTCGCCCTGCTCGCAGTGTTCCTGATCCTCATCGTGGTCTATCGATCCCTGCTCCTCCCCATCGCAGTGCTCTCCACCAGCCTCTTCGCTCTCACGGTCGCGCTTCTCGCGAACTGGTGGCTGGCCAAGTGGGGGCTCATCATGCTCTCCGGGCAGACCCAGGGAATCCTGTTCATCCTCGTGATCGGCGCAGCGACCGACTACTCCCTCCTCTACGTCTCGCGATATCGAGAGCAGTTACGCGTGCACTCCGACAAATGGGGCGCCACGATGTCGGCGATCAAGGGATCGTTCGAGCCCATCCTCGCCTCGGGCGGCACCGTCATCGCCGGTCTCATGTGCCTGCTGCTGAGCGATCTCAAATCGAATAGCGCGCTCGGCCCCGTCGCCTCGATCGGCATCGCTTTCGCAATGCTCTCGGCACTCACACTGCTTCCATCGATCCTGTTCGCGTTCGGACGAGCGGCATTCTGGCCTCGCCGCCCCAAGTACGAACCCGAGGTGGTCGCCGCCGAGCACGGCATCCCCACCGCCGGCGTCTGGGCCAGACTCGCACGGTGGATCCGCGGCAAGCACCGCTCGATCTGGATCGTCACGGCGGTGGTCCTTGCCGTCGGCGCAGTCGGCGTCACTCAACTCGATGCGACGGGCGTGGCCCAGTCCGATCTCGTGCTGGGCGCGTCGGAAGCGCGGGACGGACAGGTCGCCCTCGGCGAGCACTTCGCGGCCGGCTCCGGAAGCCCCGTATACGTGATCACCGGTGAATCGGAGATGCAGCGCGCTGCGGACATCCTCCTTTCGGACGAGGGCGTCGACAGCGTCAGCGTCGTCTCCCAGGACTCCGTCAGCGGCACAGCGCCCGTGACATCTGATGGCGTCACGGCGTTCGGCCCCCCTGGTACCCCGGCCCCGGCTCCCACAATCGTCGACGGCGAAGTCCTGCTGCAAGCCACGCTGACGAATGCCGCGGACAGCGAGGCCGCCGCCGCCACCGTTCGAGATCTCCGCACCTCGCTGCACGATCAGGTGCCTGGCGCACTCGTCGGAGGCACGACCGCGACAGCGATCGACACCAACGACGCCTCGATTCACGACCGCAATCTGATCATCCCCATTGTGCTCGCGGTGATCCTCGTCATCTTGATGCTGCTGCTGCGTTCGATCCTGGCGCCGGTGCTTCTCATCCTGACCACCGTGCTGTCCTTCGGCACGGCACTCGGAGTCGCGGCGCTGGTCTTCAACGGGATCTTCCGCTTCCCCGGAGCCGACCCGGCGGTACCGCTCTACGGATTCGTCTTTCTCGTCGCGCTCGGCATCGACTACAACATCTTCTTGATGACGAGGGTGCGCGAAGAATCGGTGCAGCATGGCACGCGCGACGGGATTCTTCGTGGACTGACCATCACTGGTGGAGTCATCACCTCGGCCGGCCTGGTGCTCGCAGCGACCTTCGCCGCGCTCTCCGTGATCCCGATCCTCTTCCTTGCACAGATCGCGTTCATCGTCGCCTTCGGCGTACTGCTCGACACCTTCATCGTGCGATCGCTGCTCGTGCCAGCCCTCGCCTATGACCTCGGGAGATCTGTCTGGTGGCCGTCGAAGCTCTGGCGCGCTGGCCGTCACGGCCGAGGCGCGAAGCCTCCCGCTTGAGCCGGCACGCGAAAGGGAGGGGCGACATCGAGTTCGAAGTCACCCCTCCCGCTGCGACAGCGAGTGGCTGAGCCGCCCGATAGGCTGCGCGCCACTCCGTCGGCGATTGGCGTGAGAAGCGCAGCGGGCGGGCGCCGAGACCCCGGCTGCTAGCCGGCTGCCCGTTCCAAGACGAGCTCGCGCACGCGCGCGGCGTCGGCCTGACCGCGCATCGCCTTCATGACGGCTCCGATGACCGCACCAGCGGCTTGCACCTTACCGTCCCGGATCTTCTCCAGCACATCGGGCTGCTGCGCGAGCGCCGCATCGATGGCCTCGATCAGTGGACCGTCGTCCGAGACGATCGCGAGCCCTCTGGTCTCGACGATCTCGGCTGCGGTTCCTTCGCCATCGATGACTCCCTGAATCACCTGGCGCGCCAGCTTGTCGTTGAGCGTGCCCGCGTCGACGAGTTCGACGACCGAGAATATCTGTTCGGGGGTGATCAGGTCGGCCGGCTGCGCATCGCGTTCGTTGGCGATTCGGGCGATCTCGCCGGTCCACCACTTGCGCGCGCTCTGCGGCGCGACTCCCGCCGCAACCGTTGCCTCGATCTCGGCCACGAGGCCGGCGTTCACGATGTCGCGGAATTCGAGCGGCGAGAACTCCCACTCGCTCATCAGTCGGCGCCGTCGAAGGGTCGGATGCTCTGGCAGCGCAGCGCGCAGCTCTTCGACCAACTCGCGCGACGGGGTCATCGGGGCCAGATCGGGCTCGGGGAAGTACCGGTAGTCGTCGGCGTCGCTCTTCGGACGGCCGGGCGAGGTCTCTCCGGTGTCCTCGTGCCAGTGACGGGTCTCCTGCGTGATCGACCCGCCCGCGGCGAGGATCGCGGCCTGGCGCTGGATCTCGAAACGCACGGCGCGCTCGACGGAACGCAGCGAGTTCACGTTCTTGGTCTCGGTGCGGGTACCGAGCACGCTCATCCCGGCGTTCTCGTTGCCGCGAGGACGGAGCGAGACGTTCGCGTCGCAGCGCAGGTTGCCGCGCTCCATGCGAGCGTCCGAGATGCCGAGGGCGACCACGATCTCGCGAATCGTCGCCACATATGCCGCCGCGATCTCGGGAGTATCGGCCTCGCCACCGAAGATCGGACGAGTCACGATCTCCACGAGCGGCACACCTGCGCGGTTGTAGTCGACGAGCGAGTATTCGGCGCCCTGAATGCGTCCGGTTGATCCGCCGACGTGATTCAGCTTGCCGGCGTCCTCCTCCATATGCGCGCGTTCGATCGGCACGTGCACGACCCGGCCAGAGGCGAGCTCGATCTCCACGGAGCCGTCGTGGGCGATCGGATCGTCGTACTGCGAGATCTGGTAGTTCTTTGCCATGTCAGGGTAGAAGTAGTTCTTGCGCGCGAATCCGGAGACCTCCGCGATCTCGCAGCCCAGAGCGAGACCCAGACTGATCGAGTAGCGCACAGCCTGGTCGTTCACGACGGGCAGGGATCCGGGCAGACCGAGGCAGACTGGAGTGAGATTCGTGTTCGGATCGCTGCCGAACGCGTTGGGCGCCGAGCTGAACATCTTGGTCTTGGTGTTCAACTCGACGTGCACTTCGAGGCCGATGACAGGCTCGAAGAGTTCGAGCGCCTGGTCAAAGGGCATCAGCTGAGTTTTCGCCATCAGTTCGCCGCCTTTCCTGCCGTTGCACTCGCAAGGGACGGTGCCTGCGCCCAGAAGGGCTTGCCGTCGCGTTCTGCGATGAGCTGTTCGATCGCGGCACCCGCGCGGTACAGTCTCGCGTCCTCGAATGCGGGGGCGAGCAGCTGCAGGCCGACCGGCAGACCGTCTTCCTCGGCGGTGCCGATGGGAAGGCTGAGGCCCGGAATCCCCGCCAGGTTCGCGGGGATGGTCGTGGCGTCGTTCAGATAGTCCTGCATCGGATCGCCTCCGTGCGTGCCGATCTGCCACGCGGTCGTCGGAGCCGTCGGCGAGGCGATGACATCGACCTGCGCGAACGCCTGCGCGAAGTCGCGCTGGATGAGTGTCCGAACCTTCTGCGCGCTGCCGTAGTAGGCATCGTAGTAGCCAGCGGAAAGCGCGTAGGTGCCGAGGATGATCCGCCGCTTCACTTCCGCGCCGAACCCCACCTCTCGGGTCGCGCTCATGACGTTCTCGACCGTGCCGTTGCCCTCCGGCGTGATGCGGAGCCCGAATCGCACGGAGTCGTACTTCGCCAGATTGCTGGACGCTTCTGCTGGAAGAATCAGGTAATAGGCGGCGACCGCGTACTCGAAGTGCGGCGCATCGATTTCGACGATCTCGGCGCCCTGGGCCGCGAGCAACGCCAGCGACGCCTCGAAGCGGGCCTTCACTCCCGGTTGCACTCCTTCGAGCATGAGCTGCTTGACGACACCCACGCGCAGTCCCTTGAGCGAGGCGCCCACGGCACCTTCCCGCGCGGCCGCGGCCATCGACGGCCACTCGTGCCGCAGCGAGGTCGAGTCGTGGTGATCGTGACCAGCGATGACGTCGTGCAGTAACGCGGTGTCGAGCACCGTGCGCGCCACGGGCCCGATCTGATCGAGCGATGAAGCGAGCGCGATCGCTCCGTAGCGGCTTACTCCTCCGTAAGTGGGTTTCGCGCCGACCGTGCCGGTGAGAGCAGCGGGTTGGCGAATCGAACCACCGGTGTCGCTGCCGAGCGCGAGCGGAGCTTCGAAGGCAGCGACCGCGGTGGCGGACCCGCCGCCCGAGCCTCCGGGTACGCGATCCAGTGCCCACGGGTTCCGGGTGGGTCCGTACGCGGAGTTCTCGGTCGAGGATCCCATCGCGAACTCGTCCATGTTCGTCTTGCCGATGTTCACCAGACCGGCAGCGCGCGCCTTGGCGACGGCGGTGGCATCATAGGGGGAACGGTAGCCCTCGAGGATTCTCGATCCTGCGGTGGACGGCATATCCGTGGTGACGAGGACGTCCTTGATGGCGAGGGGCACGCCGGCGAGTTCGCCGAGCGATTCGCCCGCGGCACGGCGCGCATCGATCTCGCGAGCCGCTGCGATCGAGCCCTCGGGGTCTGTCGCGAGGAACGCGTGCAGCTGGCCGTCGACCTCGGCGATGCGGTCGAGCTGTGCTTGCGCGGCCTCGACCGCCGACACCTCGCGGGACTGCAGTGCCGACGCGAGTTCTGCCGCGGTGAGCGTGACGAGCTGACTGTGGTTCGCTGCCATTACTGTTCCTCCCCAAGAATCGACGAGACCCGGAACATTCCGTCGGTGGTCTCCGGTGCATTCTCGAGCGCCTGCTCGAGGGTCAGAACATCGGCGACCTCATCGGGGCGGGTGACGTTGTTGATCGGGATGGGGTGGCTGGTCGCGGGAACGTCGTCGCTCGCCACCTCGCTGACCTTGGCGATATTGTGCAGGATCGAGTCGAGGTCACGGCTCAGTGTCGTGATCTCGTCCGGGGTGAGGGCAATGCGGGCCAGATCGGCAAGATGCTCCACGGTCTGCGCCGTGATCTCGCCGTTCGCTCCACTGGTTTCAGACATGCTGCTCCATCAAGAGTGATCGGATGAACCTGACCATCCTATCGGGGCCGGATATGACTTTCTCCGCGTCAGGACCAGGAGGGAGGGAGCAGCGAGGCCGCCGCGCGTCGTGCCTCTCGCGACACGGTGTGGCCTGTGGCGGTCCTCGACCCATCGGCATGCCAGAGTCCTGAGCACGCACGTCGGTGGCTGCTGACCAGATGCACGTCGGCGATGCCGAGCGCCGTCATGAGTGCGTATGCGGTGGTCGGCCCGACGAAGCGGAATCCGTGTCGTTTCAGTGTCTTGGCCAGTTCGGCCGATTCTGGCGAGGTGCTGGGAATGCCGGCCTCGTCGAACGGTTGCGGCGAGCGCTCGGGCATGAACGACCAGACGAGGTCGGAGAGCGTCGCTCCGGACGCGTGCAGACGGAGAATCGCGGACGCGTTTGTGATGGTGGCGGTGATCTTGGACCGGTTGCGAATGATGCCGGCGTCAGCGAGCAGACGTTCCACGTCGCTCTCGCCGAATGCGGCAACACGAGCGGGGTCGAAGTGGAGGAAGGCTTCTCGGAATGCTTCTCGCTTTCTGAGGATCGTCAGCCACGATAACCCGGACTGGAATGCCTCGAGGCTCAGTCGCTCGAAGACCCCGGCCTCATCGAAGACCGGCATGCCCCACTCGTGGTCGTAGTAGTCGGTGAGCAAAGGATCGGACGTCGCCCAGCTGGATCTCACGGGTTGTTGGTTCACGGAGCCGTTCTCCTTCGTATCTCGCGTTCGTCGATTGATCTTCTTGGTTCAGCCTATGATCCCTGGGACCCGGCGATCGCCGCTTTGAGAAAACTGTGGATAACTTCTTCGGTCGAAGCCGGGTATGCCTCCCCGGGTCCACGGAGGCTCGAAGAGGGAAATGCTTTCCATTCTCTATTGAATATGATTCAATAGCTGTGTCCGAGACACTGTCGTCACGAGAAAAGAGCTCCGCATGCCCCCTCGCCTTCCCTCGACGCCCCTTCTCTCCCGCAGAGCGCTGTTCGGTGGCGCGCTCGGCATCGGAGCGGGACTGACGCTGCTCGGCACCAGCGGATGCGCCCCGTCGGGAGCCAGGCTCGCCCTGAACTGGGGCAACTGGACGTACTATCTCGATTACGACACCGAGCAGCACCTCTTCCCCACCCTCGAGGAGTTCAACGCCACCACGGGGATCGAGGTGCAGTACCTCGAAGACATCGACGACTCCAACACCTTCTACGGCACGATCAAGGATGCGCTGGCACTCGAACAGGACACCGGCTACGACACGTTCTGCATCGGAGACACGCTCTTGTTGCGCCTGCTCGACACCGACGTCTTGCAGCGCCTGGATCACACGCGGATCCCCAACCTCTCGCAGCTACTCCCCCACCTGCGCACCTCAGCCTACGATCCGAACCTCGCGCACTCCATCCCCTGGCAGACCGGAATGACGGGCCTCTGCTACCACACCAAGCTCTACCCGAGAGGGGTCGAATCGGTGCAGGACCTCATGCGCCCCGACCTGCACGGCCGCGTCGGCGTGCTCTCCGTGATGTCGAACACCATGGGACTCATCATGCTCTCGCAGGGCGTAGACATCTCGACGAACTGGACGTCGAACGACTTCGAACGCGCGATCGACTACCTCCAGGCGCACATCGCCTCGGGTCAGATCGCGCAGGTGAAGGGAAACTCCTATACGCAGGATCTGCAGACCGGTGATCTGCTCGCCGGCATGTGCTGGTCGGGCGACATCGCGATGCTCAACGACGAAGCCGGTGAAGAGCTCTGGAAGTTCGTCGTTCCCGAGGCAGGCGCCTCCTACTTCGTCGACAGCTTCGTCGTTCCCACCGGAAGCCAGAAGCGCGAAGAAGTCGAAACCCTCATCGATTTCTACTATCAGCCTGAGATCGCGGCGCAGGTGGCCGACTACGTGCGGTACGTCACACCGGTTGCGGGAGCGCGCGAGGCCATGGAACGAGTGAACCCCGCGCTCGTCGACGATCCCCTCGTCTTTCCGACCCCCGAGATGTCGGCCCGCCTTCGGGAGTTCCGACCGCTCACGAGCGCGGAGGACAAACAGTTCGCAGCGGCTTTCGCCAAGGTGATGGGTCTCTAAGCGGTATCGCCCGAGGCCGCTTCCAGCCGAAGGACGCCGGGCGCCAGTCCGAGTTCTGATTCCGCGATGTCCCAGACCACACTCCGCAGCTCTGCCCGCACGACGCCCTCTTCCAGGAGGAACTGCATGAGATACCCGTCGACCGCAACCAGGATACGAGTTGCGCTACGCTCGGGATCCTCGCTGCGAAACGCCTCCGTTGCGCATCCACGGCGGATCACCGCCGCCATCTCAGTACGGTCGAGGGCCATTCTCACGACCACCTCCCGGCGCATTTCGCCGTTCGAACGCCCGAGTTGCATGGCGTCGACCCAGGCACGGGCCTCGGCGAACGAATCGGCAGAGACCGATGCGCCGATCAGTGCAGCCAGTTGCGAAGACGGCGAGGCGTCCCCGTCGGACACCACGGTGCCGAACAACTCGCGGAAGACAGCGACCCGGATGCCATCGAGCGAGGCGAAGTAATGATTGATCAGCCCGGCGGACACTCCCGCGCGTTCCCGCACCTCGAGCAGGGTGAGCCCGACGAGTCCGACTTCCCTCGCCGCCTCGACTGCGCTCGCCAGAATCTCGGCGCGTCGTTCGTCGACGCTCAGACGTCGCCGCGGGGATCGCTGCACCATGCCCAGAGTCTATCCTCAGCTCCCCCTCACCTCGCGAAAGGAACCCATGCCGAACCCTCCTCACCACGGACCGTCTGTCGCACTCCCTCCGCTGCTCGATGCGGCGGAGCACTGGTTCGCGATCGAGCAGCACCGACCTGACCTGAAGCTCATCACCGAACCGCATGTCGACGAGTTCCTGCGCGCGAATCTCTGGCTCGTGAGAGGAACGGATTCGTCACTGCTGATCGACTGCGGTCTGGGAATCGTGCCGATCGCACCGAGGATCGCGGAGCTGACCGGCGGGCCCTGCCCCGTCGTGCTTACGCACGGGCATCTCGACCATGCGGGAGCCGCGCACGAATTCTCAGAGGTCTGGGGGCACGAGGCGGACGAGACTCGGAGCGAGCGCCGACTCAGTCTGCGCACCGCGGACCATGCCGCCGATCTCGGGCTGTCGCAGGCGGGACTGTCCGCCGGCGGCGACTGGCTCGTCTCGCGCATTCCTGCCGAGAACTGGGATCCTCGCCGCTATCTGCAGCGGCCGGCACCGCTCACCCGACGACTCGTCGACGGCGACTGCATCGATCTCGGCGGAATCCGACTCGAAGTACTGCACCTCCCCGGCCACACCCCTGGAAGCCTCGCCCTGTACGACCGGCGACGCGGGGAGCTGTTCTCCGGCGATGTGATCTACGACGACGATCTCCTCGATTCGCTCCCCGAATCGGACATCACGGCGTACCGCCGCAGTCTTCGCCGGATTCGTTCGCTCCCCATTCGCCGCGTACTTCCAGGACACGGGTCGCCGTTCGATCGATTGCGGCTCCACGAGATCATCGACGCGTATCTCATCCTCACCGCCTGAGGCCCGAGCGCTCAGTCTTGCGCGAGGGAGAGGGCTTCCGGGCCTTCGCTGACGAGCACCGCGAACTGCTCCGCATTCAGTACCGGGATGCCGAGTTCCTCGGCCTTCGTGAGCTTGGAGCCGGCGCCCGGACCCGCCGCGACGAAGTCGGTCTTCTTCGAAACGCTCGAAGCCGCTTTGCCCCCGGCCGAGATGATGGCTTCCTTCGCCCCGTCCCTGGTGAAGCCGTCGAGCGTGCCGGTCGCGACCACCGTCAGCCCTGCGAGCACTCCGCCCTCGGCCGCTGCCGCACCCGGGCCGGGATGGCCGGGGGTGGCCCACTGCACTCCAGCTTCAGCCCAGCGATCCACGATCTCGCGATGCCAGTCGACCTCGAACCACTCGCTCAGCGCGGAGGCGATGGTCGGCCCGACTCCTTCCACTGCCGCGAGTTCCTCCGGTGATGCGGAACGAATCGCATCGAGCGAACCGAACCAATCCGCGAGCGCTCGGGCAGCCACCGGCCCGACGTGACGAATGTTGAGCGAAACGATCAAGCGCCAGAGCGGTTTGGTCTTCGCCTTCTCGAGTTCGGCGAGAAGGGTCTCGGCGTCCTTCGAAGGCAGGACCAGCTCATGGTCTTTGCGCACGCCCTCGGCACGACGTTCGGCCGGCGTGCGATCCTCCCACCCGGGCGGATACACCTTCTCGACCCGCTGGAACGGCTTTCGGCGGCGCTCCTCCCCGGTCTCCTCGTCACGGATCGGCTCACCCGTCTCGCTGTCGCGCACGACGACCTCGATCGGCACGAGCTGCTCGAGCGTGAGATCGAACAGGCCCGCCTCGGTCACGAGCGGCGGATCCACCGGGAACTCAGGCTGGGTGAGCGCGGCAGCGGTGATCTCGCCGAGCACTTCGATGTCCAGCCCGCCTCGTGAGCCGATATGCTCCACACGACCTCGCACCTGAGCAGGACAGGTACGCGCGTTCGGGCAGCGGAGGTCGATGTCGCCCTCCTTCATGGCGCGCAACTCGGAACCGCACTCCGGGCATCGCTCCGGCATGACCCATTCGCGCTGCGTACCGTCCCGCCGCTCGATCACCGCGCCGAGGATCTCGGGAATCACGTCGCCGGCCTTGCGCAGCACGACGGTGTCTCCGATCAGCACACCCTTGGCCTGCACGACCTGCTGATTGTGCAGCGTCGCCTGGCTCACGGTCGAACCGGCAACCTTGACCGGCTTCATGACCGCGTAGGGGGTGGCCCGCCCAGTGCGCCCGACGCCGACGCGGATGTCCAGGAGCGTCGTGTAGACCTCCTCAGGCGGATACTTGTACGCGATCGCCCAGCGCGGGGCGCGGCTCGTCTCACCGAGCTCGGCGTGCAGTTCAAGCTCATCGACCTTGACCACGATGCCATCGATTTCGTGCTCGAACGAGTGCCGTCGCCCCCCGGACTCCTCGACGAACGCGACGACCTCATCCTCGTTCTCGAACACGCGCGCGTGCGGCGAAACGGGAAGCCCCCACTCTCCGAGGAGCCGATACGCGTCGCTCTGATTCTCGAACGAGGGATGCTGCCAGGCTCCGATGCCGTGCACGTACAGCGAGAGACGAGCGAGACGATCGCGCATGAGTTCGAGTTCGAAGGGCGACTTCTTCTCCGCGCGCTGACGCAAGCTGCCTGCTGCCGTATTTCGCGCGTTCGCGAACTCCGGATACCGAACGGTGATCTTCTCCGCCTCAACGCCCTTGGCGAGTTGCTCGGCGACGAACTCCTCCTGCAGGAGATGCTGACGCTCGTTCAACGCCTCGAAATCGGTGCCGCTCAGGAACACTTCACCGCGTGTCTCGAAGAACTCGGGAATGCCCGCTCCCTCGAGGACCCGCGGAATGGCCGGAATGAACTCCAGGTTCTCGGTGATGTCCTCGCCGACCCGCCCGTCCCCGCGTGTGGTCGCGGTTTCGAGCACCCCGTTGCGGTAGGCGAGGCTGATGGCGAGACCGTCGATCTTGAGCTCGGTGAGCCAATTGACGGTCCTTCCAGCGGCCCCGCGGGTCTTCGCGATCCACTCGCGCAGCTCGTCCACGCTGAAGACGTTGTCGAGACTGAGCATTCGCTCGGCATGCTCGTGCTCGGGAAACCCTGCGGAGACCACTGCCGCGCCGACCTCGCGCGTCGGGCTGTCCTGACCGGCGAGTTCGGGAAACTCGCGCTCGATCGCTTCGAGCGCTCGGAACTTCGCGTCGTACTCAGCATCGGAGACGAGACTGACGCCCTCCGAATGATAGGCCAGGCGAAAACGTTCGATCTCAGTGCTCAGGCGTTCAGCCTCGGCCCGTGCCGAATCGAAGTCGGTAGGGACTGCCGTCTCGTTCTCGTTCACGCCTTCGATTCTACGGCCGCGAGGTCTTGGGTTTCAGGTGCGGGGTCGCCCAGCGGCATCGCACGATCGATCGTGAACTGCCCGAGCACCCTCGTGCCGAGATACAGCACCGCGCTCTGCCCCGGAGCGACGCCGATCAGCGGTTCGGCGTGCTCAAGGTCGATGTCCACGACGATCTCGTGCGTGGCTTCCGCCCGATGCAGTTCGGTTCGCTCCTCCGCGGTGATCTCGACGAGCCTTGCCGTCGCGGGCACCGGGTCGGCGTGCGCGCGGATCTGCACTTCGCAGGCGAACGGTTCGGCGAGATCGAAACCCGGCTCACCGGTCAGGCTGTATCGACCACCCGCGATCCTCGAAATCGCGAGGTGATCCTTCGGACCGACGACCACCTGATTCGAGACCGGGCGGATCGAGAGAACGTAGCGAGGTTTCCCGTCGTCAGCTGGACGCCCGATCGCGAGTCCTCGCCGCTGCCCCACCGTGTACCCGAGCGCACCATCGTGCTCGCCGAGCACCGCCCCGGACTCGTCGACGATCTGCCCAGGAGTTCGATCCAGGCGCTCATCGAGCCATCCCCTGGTGTCACCATCCGGGATGAAGCAGATATCGTGACTGTCCGGCTTTCGGGCGACCTGAATCCCCCGTTCAGCAGCCTCGGCCCGGATCAGATCCTTGGAAGGGGTGTCGCCCAGCGGAAAATAGCAGTGCGCGAGCTGGTCGGCGGTGAGGACGCCGAGCACATAGGACTGGTCCTTCGCCCATGCGCTCGCACGATGCAGCTCACGTCCGTGCGCACCCTGCTCAAGGGTGGCGTAGTGGCCGGTCGCAACCGCATCGAAACCCAACGCGATCGCCTTGTCGAGCAGCGCCGCGAATTTGATCTTCTCGTTGCAGCGCAAGCAGGGATTGGGCGTACGACCCGCGGCGTACTCCGCGATGAAGTCGTCAACCACGTCCTCTGCGAATCGTTCGCTGAAATCCCACACGTAGAAAGGAATCTCGAGCAGTCCGGCTACCCGGCGCGCGTCCATCGAATCTTCGATCGTGCAGCAGCCTCGGGATCCAGTGCGCAGGGTGCCCGGCATCCGGCTCAGCGCGAGATGCACTCCGACCACTTCGTGACCGGCCTCGACAGCTCGCGCGGCGGCGACGGCGCTATCAACGCCCCCGCTCATCGCGGCCAAAATCTTCATCCCGGTAGTCTACGCGAGTCCTGCGACTCTGGCACGAGAAACTGCATCGGGCAGCGCTGCGAGCAGCGCCGAGATCTCCGCCTCCGTCGTGCCGGGCGAAAGTGTGAAACGAAGGGAACCGATCGCTTCGGATTCCGGCACTCCCATCGCAAGCAGCACATGAGAGATCTCCGCGACCCCGGCTTGGCATGCCGAGCCGACCGATGCGGAGACTCCTGCGGCGTCGAGGAGGAAGACCAACGAGTCGCCCTGGCAACCCGGAAACGTGAAGTGAGCGTTCCCCGCGAGACGCAGGTCGAGCCCTGGGTCTCCGGAACCGAGCTCGTCGCGGGTCGGGGCCGCGCCTCGCAGCACCGCGTCGGGCACGGTCTCGAGGACCCCCGCGACCAAGCGGTCCCGCATCTCGCGCAGGCGCGCGATCCTCGCCTCGAAGCTCTCGGAATCGCCGTTCGAGCGCTCCCCGTATGCGTGATCGAGCGCGGCCGCGAACGCGACGGCACCGGCCACGTTCTGCGTGCCCGAACGCGCCCGCTGCTGGCTGCCACCGTGCAGCAGCGGATCGACGGAGGCGTGCCGAGCGATGAGCAACGCGCCGACACCCACAGGTCCGCCGATCTTGTGCGCCGAGACCGACAGGGCATCGACGCCGAGCTCAGCGAAATCGATGGGCAGCTGACCGAGCGCAGCCACCGCATCCACATGAGTCGGCACCCCCGCAGCGCGAGCGATCGCCGCGAGCTCCCGCACCGGCAGCACCGATCCGACCTCGTTGTTCGCCCAGAGGAACGAGAGGAGGGCGACCCGCTCCGGGCCGAACCCTTCGAGGGCCTTTCGCAGCGGCTCCGGCCGCAGCACCCCGTCGCGGTCGAGGGGAAGCACTTCGAGTTGCGCTCCCTGGGTGTCGCGCAGCCACTCCGCGGCTTCGATCGTCGCATGATGCTCCCCTGCCGCGATCATCACGATCGGCGGCTCGGCGAGACGCTCGAAGCGGCCGGACCGTTCCGCTGCCCAGAACAGGCCCTTGATCGCCAGGTTGATCGATTCCGTGCCGCCCCCGGTCAACGTGACGAGCGCCGGATCAGTGCCGAGCCTGCGCGCGATCCGCTCGCGAGCCGCCTCGAGACGCTCCCCAGCGGACTGGCCGTGCGCGTGCGTCGACGCGGGATTCCCGAGCTCGCGAAGCGCCTGCGTGTACGCCTCGACAACGACCTCGGGCATCGGCGAGGTCGCGGCGTGATCAAGATACGCGCGCGTCACGTGCGTCGGTCTGTCAGTAGAGCAGGTTCGCGAGACGGGTCCGAGCGGCAGCGACTCGAGGATCCGTCTGGCCAACGACCTCGAACAGTTCGAGCAACCGCTCTCGAACCCGAGTCCGCTCATCGTCGTCGTCCGACGCGGTGAACAGATCGAGAAGGCGCAAGAACGCGTCTTCGACGTGCCCGCCCGACACGTCGAGGTCTGCCACCCGCATCTGCGCCTCCACGTCACCGGGAGCAGCCGCGGCGGCATCCCGGATCTCCCCGGCGCCCGGTCCCTGCAGCCGATCGAGCAGGCGAACCTGCACGAGCGCCGCTCGGGCCTCGTGATCAGCGGGAGCCTTCACGAGCACCTGCTCGTACGCCTGCACTGCGGCAGCAAAATCACCGCGTTCTAGGGCCTCCAGCGCCTCCGCGTGTGCGGGGTTCACCGGCGGTTCGACGGGACCGTCCGGAACCTCGCCGAGATCCGGCGCGTTGACGCGACCGCTCACGCCCTGCTGCGCACCGAGCTGCAGCAGTTGCGTGAAGAGATCTCGAATCTGATCCTCGGCTGCTGGGCCTTGGAAGAGCGGCACGGGGCGTCCGCCGACCAGCGCCACCACCGTGGGAACGGTCTGCGCTTGGAAGGCCTGCACGAGGCCGGGGTTCGCGGCGATGTCGACTCGGCCCAGCACCAGGCGGCCCTCGAAGCTGCGCACCACCGATTCGATCACCGGATCGAGTTGCGCGCTGGGTTCGTTTCCGTCGACTCGCAGGTAGATCACGACGGGCACCACCGAAGAGAGCTGAGCCGCCTGCTCAAAGCTCTGGTCGACGAGATCGAACACGACCGCCGGCACGTCGACGACCTGCGCCGATCCGCTCCCCGGAGCCGCACCTCCTCCGGCGAGCGCGGACGGTTGCTCACCCCGGGCCGCGAGATGGCTGAGATCGACGGCGCCGCCGCTGAAGCGTTCTGGAATCTGCTGAGACATTGTTGCTGTGCTCCTCATTGCCTAACTGTTGCGCGCGCTGATCAGGTCGCTCGTGTAGCCGAGCAGCTGGATCTTCTCGTTCGAGGCACCGCTCGGTACGAAGAACAGCAGCTGGTGAGCGACGACGCTCACGAGCATCTCCTGCTGACCTTCAAGGCCGCTCAGCGCAGAAAGGCTCTTCGGCACGGTCGGCCGCCAACGACTGCCTTCCGAAGGAGCCTCGACCCGAGTCTCGAGCACCGTCGTCGCGAGCAGCGCGCCACCGACACCGGTCGAGAGGCTCATGATCTCTGCATCAGACTGCGCGACCGAGACCGAATAGTTGATTCCCTGCCCCCCGGCGGCGGCGGCCTGCGCAGATTGCGCGACCCAGGCTGCACCGCTCCGCTCGACCAGGCTGTCGCCTTCGAGGTCGAACTTCTCGGCCTCCGCGACCGCGGGTCCTCCCTGGAGCACGGCCGCGTAGGCGGGGCCCACCTCCGCCGGAGTGAGGGCGAGCGTCTGCAGGTCGTCCGAGAGGAGGGCGGTGCCCTCCTCGGCCGGGGCAGCCTCGGGCATGGTGATGCCTCCGCGCAACGCGATCGTGCGCGACACCTGGAAGTTCTCGTGCGGGCTCTCCTGGGTGAGGATCAGCGCGAGCGACGGCGAATCCTGTGCTTCCGCCTGGTCTGCTCCCTCGGCAGGTACGGACTCTCCCGTATCGGAGGCCACCACCACGAAGATGGTTCTCGGCCAGTTCTCGGTGCTCTGCACCAGCTGATAGCCGAGTTCGTCGTCGGTGATCCGCGGAACCACCACCTCGTAATCGCTGACCGCCTGGCGAATGATGTAGTTCGCCTCTCGCTCCGCCAGCGCATCACCCGTGAATCTGGACTCGAGCTCGGTGGCGTCGAGTGCGTCGTCAGCGGCGCCGGCGAGTGCCGAGACATCCGCAATGATGCGAGTGATCTGCGTGGGCGAGACGGGGACCGGGGCTCCATTGGCCGCGGTGTCGACCTCCTGCGAATCGCCTGCCTCGTCGGCCTGGGAGGAGAAGTCGGGCCAATAGCTGGGCGAGCAACCGCTGAGCGCGAGCGCCGCCGTCACCGCAAGCGCCGGAAGCGCCACCGCCCGGCGAGCCCGAGAGTCCTTCCGGTCCGTCGGCTTGGACGCGGTCTTGCGACCGGATCCACCGAAGATGTTGCGGATGCCCTGCAGCGGTCCGCGGCGTCCACGACGAGGACCGAGGCCGCGACGATCGTGATCGACCGCGAGCAGGTAGAGCAGTGCGCCGATCAGGGCCAGTGCACCGCCCGCGACGAGCAACGGACCTGCCCACGGCGTGCGCCGATCCTGTACCCACTCGATCGACAGCGTGGCCGGCGACGCCGAGTCCGCGACCGAGACGAGTACGGCCTGATCTGGAGCCAGAGAGACCGGGAGACGAACCGACTCCACAGCGGATCCCCCCGCCTGGCCGTCTTCGGTCGCCTCGGACTCCGCATCGCCGCTCGGCTCCGGCGCACGACCCCGCTGCTCCTGCCACAGATCGCTGCCGTAGGGCGAGGGCACGGCGATCTCTTCGGATTCTTCTGCCGCGATCAGATCCGCGTATTCCTCCGCGGCCTCCGCATCCTGCTGCACCGTCGAGAATTCGAGCGACCTGTTCGCCGTATCTGCGGTGGCTTGTGCATGCTCGAAAGGAGCCGTCCAGGCCGCGACGTCGCGGACGTGTCCGACGGCGACGAACGCGTTCTCGCCCTCGACGACCACGTTCGCCTGGCCGGGCACCGTTCCGAACTGATCGGCATCGAGCACGGCGATTCCGTTCGGCGCCGCGAACGACTGTGAATAGGTCACTTGGTGCGGGCCAGCCAAAAAGGTGACCTGCCCGATACCGAGTACGAGCATGATGCCCGAAAGCACAAGCGCCGAAATTGCAAGCACGAATCGCACGGCCGCTTCCCCTTGCTCTTTAGTAGTGTGTCTGCAGCGCTCGGAGCGAGTCTGCACATAGTCAGTTCTCAAAGGTACCGGAGGCTGCCGAGCTTCGCCTGAAAAAGACGGATCAACTAGGATGGGCGCATTGGGATTCGCACCCCAGCCGTGATCACGCAGGCACGGCTCGAGCAGCACCAGGAGCATCGGTGACAGAAGCAACTTCGCAATTCTCCCAGGCCATCCGCGGATACAACCGCGCAGAGGTCGACGCCCGCGTGACCGCAATGGCGGGTCACATCGATTCGCTGCAGGCGCACATCCAGTCGCTGCAGGCCGCGCATCAGAGTGCAGTCGGCGACGCCGAGTCGCAGCGTGCCCTCATCGAGGATCTCCAAGCGCAGGTCGCCGAGCTCGGCGCGAGCGGCTACACCGGTCTGGGACTGCGCGTCGAGAAGAGTCTGCACATGGCGGAGCAGACCGCCCAGACGCTCATGGCACAGGCCGATCTCGATGCCGAAAAGCTCCGCAGGCAGACCGAGGCCGAGGCCGAACGGCTGCTGCGGCAGGCCCAGTCCCGGGCCGACGAACTCGTGACCTCTGCGACAGAGCAAGCCGAGACCCTGATCACCGAAGCGCGCGCCGAAGCAGAGGCCCGGGAGGCGAACGCGAGGGCGCAGGTCGAGCGGCTCACCAGCGAGGCTGAGAAGCGGGCCTCCGCGCTGACTGCAGACACTGAACTGGACACGAGTGCAGCGCTCGAGACCGCGAAGGCCGAGGCCCGCGCGATTCTCGCTGCCGCCCAGGGCGAGGCAGAACGCGTCGCAAACACAGCCCGGGTCGAGGCCGCGGAGCTGCGCGAGCAGACGGAGCGGGCCGCAGCAGAGTTCGCTCGCCAGAAGGAAAGCTACGAGCGCGAGGCGGAACTCGAGCGCACTCGGCTGACCACCGAGTCCGAACGTGCCCGTGCCGAGTTCGCCGAGCGCACACAGAAAGAAGAAGCAGAGCTCGCCGCCCGCTACGCCGGTCGCGAGAAGGCGCTCAGCGAAGAGATGAGCGCCCTCCGCCTCACGCTCACCGACGAAATCGAAACGCTTCGTTCGAAGATCGCTCAGGAACGTGCGCAGCATGAACAGACGATTGCCTCCGAACTCGAGGCCCACCAGTCGCTGATCGCAGCCGAAACGCAGGCTCACGGAGAACGTCTCGCCGCCGAGCGGGCTGCACACGACGCAGAGCGTGAACGTCTCGCCACCGCTCAGGCAGCTCAGCTCGCCTCACTCGCGGAGCAGGCCGGGCGTGAACGCGAACGTGCGGCCACGCACTCGGAGCAGCAGATCGCCGAGGCGGCGGAAGCTCACGCCAAGCTCATCGCAGACGAGTTGGAGCAGCACGACCACACGCTTCGCGAGGAGATCGCCGAGCACGAGGGAGCACTCGCACGGGAGCGAGAGGCGCACGAGGCACGCATCTCCGGTGAACGGTCGGAGCACGAGCGCAATCTCGACGAGCAGCGTTCGGAGCAGGAGGCGAAGCTCTCGCGGGAGCGGGAAGCCCACGACACGCTGATCGTGCGGGAGCGCGAGGCTCACGACACTCAGATCGAGCGTGGGCGCAACGAGCTTCGCAGCGCAATCGAGGCGACCGAAGCGAAGATCGCCAAGGAGCGAGAAGCCCATGAGATGAGCATCGCCGACGAACGCGCCGAGCACGAGCAGCGCATCGGGGACGAGCGCGCCGAGCATGACCGGCAACTCGCCGAGGAACTCGCCGTACATCAGCAGCGCATCGCCGCGGAGAGCGACGCTCATGCCGCTCGGTTGACGACGGAGCGGTCTGCCCACGAGCAGCAGCTCGCTGAGGAGCAGACGGAGCATGCGGCTCGGCTCCTCGGTGAGCGCGAGGCGCACGACCGCACGTTGGCGAAGGAACTCGGCCAGCACGAGCACCGGATCGCAGCGGCTCTCGCGGCACAACAGCACGAACTGAGCGACACTCGCACTCTCCACGAGCAGAAGATCGCTTCGGAACTCGGAGCGCACGAGGCGAAGCTCGCGGCCCTCGCGGAGAACACTGCGGAAAGCCTGCGCATCCAGCGCGAAGAAGCCGCAACGAAACTCGGCATCGACCGAGAGCAGTTCGAGTTGCAGGCCGAGCGGGACCGCGTCAGCCTTGCCGACGACATCTCACGCGAGCGAGCCGATCACGAGCGCCGGATCGCTTCGGAATCGGAGGCGCAGCGCGAGATGCTCCAGCTCGAGAAAGAGTCCGCGATTGCCGAAGTCGCTCGAGAGCTCGAGACTCGGCGCGCGCAAGTCAACGCTGAACTCGATGCGCTTCGCGCGTCCACGGTGGAGGAGCTCGCCGACTACCGTGCGCAGCAAGAGTCCGAGCTCGCCGCAGCGAAGGCCGCGACGGAAGACTTCGTCCGAGACGAACGGCAGCGCATCGCGAGCGACACCGAGGAGTTCACTCGAACCGCTGCGGAGCGCCGCGAGCAGCTCGAACGAGAGATCTCGGATCGTCAGACGGAGGCTGCGACCACAGCGACCCAGCAGCTGGAAGCCGCTCGTTCGTCGCTTGCCGAACTGCAGCAGCAGTTGGAGATCGCACGTGCGGAGTACGACCGGGCGCTCAGCGGCGCAGCCGCCGATGCCCGAGAATTGCGACTGACCGCCGAGCGACAAGCGGCCGACATCGTGCACGAGGCCGAGCAACGCGCTCATCACACGTTCACGGAGGCCGAGAATCGTGCGCAGAAGGTGCTGGCCGCTGCGGAGGATCGCATGACCCAGCTCAAGGTCGAGCGCGTTGCCGTCGCACGATACTTCGAGAGCCTGGGCGAGGTCGTCACCAATGCCAAGAAGTTGGAGCAGAGCGTGAAGCCTTCGACGGAGACGCCGGTCGAGACGCAGCAGAGTCCGCAGACCAACGCTCGTCCGGCCGACGACGCATGACCATCACCGCGGCCGCAGACGGCTCAGCACTCGGCAACCCCGGCCCCGCTGGGTGGGCCTGGTACATCGACGATTCACAGTGGCGCGCCGGTGGGTGGCCCCGCGCCACGAACAACCAGGGCGAGCTGATGGCGGTCATCGATCTCCTGCATGCCACCGCGCATCGCGCCCAGGAACCACTTCTCATCCTGTGCGACAGTCAATACGTCATCAACTCGGTCACACAGTGGATGCCCGGCTGGAAGCGACGTGGATGGCGCAAAGCCGACGGGAAGCCGGTACTCAACCGCGAACTCCTCGAAACGCTCGACCGTGCCATGCAGGGCAGGCAGGTCCGGTTCGAATGGGTCAAGGGCCACGCCGGGCACCCGCTCAACGAGGCCGCCGACGACCGGGCCCGCGCCGCTGCGACGGCCTTCCAGCGCGGGCAGTCCCACGAAGCAGGTCCCGGACTCGGAGACGCCGCCCCGACACCCGAGGTGTCCCTCGCGTCAGATCAGCAGCACACCCTCTTCTAACGCAGGACCTGGCGGACGCCATCCTGACGACCGCGCCTCACGGATCAATGGAGACGCCTAACCGATTCGCCAGCAGTGAGCATGGAAGTGACGGCGGTCCTGCACTGCGGCGCTGTCGCCGAAGAGATGTTCCGCGCTCCAGGCGACGACGTGTGCCTGACCTGTGGGGATATCGGTACCGCAGTCCGGACACCGATAGGGCTTCTCTGCGCGATGCGCGGGAATGTCGCGCACGAACCACTCCCGACCCTGGCGAAACTGCCTCCGTGCTCCGCCATAGGCGAGCCGGGTCACGTTTCGCGGGGGCTCAGCGGCAGCGCGTTGATACTTGCTCGGGCCGCGTCTAGGAGGCACGTTCGCCCGCCTGGACTACCACCAATGATTCTGGGTCCAGAAGCTGTAGGCTCCGGCCCAGCTGCCATAGCGACCCACGGCATAGCCGTTCGCCCAACGCAGGTTGTCGACCGGATCATAGCCGCTGCCTGGAACCTTGCTGCACGGGAGCGCCTGCACCAGCCCGCACGCACCGCTGCTGGAATTCGTCGCGTTCGGGTTCCAGCCGCTCTCGCGGGAAACCACGTAATCGACATAGCCCCAATCGCTTTCGGCGATCCCGGCCGCTGCCATCCACTCGGCCGGCGAACCGCCGCCCGAGTACATCGGGATGGCCGACGGAGCGGATGGAGTGGACTCGGCCACGACCGGTGCCGGCTCCGGAGGAAGCTCCTCCGCGACCGATGCCTCGAGATGGATGTCGAGCGGAGCGACATCCCCTGGCACGAACTCCTGATTGATCCGCTCGTAAAACGCCTCATCTGCGAGCGCAGGACGAGACTGAGAGAGCGGGGCGATGATCGCTGTTCCGGCGAAACCCACCACAGCGAGCGCGGCCAGGTAGCCTCGGACGCGCGCAAAGCGCGAAACTCGGGTCGGGGTGTTCGTTGCGATAGTCACAATGTAACGATTGTATCTCAGGCTGGCGTCTCGGTCGAGTCCGTCGGCATCTGTTCTCAGCGGGTGGCCAGCAAGAGCTCGATCACCGCGTCGAGCAAGGCGTCCACCTGATCCTCGCTGTACCCGCGCCACTGCGAATGAAACACGACCCCGCGGACCTCCGCAGTGGAAAGCTGGTCCTCCCCCGCGAAGAGCGCGGAGATCCGGTCCAGGAACGCGTCGACCTGGGAGCGACGATATCCGCTTGCGAAGATTCCACGCACATGGAAGCGCTTTCCCCGCGGGCGATCGAGCCGCCCACGCACCTCCCGCAGCAGTTGACCGACTTCGGCCCACCAGGCATCCTCGCCGATTTCGGCCATCCGAGTGCGTCGCTCACGCTCGTAGAAGACCTCTTCGAGACGGTCCATGGCCGCATCGACGAAGCGCGCGGAATACCCCTTCCGCTTCAACGGAAAGGCCACATGCCGAATCTCTGCGGAAGTCACCGGGTCCGAAGCGGCTTGGTCCTGATCATAGGTCTGCCGCGCACGATCCAAGAACTGATCGACCTGCTCGATCTGGTACCCGAGCTGGCCCTTCCCGGCAAGCGGAAACGCACTCTGATCCGTCGATGCGTTCGACGTCGACTTGCGGCTCATGCAAATACTCCCAAACTCAATGCCACTCCGTACACGCCGACAGCAGAGGGCAAGATCGAATCGAGCCGGTCAAGGAATCCCCCGTGCCCAGGGATCCAAGAGCTCATGTCCTTCACACCGAGATTGCGCTTGATCAACGATTCGGTGAGATCGCCACCCGTTGCCGTGAGCAACACGACCAAGCCGAGCAGCACGCCGACCCACCAGGGCTGGTCGAGCGCGAGCAGGGAGATCGAAACGCCGGCGATCATCGCCGCCACAGCAGCGCCGCCGAAGCCCTCCCAGGTCTTGTTCGGGCTGATGCGCGGAGTCATCTTGTGCTTGCCGAGAGTCACGCCGGCTGCATACGCACCGACATCGACCGAGACCACCACCAGCACGAGAGCGAACACCCACCACTCACCGTTCGGCGCCTGGATCAGAAGGACCGCCATCGAAGCAAGGAACGGAACGTAAACGAGCGCGAACAGGCCCGAGAACACGTCACGGATCAGGGTCTTCGGCGGCACCTCCCAGGCGGGAACGAGTCCCTCGAGCAGGCGCCAGAGCACGAGCAGCGCTGAACCGGCGAACAACCCGAGCAAGGCACCCTTCGCGCCGAAGAACGCAGCACCGCCGACGATGATCAGACCGCCGATCGCAGCGCCGATCCTCGGAACCCGCCGGCCCGCGATTCGAAACGCAGCGGCCAACTCCACGAGCGCAACCGTCACCAGAGCCGCGACCAGGCCGATGAACGCCCACTTGACCGTGAACAGCGTCACCAGAAACACTGCTGCGAAGATCAGGCCACTGAGAATAGCGAGAAAGAGGTTTCTCCCAGCCCGCTGTTCGATCTTTGCGCTCGTGGCCTCGAACTGGGCCTTTGCATCGTCGAACTGCGCGCGCAATTCGCCCCGCAGCTCGTCGCGACGGTCCTGCCCATGCATGGTCGTGCTAGACCTCCAGCAGCTCTGCTTCTTTGGCCTTCAGCGAGTCGTCGATCTGCTCGATGAACTGCTTCGTCACGCCGTCGAGCTCTTTCTCTGCCCGGGACAGCTCGTCCTCCCCGACCTCGCTCTTCAGCGCATCGAGAGAATCCTTGCCATGCCGGCGAACGTTGCGAACGGCCACCCGAGCGTCTTCCGCCCGCGACTTCACGATCTTCACGAACTCCTTGCGACGCTCCTCGGTGAGTTCGGGGAGCGTCACGCGAATGACATTGCCATCGTTCGACGGGTTCGCACCCAGGTTCGGCATATCGCGGATCGCCTGCTCGATGTCCTTCATGGCGCCCTTGTCGTAGGGCGTGATGACCAGACTGCGCGCATCCTGGTTCGCGACGGAGGCAAGCTGTGGAAGCGGCGTGGGCGTCCCGTAGTAGTTCACCTGCAGGTTCTGGAGCAGAGACGGATTCGCCCGCCCAGTGCGCACCGTGGCGAAACTCTCGCGAGCCGCTTCGACAGCCTTGGTCATACGGTCCTTGACGTCGGCGAAGACCTCATCAATCACGGTTACTCCTTCAGAGTGAGTTCAATAGGAAAAAGTCTATCGGCGATCAGCTGTGCACCAAGGTGCCAAGCTGTTCGCCGCGCAGCGCGGCGGTCACATTGCCCGACGGCTCCATGCCGAACACCCTCATCGGCATGCCGTTGTCCATGCACAGGCTGAACGAAGTCGAGTCGACCACCTTCAAGCCCTTGACGAGCGCATCGTTGTACGTGATCTCGTGGATCAGGGTCGCATCCGGATCCTTGTTCGGATCAGCGGTGTAGACGCCGTCGACGCCGTTCTTCGCCACGAGCACCTCGTCCGCCTGTATTTCGAGTGCGCGTTGGGCCGCGACCGTGTCGGTCGAGAAGTAGGGCAGACCTGCGCCAGCACCGAAGATGACCACACGGCCCTTCTCGAGGTGGCGAATCGCCCGCAGCGGAATGTACGTCTCGGCGACCTGCGTCATCGTGATCGCCGACTGCACCCGAGTCTCCACGCCCGCTTGCTCCAGGAAGTCCTGCAGCGCGAGCGAGTTCATCACGGTGCCGAGCATGCCCATATAGTCGGCACGGGCACGGTCCATGCCTCGTTGCGACAGCTCCGCGCCGCGGAAGAAGTTACCGCCGCCGACGACGATCGCGACCTCTGCGCTCTCCATTGCAGCAGCGATCTCGCGTGCGATCTGGCTCACGACATCAGGATTCACGCCGAGAGTGCCCCCGCCGAAGGCCTCACCCGAGAGCTTGAGCAGGACGCGGCGCTTGCGGGATGTGGACATAGAGAAGCTCCTTGGGTGCGGGTATGTGTTTCAGCCTAGTGGTGCCCGTCAAGCGGATGCCACTTGAACGGGAGGGTTCTGGTCGGGGGCAAGCCAAGAGCCCGGATCGAATGGACCGATCCGGGCTCTCTGACGCGTATTAGGCGCCGACCTTGCTCCGAGCGAAGCTCTTCACGGTGATGCCTGCAGCCTCGGCGACCTTGGCGACGTCGCGCTTGTCGGCGTCGAGTGCGTGCACCTGCTCGTTCAGCACGACCTGCTTGAAGAACGCGTTGAGACGACCCTCGACGATCTTCGGCAGGGCGGCCTCGGGCTTGCCCTCGTTGCGCGAGATCTCGGTGACGAGCGCGCGCTCCTTCTCGACATCCGCCTCGGGAACCTCATCGCGGTTCACGTAGAGCGGGTCGGCGAACGAGATGTGCTGGGCAATGCTCAGTGCAGCCTTGTCGTCCGCGCCTTCGTAGCCAACGACCACACCGATCTGCGGGGGAAGATCCTTCGAAGTGCGGTGCAGGTAGACCGCGGTGGCCGGAGCCTCGATGCGCGACACCTTGCGCACCTCGATGCGCTCTCCGATGATCGCCGACTCGTCGGTGATGACCTCTCCGACCGTCTTGCCGTCGAGCGGGGCCGCAAGCGCAGCCTCCACATCAGCAGCACCGGCAGCGGCGATCGCATCGAGCACCTTCTCGCTCAGCGCGAGGAACTTCTCGTTCTTTGCGACGAAGTCGGTCTCGCACACGAGCTCGACCATGGTCGCGGCGCCTTCTGACTGGCGCACGCCGACCATGCCCTCGCTCGCCTCGCGACCCTCGCGCTTGGCGACGCCCTTGAGGCCCTTGAGACGCAGGATCTCGATGGCCTTCTCGATGTCGCCATCGGCCTCGACGAGTGCGTTCTTGCTATCGAGCATGCCGGCGCCGAGACGCTCGCGCAGCTCCTTCACAGCGGCCATGCTTACTGCAGCCATGTGTGACTCCTTTTGAAGAAAAGATGTGGAAAGTGAATGAACCGAATGCGTGGAAGCAACCGAGATTACTCGGCTGCGGGAGCCTCGGTCTCGGCAGCCTCGG
>JBEBSS010000026.1:0-37681 GCA_040394175.1 Leucobacter soli | reverse complement strand
CCCACGAACGACCTCGACACCGACATGCTCGCCGCGATCGAGGATCTGCTCGATTCGTGGCCGGGCACGCTCATCGTGGTGAGCCATGACCGCTACTTCCTGGAGCGCGTGACGGACCAGCAGTACGCGATCCTCGACCGGCGCCTGCGGCATCTGCCGGGAGGAGTCGACGAGTACCTGGCGCGGCGCGCTGCAGCGCAATCCTCTGCGTCGTCAGCGTCGTCAGCGGGGTTCGCACCTGCGTCGAGCGCCGCGGGTGCCGGCGCGATCGAGCTTTCGGGTGCCGAGCGTCGTGCAGCGGAGAAAGAGCTCGCGGCGATCGAGCGCAAGATGGAGCGTTTGCAGGCGGATATCGTGAAGTCGCGTGACGGCCTGGCGGTACTCGACCAGAGCGACTATCAGTTGCTGAACGTGGAGATGTCGAAGATCACGGCCTTCGAAGCCGAGGTCATCGATCTTGAGGAGCGATGGCTGGAACTCGGCGAACTGCTCGGGTAGGGACCGCGTCGAGTGCGTTCGTCGGGCCGCGTGCTCCGTCCGGAACCCGGAGGGCCGGTCTCGAAGACAATACGGCGCAGCTAGCTGGTCGTCGCGGAACCGAGTGGAACGACGAGCGGACTTCCCGCGACCGGGTCGTCCATGACGATGCACTCGAGGTCGAAGACCTCGCGCACGAGGTCTGGTGTGATGATGTCGCGCGGAGGGCCTTCGGCGATGACCTGACCGTTCTTCATCGCGATGATATGCGTCGCGTATCGGGCCGCGTGGTTGAGATCGTGCAGCACGGCGACGAGGGTGCGGCCGTTCTCGTGGAGTCGACGGAAGAGTTCGAGGAGCGCGATTTGGTGGGCGATGTCCAGAAAGGTCGTCGGTTCGTCGAGCAGGAGCAGCGGTGTCTCCTGCGCGAGTGCCATGGCTACCCATACTCGCTGCCGCTGCCCACCTGATAGCTCGTCGACGAGCCGGGTCGACAGTTCGGTCGTGCTCGTCGCATCGAGCGCGTCGGACACCGCGCGTGCATCCTCGCTCGACCACTGCCTCAGCATGCCCTGATGCGGATATCGCCCGCGAGACACGAGATCGGCGACGACGATTCCGTCGGGCGTGAGGGAGGTTTGCGGCAGCAGGCCGACTTCCCGAGCGAATGACTTGGCCTTTCGCTCGTGGATCGATCGTCCGTCGAGCACTACAGCGCCGGCGCTCGGCCTGATGAGACGGGCCAGCGCCCGGAGCAGCGTCGATTTGCCGCAGGCGTTCGGGCCTACGATCACGGTGAACGAGTCGTCGGGAATCTGGACGCTCAGGCGCTCGGAGATGATGCGTTGATCGTAGCCGAGTGTCACGTCTGCGGAGTGGAGTCGAGATTCACCCCGAGCGGTCGGTGATCGTGTCTCGACCGGCATTTCGTTGAGGTGAGATGTCATGGTGTGTCTTTCTGCTGAGGAGCCGATGCGCCTGAGGTGCGGACGGCATCGGGGCGTCTGATCAGTGGCGGCGCGTCTCTCGGACGAGCAGCCACACGAAGTAGAGACCGCCCACCGAGACCGTGATGATGCCGACGGGCAATTGCATCGGCGCGAACAGGCGCTGGCCGAGGAAGTCGCTGATGACCAGGAGAAGGGCTCCGGTCATGCCGGCCGCGACCGTGCCTACGCCGTCGGCGCGCGTGAGCCTGCGGGCGATCTGCGGCGCGACGAGTGCGATGAACGCGATCGGGCCCGCAGATGCAGTGACGAGCGCGACGAGCGCGACACCGACGACCACCGCAGCGAGTCGCACGCCATTCGGCCTGGAGCCGAGCGACCCGGCAGCGTCGTCGCCGAGTTCGAGCACGCGCAGTGCGGGAGAGAGCGCGAGCGCAGGCACGAGCAGGACCACGTATACGATGAGGGCCGGGCCGAGCGTTCCGTTCGTGAGTCCGTTGAGCGAGCCGCTTCCCCAGACTGCAGCGGTGAGCTGCTCGCCGGTGGTGGCTTTCAGCATCAGATAGGTGTTGAATGCCGCCAGCATCGCGGAAACGCCGATGCCGACGATGATGAGTCTGAATCCCTGCACCCCGCGGCGGTAGGCGAGGGCGAATACGATGAATGCTGTGACGACGCCGCCTGCGAGCGCGCCCGTGGCAACCGCGAAATAGCCTCCTCCGGTCAACAGGATGACACTGAGCGCACCCGTGTAGGAGCCTGAGGCAAAACCGATGACATCCGGTGACCCGAGCGGATTGCGCGTGAGGGACTGGAAGATGGCGCCGCTCATGCCGAGTGCGAGGCCGAACAGTGCAGCGAGCAATGCGCGCGGGAGACGCCACTCCCGCACGACGAGTACCGTGCCCTCATCGGCGGTGCCGAGAATTCCGCCGATCACCTCCCCGAGGGAGAGCGCGTACGTGCCGGTGGATACTGAGATCAGGAGCATTCCGACGGTGAGGGCGGCAAGCGAGCTGACCACCGCGACCGAGCGTCGTGAGATGCGCATGGACAGGCGGGATCGTTGAACCGTGATGCTCGGGTATCCGAAATCCACGAGCTGCCGTGCGTTCGGCGGAGGCACTGACGCGGTCACAGTGCGCTCACGTTCTTGCGGCGCGCGAGTGCGATGAGCACGGGGGCTCCGATGAAGGCGGTCACGATTCCCACTTCGAGTTCCTTCGGTGCGAGCACGATGCGACCGAGCACGTCTGAGGCGAGCAGCAGGAACGAGGCACCCAACGCGGAGAACGGGATGATCCACCGCTGGTCTGGGCCGGTGAACCAGCGTACGACGTGCGGCACCATGAGGCCAAGGAATCCGATTGGCCCTGCGGCAGCTGCGGCGGCTCCTGCCAGCAGGGTCACTGCGGTGATCACCAGCACTCTCGTGCGCACCACGCTCGCACCGAGTGATTTCGCGACATCGTCGCCGAGCGCGATGGCGTTGAGCGGGCGGCCGACCACGAGTGCGAGTCCGAGCCCCAGCGCGATCGGCGGCCAGACGGTTTCGAGAGTCGACCAGTCTCGACCCACGAGCGATCCCGCGCTCCACCTGAGCAGATTGTCGAACACGTCGGGATGCAGCATGGTGATTGCTGAGGTGAAGCCTGTGAGCAGCGCCCCGAGTGCGACGCCGACCAGCGTGAGCCGCACCGGTGTTGCGCCGAGCGCACCTGCCGATCCCAGCGTGTATACGAGTGCGGTGACGGCGACCGCGCCGGCGAAGCTGAACCACATGTACTGCGAGAGCGAGGTGACGCCGAAGAACGCGACGCCCGTCACGACTGCGAAGCTGCTGCCTGCTCCCACGCCGAGGATGCCCGTGTCGGCCAGGGGGTTCCGAGTGAGCGCTTGAATGAGTGCGCCCGCCACACCCAGCGCGGCTCCGAGCAGGAGCGCGAGTACCGCTCGGGGCGCACGCATCTCGTTGATGATGTAGGCCTCCTCGCTTCCATCGGGGCGCCAGAGCACGCGCCACACCTCGCTGAGCTCGATGGTGCGCGCCCCGACCCACATGCTCAGCGCGAGTGTGAGTGCGATGAGAAGAGTCGCGGCGGCGAGGAAGAGTGCGCGGCGAACGGCAGAAGGGGAGCTCGGCTCCGCCTCGCCTCCGGTCTTGGCGACCACCCTGCTGCGTGCGCTCTGAGCGGTTTCGCTCATAGCCCCAGCTCGGCGAGCTTCTGATCGTAGCGGTCGCGCTTCTGCTCGTCGTCGTGCTCCGTGGACTCCCAGATCTCAGCGAGGGCCGCGAGCGTTTCCTCTCCGAGAGCCTCGTAGTGCTTCAACCACTCCTCCTGCTTATCGCGCCAGTAGCCGATGACCGCGTAGTGCTGCGGGTCGAGGCCGCGTTCGTGCCTGAGATAGCGTCGTGCCTTTCTCAGCTCGCCGGCTTCGCCCGCAACCCAGACATAGCAGTCGCGCGAGATCGGCATCGCTCGCAGTGCCTCCGTGATCGCGCTCGGACCCACGCCGTTGCCGCGTCCGATGATCCACTCGATCTGGATGCGATCGGAACCGATATCGAGCCGGTGGGACTCGTCCGCCACCTCGATGGCCGCGACCGCTCTCACCTCCTCGGGCAGTTGCTCGGCGAGTCGCGCGAGAGCGGGAATGCCGGTCGCGTCTGTCACGAACAGTTGGAGACGGGCGTCGGCCGGCGGGCGGTACAGTCCGCGAGGTGCGTGAAACGAGACCTGCTCGCCAGGACATGCGCCGGCCGCCCAGGCGCCGGCCTTCCCGTGCCCGTGCACCACAAAGTCGATGACGACTTCGCCGCGCTCCCGGTCGTGGTGCCTGATCGTGTACGGCTCGATGTGGGAATCGCCATGCTCCGGCTCGTGCCAGGTGCCGTCGTCGTCACGAAGCGGAAGGTGCAGTTCACCGTGCTCGTCCGGAAAGCGCACGCGCACGAATTCGTCGCCGACATCGGTGGTTTCGAATCTCTCGAGGTCGGACCCGCCGAAGGTGACGCGGACCATGCCCGGCGTGAGGCGGGCGGTGCGCGTCACCTCGGCGACAAACAGATCACTCATTACGCCTTCGCATCGATCGTTGCCTGCACCTCGCCGAGCAGTTCGTCGAGGCTGTCGAGGTTCTGCATCGCCCAGCCGAAGGAGCCGGTCGGGCCGAGATTGATGTAGTCAAACACCATGCCGTTCTGCACGGCGGGCAAGTTGGTCCAGAGCGTGTTCTTCGCAAGGGCGTCGCGCTGCTCCTGCGGGATGTTCTCGAGGATGAAGATGATGTCGGCGTTCGAGAGCCTGCCGAGGTCCTCATACGAGAACCACTCGGGGAATCCGTTGGGGTTCACTTCGTCATCTTGCTGTTCGCGGAACGTCGCGCCGAGGTCGCGAAGGATCGGCGTCATGAAGTGCTTGTCGGAGTAAGTGCCCCACTCTGTCTCCATTGGCGCGGCGACGGTGAGCGCATTCTCCGCGAGCAGATCCGCGTACTTGACCTTGATCTCGTCGCGGCGCTCGTTGTACTGTTCCTGCAGCGGCGCCACGAGATTCTCCTTGTCGAGGATCTTCGCGAGTTCGATGGACCGGGTGCGCCATGCTTCGCCGTCACGCGCGTTGAAAGTGATGATCGGAGCGATCTTCTCGATCTCGGCGCGCATCGGGTCGTCGAGGGGCAGGAAGTCCTGGGTCGCGATGACGAGGTCGGGTTTGGCCTGGGCGATCGCCTCGAGGTTGAGTTCGTAGTACTCTCCGATCGACTGAGCATCGGATTCGCGGATCTTCTCGCTGTAGTCGAGCGGAATGGCGCTGCCCTCGGTATCCGTGAAGTAGCTGTTCACGACTCCGACGGGGGTGATGCCGATATCCATGAGTGCGGCGGGCGTGTAGAAGTCGACGGAGACGATGCGGTCGATGTGCTCGGGGATCGTGACGTCGCCGAATTCGCTCTCGTAGACGCGAGTGCCTGCGCCCTGCGAGTCGGCCGCGAGAGCGCCGCACGCCGTGAGGGCGAGAGCGGCGACGGCCGCGATGGCGGCGGCTGCGACCCTGCCTGAGTTCCTGGCAGCGGAGAGGGAAGACATGGAGCTCCTGGAATATTGAGGCGATGTGGACGGAAAATCCACATCGGATGACAGTTAGGTTTACCTAAGCAACCGTAGCCGGGTGTCTGTTCCGATTTGGCGACAACTTGTGACGGTTTTTGTAGCCTCTGGAATTCAGGTGACCGCACCTCCGCGCGCATACTCCGCAGGCGTCTGGCCCGTCAGCGAGCGGAAGTGTTCGATGAAAGTCGAAGGATTGCGGTAGCCGAGACGTCGGGAAATGGACACCACGGCCTCTCCGTTGGCGAGCTCCCGAATCGCGAGTTGCAGCCGAGCGAGGATTCGCCACTGCGTGAACGTGGTTCCCGTCTCGCTGACGAATTGCCTCGCGAGTGTGCGTTCGTGCATGCCGAGCGTCTGCGCCCAGCTCGAGGTGGTTCGCTTGTCTGCCGGGTCGGCGAGCACCGCGTCGGCGATCGTCCGCAGGTGCGGGCTGGCGGGCATGCTCAGGTCGAATGAAGTGCTCGGCGCGGGAGCGAGGAGATCGAGGATCACTCGTTGGAGGCGTAGGCGCGCTGCCCCATCGAGATGGGTTTGAAGGTTGTGGAGGAGCAGGACGCGAAGCGCGTCGCCGAGCGCCACCCCGGTGACCTCGCGCGGGATCGCTTCCAGATGCGCTTCGCTCTCGGTGAAGTACGTCGCGCGTACCTTGGCGGCACCGAGAGTTGAGGCTCGATGGGGCGTATTCGCTGGAACCCAGACACCGAGCGAGGGCGGGATCGACCACACGCGGCCTTCGGATTCCAGGGTCACGATGCCGCCCTCGGACCACAGCAGTTCGTGTCGAGCGTGCGCATGCTCCGCCCAGTTGGTGGACCGGGTGACGTCGTAGCCGATCGTCGTCAGGAGGAACCCCTGCGGTATGTGCGGGGCCGCCATCATTTCGATCATGGGTGCGCGGTGCTTTCTGCGGATTGCTGGGCGGGAGCGGCAACGGGTGGGGCGGAGCCCGTCAGTGATGCCGCGGTGGCGTGCATTCAGCCACTAGCAATCATCAGATGAATTGATCCATCTTGCAACTCCGGTCGGGAAAGAGCGGCGCTTCTCGGCTCGGGAGCATGGCGATGCTCTGCTGCATGGCGCTCTCGCGAAGCGGCTCGGTGCGCACTGCGCTCTCGGCGGAGAGCGCCTCCCGCGGAGTCAGGTGAATCGGGCTACGGGCGTCGCGTCCACGTGCCGAGGCCCTGCGCGTCGAACGACGAGAGCCGAACCGCACTGCCGTCGGGAGCGAACACTGCGCTTGCCAGAGATCCGGCAGGGGCGCTCTCGCTGACCGGTGCGTATGCGAACGTCGCGCCGTCCCATTCGTCGAGTTCGAGGATCACGGCTCCCGTCGGACCGAGTCTGGCGATGAGGCTTCCGTCGGACTCCTCGACGATCAGCGCCCCGAAGTAATCGCTCTCGTAGGCGCCGAGCAGGAGTTCGTAGGGCGGCGGCTCCGCCGAGTCGGCGGGGCGAGTCTCGTCCACCAGATCACCGCTCGGAGCGGTGTACGGTGCGAAGAATCCGGCAGCGTCCGTGACCCAGTCGCGGGTGATCTTCCCATACTGCACGAGGTCGAGGAACTCCGAAGTGACGGCCTCGGCGACGCCCACTGGAGCGCCGTTGGTGAGGACGACGATTCCGAGGTCGAGCTCCGGAACTATCTGAAAGTTGGTACCAGCACCGAGCGCGAACGCGCCGGAATGGGAGATCGCCATGCGGCCGCTCACCTGCGGAGAGGCGTTGAAGCCGAAGCCGTAGTGCGCGGGCCTCCCGGTCAAGCCCGGTCCGGTGCCGGAGATCGTCTGCGGGCTCATGGCGGTGGCGAGGGCCTCCGCATCCACGAGCTGCGTACCGTCGATCTCTCCTCCTGCGAGCAGCATGGTCATCCATTTGGCGAGATCGCGCACGTTGGAGGAGACGCCTCCCGCTGGCGACTGCGGATCGGGGTCTCGCTCATACTTCGCGATGAACTCGCCGTCCTCCAGCGCATGCAATCGAGCCCGATCTTCGTGCGCGAGATAGTCGTCGTGCCTCGAGGAGGTCGAGGTCATGCCGAGCGGGGCGAAGACGAGTTCGTGCATGAGGTCTTCCCATGCCTCGTCTCGAGATGCTGCGACGGCTTCCGCGCCGATGGTGAGGCCGAAGTTCGAGTAGTGATAGCTGGAGCGAAAGGCATCGAGTGGCTGCAGGCGAAGCCGTTCGAGGATCGTGGCTCGGTCGAACCCCAGGTCTTCCAGATCATCGCCTGCCCCCGTGGAGAGGCCGGTCCGATGGCTGAACGCATCACCGACGGTGGCGAGCGTCGTGACGGTGGGATCCTCGAACCGAAACTCCGGCAGGAGTTCGTGGAGCGGAGTGCTCCAGTCGAGCGCGCCATCGCTCCGTGCGATTGCCGCGGCAACCCCGGTCGCGGAGAGCGATTTGGACACCGATGCGATCTGGAACACCGTCTCCGCAGTGACGGGGGAGTCCGTGCCGATCTCGGTAACGCCATAGCCCTCGGCGAACACGGTGCTTCCTCCGTGCACGACGGCGATGGACATTCCCGGCACGCCACTCCGGTCGAGTGCGCCCTCCGCGAGAGCGGGAAGCTCGTCGACGGCGCGATCGATACGCGTCTCCAGGTCGCCGGGGAGCGAGATCACATCCTGGTTCGGTACTTCCCCCCGCTGCACGGAGATCGATGGGGAGGCAGCTGCGCAACCGCTCAGCGAGAGTGCGGCGGCGATGAGCGCCACGAGAGCGATCTGGCGGGGGCGACGTACGGCAATGGATCCGGCAGGACCCTTGTCGAAGCTCACTGCGTCATTCACCGGAGGCTCCTTTGCCGCTCGCCATGCATCTCTGATGCGCATGCACTGAGTGTATTCCCTGCGAGCGGCTCGGCGTGAGCCGCCGGGTGACGTCGGCTGGCTACCGAGGGTGGAGAGCCGGCTGCTCGAGAGCTGCGAGCGCTTCGTCGAGGGAGACGATGTCGGCCATCGTGATCGGCCCCGAGGAGGTGCGGTCGGCCTCTGTCGCTGCGTGTACCGCTGCGAGCGCCGTCAGACGACCGGTTGCTTCGGACTGTCCGATACCCGATGCCTCTTGCCGCTCTCCCGTGTGGCGATTGCGGGCGATCACGTGCCAGGCCTCGGACCCGAGCCGCGGCGCCCGCATCAGGAGGCCTCGCAGCGCGGGCAGGCGCCCGACGATGCTCAGCGCGGTCGTCAGGGGAGCGGCGCCCAGGGTGAGATACGAGCGGATCGGCGGGGTCCGAGGGTTCTCGGCGCGCCCGCGGAGAATGTGGTCGGGGAAGTCTGCACGGAGGTAGCGCCGGATCCGTCCATCCGGGCCCTGCACCCGGCGGCTTTCCCGGAGATTCCGTACTGGCGTGTCTTCGGGTGGGCGGTGGATCCCCGTGCCGACGAGGCCCGCAGTCCATGCCACTGCGGCCGGCCCGTGACGTTCACCGGTTCCGAGCATGACGAATACGTCGATTTCGTCGCCGGGTCTGGAGTCGAGGGTGTCGATGAGAATCGTGCTGAGTCCCGGCACGAGGCCTGCGCCCAGGATGACCGGGCCGGTTGCCGTCGACCGGAGGGCGTCGAGGTATGCACTGGTCGCGGAAATGTCGACGAGTGGTGTGGTGCCGGTGGCCGAAGCCAAATCGGCGCGTTCGATCCCGGAGGCGTTGATGATGACATCGTGCGATTCAGCCAGTCTGCTCAGCGCAGTGAGGGGTGCGCGCAGATCCATTCTCGCGGTGCCGTTCGCGGTGCGACTGGCGGCGGTGACGCGATGCCCGTCGAGTTCGAGTGCTCGTCGAATCACCGTTCCGACGGCGCCATGGGCGCCGAGCACGAGCGCCCTGATGGCGCGGGCGTTGCGGGGCGCGGGCTGCCGATGCATGGGAGCGCAATCCGGAGTGGAGTCGTCGATCGGGGCAGTCATGTGTGTCGCTTTCGTGGTGGTGAGCACTGCTTCCCATCCTGTGGGCGGGCTGCGGCCTGCACCCAGTGGATTTGCGGAATCTGCAAAAATGAGCTCATGGATCCGAATGCTGCCGCGATTATCAATGCCATCGGCCCGCGCCTTCGCAGACTGCGGACTGCGCGCGGTCTCACACTCGCCGAACTGTCGGAGCGCACCGGACTCTCGCTCAGTGCGCTGTCCCGGCTCGAGACCGGGCACCGGCAGCCGACGCTCGATGTCCTGATTCCGCTCGCGAACAGCTATCGGGTGTCTCTCGATCGGCTCGTGGCCGCGCCGGAGACGGGCGATCCGCGAGTGCGGCTGGAGGCCCGCACGCTTGCCGGGGGAGGCGTGGTGGTACCGCTCACCCGGTACCCCGGACGGGTTCAGGTCTTCAAGCAGGTGCTCGGACCCCGTGAACCGGAGTTGGTGCGCCACCAGGGGCGAGCCTGGTTGTACGTGCTCTCCGGCACGCTTCGCCTGCTCCTCGGCGACGAGGAGCACCTGCTGGGCCCGGGAGAAACTGCGCAGTTCGATTCCTCGGTTCCGCACTGGTTCGGCCCAGCAGATGGTCTCGCGGTCGAGATTCTGCACCTCTTCGGCCCGCACGGCGAGCAGCCGGTGCCCCGTGTCGTCGGCGCCGGTACCTGACGCCACGGAGACGCGGGCGTCGTAGCCGGGGCTGGCTACCTCTCCGAGACGCGGGGTTCGCCCAGCTGCACCGGAACCAGCCGCTGCAGCTGGGTGACGTGTCGAGGCTCGAGCTCTTCGAGCGAGGAGACGCCCAGCAGTGTCATCGTGCGTTCGATTTCGCTGCGCAGGATCGCGATGGCGCGATCCACGCCCTGGCGCCCGCCCGCCATCAGACCGTAGAGATAGGCGCGCCCGATCAATGTGAACTTTGCTCCGAGAGCGACCGAGGCGACGATGTCGGCGCCGTTCATGATGCCGGTGTCGATCATCACAGTCGCGTCGCGACCGACCTCGCGCACCACTTGAGGGAGCAGATGGAACGGAATCGGTGCGCGGTCGAGCTGGCGCCCGCCGTGGTTGGAGAGCACGATTCCATCGACGCCGCGGTCGATGAGATCGACGGCCTGGGGCAGGTTCTGCACCCCCTTCACGACGAGCTTGCCCGGCCACATCTCTCGGATGACGTCGAGATCCTCGAACGAGATCGTCGGGTCCATCGCCGCATTGAGCAGTTCGCCGACGGTGCCCCCGGTGGAATCGAGGGAGGCGAACTCCAGCTTCGGAGTCGTCAGGAAGTCGAACCACCACCACGGGCGGGGAATCGCGTTCGCGATCGTGCCGACCGAGAGCTGCGGAGGGATCGAGAAGCCATTGCGCTTGTCCCGCAGACGGGCTCCCGCGACCGGGGTGTCGACCGTGAACATGAGGGTGTCAAAGCCGGCCTTCGCCGCGCGCTCGACGAGTCCGTACGAGATCTCGCGATCGCGCATGACGTAGAGCTGGAACCAGTTTCGGCCGCGCGGATTGGCATGCCTCACTGCCTCGATCGAGGTCGTGCCGAGCGTGGAGAGCGTGAACGGAATGCCCGCCGCCGCCGCCGCGCTGGCGCCCGCGATTTCGCCTTCGGTCTGCATCAGGCGCGTGAATCCGGTCGGGGCGATGCCGAATGGCATGGATGAGGATCCGCCCAGTACTTCGATGGAGGTGTCGACTTCTGCTGCGGGCTTCAGGATATCGGGATGGAACTCGACATCTGAGAACGCTTGGCGTGCGCGGCTGAGCGAGAGTTCTCCCTCGGCTGCGCCGTCGGTGTAGTCGAAGGCGGCTTTCGGGGTGCGTCGTTTCGCGATTCGGCGCAGGTCGTCGATGGTGAGTGCCGCATCGAGACGGCGCTTTCTTCCGTTCAGCTCTGGCTTCTTGAACTTCATGAGTTCGAAGATCTCGGTGGGGCGGGGAAGCTGGCGCTCGACCATGGGCATCCTTTCGCGGAATCGCCGCTCGTGCGACTCGATGTGGTCTGACCACATAACTGTACGTCCTGGGCCGGTATCCGTCAACGCGGCTCCGTCGGCGGATGCCCCGGATGATCAGCTCGAGGCGTCCACGAGTTGACCCATGAGCAGCCCGAGGTGCACAGAGGTGCGCTGCCAGCCCGAATCCAGCACGTCTCCGATGAACTCGCGGATTCGATCCAGCCGGTAATACAGCGTGGTGCGATGGATAGACAGCTCGGCGCAGGTGTCGTGCACGTCGCCCGCGCAGTTGAGGAATACCAGGGCGGTGTCTGCGTAGACGCGCGAATCCCGCCGACGCAACTCGGCAGCCTCCGGGCTCATCAGCGCGACGGATGCCTCGGTTGCGGGGAAGTGCCGCAGCGCGATGAACGCCCCCAGCTCGGAGTACTCGGCATGTCTGCCGATCTGCGGAATCGAAGCGGCGACCCAAGCGGCGTACCTCGCCTCTTCGAAAGCCGCTCGCAGGCCATTGCCCGGATCTCCCGAGACGCTGGATCCCGCTGCGATGAAGCGGACGAGCGGCTCGCTCAGCTCGGCGAACTCGCGCTCGGCCGCTGCGATCAGGGCCGGTGCCTCTGCGGAAGGGCAGACCGCCACCAGCCGACCCTCGGCGATCCCGAGCAGCGCCCCGGCTGCCCATCCGGCCCGCGCTTGCTGATGCAGCGGCCGAAAGGTGGTCTGGGTATCGCGCGGGGGGCCGTCCTGAATATCGGCGAACTCCAGCACGATGACCGCAGCGCGCCGAAGGTCCCGCACCAGCCCGTCCGCAATCAGCGACGAGATCGCGTAGCCCGCAGAGAAGGGATCGGTGCCGAGCACCGCTTGGAGACGCCGTGAATCGAGCAGCAGCGCATCGTCCTCCGGCTCCCGCATCGAAACGAGTTCCTGGAGCACCGCATCCGCGGCATTGCGAACCAGGCCGGTCTCCGCCTCATTGAGCCGATGAGTCCCGAGGACGATCCAGACGTAGGCGATTGGAAACCCGGAATCGACGAGCGGCACGCACATGCGGGTCTGCATGCCCGGGAGTGTCCCCTCGTCGAGCATGAACGGTTCCGTGCGTCGCAGCAGGGAGCGTTGGCGCAGGAGCTCGATCACCTCCGGGGGTGTGTGCCGATGCATGATGCTCTCGACGCGATAGCGATCGACCGGCCCGATCTGTGCGGAGGCCGCGATGAGGTCGAGTGCGAAATCGTTCACCGCGACCGGGCAGGAGATCTGCGTGGCGAGCTCATTCACGACCTCTTGGACGCGCGTGAGTGACATTCCAGTCTCCTTCGACATTTGTAGAAACAAGTCTCGACAGCCCGACGATGAAAGTTCCCATGAACCCTGTCTAGACTCTCTGAATTAGATCAATGATTCACCGACGAACCAAGGAATGTCAATGACGACTGCGAGATCGCACGCCACTGCCGAGCTTGAGGGCCCGGTTATCAAGATTCAACATATGACGAAGTCATATGGCGAAACTGAGGTGCTCCGCGGTATCGACCTGGAGGTCCGTCGTGGAGAAGTGATCTCGATCATCGGTCCGAGCGGTTCCGGGAAGAGCACGCTGATCCGCTGCCTCAATCTCCTCGAACAGCCCAGCGGTGGCGAGGTCGAAGTGCTTGGAGCCTCGCTCTTCGCGCACGGCCGCATTGCTGTCGGCAAACGTCAGCTGCGCGAGTTCCGCTCGCGTGCGGGCATGGTCTTCCAATCCTTCAATCTCTTTCCCAATCTGACGGCGCTCGAGAATGTTTCGCTCGGCCAGATCCACACGCTCGGCCGGCCGAAGGCGCAGGCCGACGAGAAGTCGGCGCAACTGCTCACCCGTGTCGGCCTGGAGGACCGAATGGATCACCGCCCTGCCGAGCTGTCGGGTGGGCAGCAGCAGCGCGTCGCCATCGCCCGTGCGCTCGCCATGGATCCCGAGGTGATGCTCTTCGACGAGCCGACAAGCGCGATCGACCCCGAGCTCCGAGTCGAGGTGCTTCAAGTGATGAAGCAACTTGCCGAGGAGGGAATGACGATGATCGTGGTCACCCATGAACTGCGGTTTGCAGAACGTATCTCCGACCGTGTCGTATTCATCGCCGGAGGAGAGATCGTTGAGTCGGGTCCGCCCTCCGCCATCTTCGGAGGCGCGAAAAGCGAACGGCTCCGCCAGTTTCTCGCCGCAGTCGAGGAGACCGAACTATGAGTGTGCTCTGGCTGCTCCTGCAGTCCCTGCCGACGACGATCCTGCTCTGGTTCGCCTCCCAGGTGCTGGGACTCGCGCTCGCCGTTCCCATCGCCGCCGCGAGAATGAGCAAGAACCGCGTGCTGCGCACCGCTGCACTCTGGTGGATCGAGATCTTCCGGGGGATTCCCACCCTGGTGCTGCTCTTCATCGTCTTCTTCGGGCTCTCGGTGAACGGATTCAGCCCCGACTCAATGACGGCTGCGGTACTGGCGCTCGGATTCTCGAGCTCCGGATACCTTGCCGAGTCGATTCGCGCAGGATTCGAGGCGGTTCCCAGACAGCAGACCGAGGCAGCGATGGCGCTGAGCCTCCCGCCGCTCGTCAAGCTCGGAAAAGTGCTTCTGCCGCAGGCGTTCCCCGTGATCAGCGAGGGGGTCGTGTCCTATTCGATCCACCTGTTCAAGGAGACGGCGCTCGCCTCCCTCATCGGCGTGGTCGATGTCATGGCGGTCGCCTACTACCTCGTGGAACGCGGCGTCGACGGCCCGACGGTGTTCTTCTTCGCGGGAGCGATCTACCTGCTCGGCTGTCTGCTGCTCGCAGGCGTGGCGCATCTCATCGGTCGTCCGCGACGGAGGCGCCGCGCGCGCCCGGCGGCAGCCCTGCGAGAGGCTGAGGTGGCGTAATGCAATTCATCATCGATCTTCTGCCCGGCGTCGCCCTGACGATGCTGCTCTGGCTGGGCATCTGCGCCCTCGGCTTCCCGCTCGGTCTGCTGTTCGGCTATGCGCTCGCCGTCGGGCCGAAGGGACTTCGAGTTCCCGTGGTGATCCTCGTGAACGTCGCGCGAGGCTTCCCCGGACTGGTCGTGCTCTACTTCGTCTATTCCGGTCTTCCCGACGTCGGGGTCTACCTGTCGAACACCACGTCCGTCATCGTCGCGTTCGCGTTCGTCGCCGCCGGGTACACCGCGGGGATCTTTCGAGCTGCGATCGCAGGCGTGCCGAAGGCGCAATTGGAGGCGGCTGCGGTGCTCGGGCTGGCGTTCTGGAAGACGCAACGGCTCGTCGTGCTGCCGCAGGCCTTCAAAACCGTGCTGCCGCCCCTCATCGGGTTCAGCGTGGTGGTGCTCCAGGCGACCTCGCTCGGCTATGCGATCGGCCTCCGCGAGCTGACGGGGCTCGCCTACAACCTCGGTGCGATCGCCTTCCAGGCGCTGCCCTACATGCTCGCCTCCGGCCTGATCTATCTCGTGCTCTGCGTCGCGATCTCGCAACTCGCGGCCTGGTTGCAACGACGCGGCACACGATCGCGAGTGCGTTCCGGCAGAAGGCGCGTTGCACCCGCATCCCCGGCAGGCACTTCTGTCATACGCACGATTCCAGGAGCCGGACGCCGCACGCGCCGCGCCTGAGCGCGATCCGCGCGAGTGTCGACGCGACCGCGTCCGCGCACTCCGCAGATGCGCGCCATCCCACTTCATCCTTCCGAACGAACCCCAACAGAAAGTAGATCCAACAATGTCGAAGAAGTCATTGAAGCCTCTCGCCCTCTCCGGCGCCATCGCGCTCACCATGCTGACGCTCACCGCGTGCGCCAGCTCCGACACGGGAACCACCGATGCCCCGGCCGCAGATTGCGTGCCCGCAGCCGAGTTCGATACCGTCGCCGCAGGCAAACTGACGGTGGCCGGGATTCAGCAGCTGCCGGGTCTGGACGTCGATCCCGTGAGCAAGGAGGTGCGGGGCCTCGATTCCGTGCTGCTCGTCGGATTCGCCGAGGAGAACTGCCTGGAGGTCGACTTCCAGCCGCTTCCTGGCCCGGCCGCCATGGCTGCGATGACCGAGGGCAAGGCGGACATCGGCGGCGGCGGCTGGTACCGCACCCCGGCTCGCAGCGAGGTCATGGGCCAGACCGACCCCATTTGGTATGACCAGCTCGCTGTCTTCTCGAAGAGCGAGATTGCCTCGGTCGATGAGCTCAAGGGCAAGAAGGTCGGCATCGTGGGCGGCAGCGTGTTCGAGGCGCCGCTCACCGAGGCTCTCGGAGCCGATGGGGTCGCGCTCTACCAGAGCATCGATGCGGTGTTCGAAGACGTGATCGCCGGACGCATCGACGCAGGCATGGGCGCGGGCGCGACAACCACGATTCAGGTCAAGGATCGCGACCTCGACCTCGTGGTGAGCATCCTCGCACCGGATCCGGCGTACGCGGTGCTCACGGCACCCGGCGAGCCGAACTACCCCTTCACCAAGACGAACACCGCGCTGGGCGAGGCCCTGAACGCGTACGTGCAGGCGGCACGCGCCGACGGTACCGTCGAGCGCGAACTCGCGACCTACGGCGTCACCGGGGACATCGCAATCAACGGGCCGAAGCAGTGAGTGAGCGACTTCCTCATCAGGCGATCGCACTGACTGGTCGCCGGATACTCATCACAGGAGCGGGCGGCGGGATCGGATACGGAATCTCGACCGTACTCGCATCGCTCGGCGCCTCGGTTGCGATCAACGACATCTCTGACGAAGCAGCCGAGCGCGCCGTCGCCGACATCGTCGCCCTGGGAGGGGCGGCGGTGTCGGTCCCCGGCGATGTCACCGACGGGCCGAGCGCCGCTCGCATCGTCGAGACCGCTGCGGTCGCGCTCGGGGGACTCGACGGCCTGGTCAACAACGCGGGCATTCCCGGGACGAGGGATTTCGAGGACATCACCCGCGAAAGCTGGGACCGCGTGATCTCGCTGAACCTCTCCGCGCCGTTCCACCTTTCGGTGCTCGCAGCCCCGTATCTGCGCAGCAGCGGTTCCGGCCGAATCGTCAATATCGCTTCGATCGCAGCCACCCGGGTCAGCGTGCTCGGGGGAGCCTCGTACACCGCGTCGAAGAGCGGCCTGGTCGGACTCACCCGGCACCTCTCGCTCGAACTGGCGCGAGATGGGATCACCGTGAACGCCGTCCTGCCGGGAGTCACCGTGACGCCGCTCGTCCGCACCCACACGACTCCTGAGAAGCTCACCGAGATCGAAGCCGGAGTTCCGGTCGGCCGCGCGGGCACCCCTGAAGACCCAGGCTGGCTCACGGCGTTCCTGCTGAGCGAGCAGTCCGGCTACATCTCCGGCTCCGCGATCGAGGTCGACGGAGCGCTCACCGCGCTCCCCGGCAACTACCAGTCGTACCTCTCCGCGCGGTCCAAGGAGGCGGCCTCATGAACGAAGGCTACGGAATCGACGCCGTGGAAACCGGCGACGGCGTGTTGGTGCGGGGATACCGGTGCACGGCCGGTTGCCTGACGAGCGCCTCCTATCTCGCCCGGTGCCCGGAGTGCGGAGCCGCCGCGGTCGCCACCTCCTTTCGGGGCGAGGGAACCGTGTGGTCCGCCACGGTGCTCCGCATTCCGAACGGCGACTTCCCCGCCGATCGCACGATCGCCTACGTGGATCTCGACGACGGTCCACGTGTGCTCTGCGAGACGCACGAACCGCCGGAGATCGGCAGTCGGGTGCGGATCACCGGACTGGGGCTCGCGGGCACACCGGTGGTGAGGGCAGCATGATCCGCCGCACGAATCCCGTGATCGCGGGCGTCGGCACGTCCGATTTCGGAAAGCAGTCGCTCACGGCAGAACAGTTGGTCGTCCAGGCCGTCGCCGAGGCGTTCGAGAGCTCAGGCGTCACTCCGGCAGACCTCGATGCCGTGTATCTCGGGACCGTGTTCTCGCAACCGGGCACCGCCCATCGGGCGCTCCGCGCTGCGGGCATCACCGGTGTCCCGATCATCACCGTCGAAAACGCGTGTGCGAGCGGCACCCTCGCGGTGCACCTCGCGGCCGAATCCGTCAGGAACGGTGTGCACGGTACGGTGCTCGCCGTCGGCGTCGAGAAGATGACGAACTGGATCAAGGGCCCGATCCCGCCCGATCCCTACGACATCGACGCGCTGAGCGGCATGATCCTGCCGGGACTCTACGCGATGAGCGCAAGTCGCTACGCCCATCTCTACGGAGTGACTCCCGAGGATCTTGCGTGGATCTCCGTGAAGAACCACCGCAACGCGATCGACAATCCTCGCGCTCAGTATCGCGGCGAATACACGATCGAGGAGATCCTCGCTTCGAAGCCGATCGCAGACCCACTGACCATCCTGCAGTGCAGTCCGATCTCGGACGGCGCCGGAGCCGCAGTGATCCGCTCCGCAGAACGCGTCGATTCTGATTCGCCCCGAGTGGAGATCCTCGCGTCAGCGCTCGAGAGCGGCGACTGGTGGCCCTCGCCCAAGGCTGGCGACGATCGCGTCTGGAACGCGGAGTTGATCGACCGTACGACCACCCGAGTGCTGAGCGAAGCCGGAATCACGGTGGCCGACGTCGATGTGGTCGAAGTGCACGATGCGTTCACGATCGGAGAGATCGTGACGATCGAGGCGATGGGCCTCTGCGCAACGGGCGAGGGAGCTGCCTTCTCGCGGGACGGCCATACGGCCCGCGGAGGGAGTATCCCCGTCAATCCGTCAGGCGGTCTGCTCTCGCGGGGGCACCCGCTCGGAGCGACCGGCCTCGCGCAGCTCGCCGAACTCTTCTGGCAGCTGACGGGACAGGCGGGCAATCGACAGGCGCCCGGCGCGAGCACTGCGCTGCTGGAGACCATGGGCGGGAGCGTGGCCGGTCTCAGCGGGCACGGATGCGTCGTGGCGGCCCTGCGCACGGTCTGAGCCCCCAAGGAGGCGCTGCCGTGCCGACATCGACTCCCGCTTCGGACCTCAGCCCGGGCCGATCGACTGCGGCCGCGCCTCCCACTCCCTCGCATCAGCGAACTCGCAAGCCCCACACTCATCAACGAACGAAGGAACTCCGATGAACCCCACGCATGACGACCCCTGGAAGATGCTCGAGAAGCGACTCCTCGTGTCCGCGGACAGCGTCGCCATTCGCCATGCGGGCGGCAGCCTCACCTTCGCCCAGCTTGCCGATGCGGCTACGGTGCTCGCAACCAAGCTCGCCGGGGGGTTCGGGCCGCACACCGCTGCGGGTGTGCTCCTCGGCATGCTGCCCGAGTACCTCGTCGCAGATCTCACCATTCTCCGGTCGAACCTCGTGAAGATTCCGCTGAACCCCATGCTCTCGGCTTCGGAGATGGCGTACATCCTCGAGCATGCCGGAGCGCGAGTGCTGCTCACGAGCGATCGGCTCGGCGCCGCGGAAGTCGAGAAGGCCGCGGAAGTCGCCAGGTTGCTGCCCGAGCTGGTGGTCGTTGACGTGAGCATCGAATCGCTTCTCGATCCGACTCTGCGTACGGACGAAGCTGCGAACCCGGGTGACGCGGCGGGCCCGGCAAGTGGAGCCGAGGCCCGACCGGCAGCCGTTCCTGCGGACGCTCGGCCGGAGGATCCTGCGGCCATCTACTACACGGGCGGTACCACCGGGAAACCGAAGGGGGTGGTGCATTCGCGCAGGGGAGTGGCGGGAACGATCCTCGCGCACGCCCTCGAAGCCGAGATCGGCTCGGGCGATGTGCTGCTGCTCTCCACCTCGCTCTCGCACTCTGCCGGATCCTTTGCGCACGCCGCGCTCGCACGCGGGGCCACACTCGTGCTGCTCGACAGGTTCACCCCGGCGGACTTCTGCCGGGTGGCCCGCGAACAGCGGGCGACCTTCGCGATGGTCGTGCCGACGATGCTCTACCGGCTGCTCGACCACCTCGCCGAGCATCCCGAGGACACTCCGGCACTCGACACCCTCGTCTACGGCTCTGCGCCCATCACCCCGAGCCGCTTGCGCGAGGCGATCGAGCGCTTCGGCCCCATCTTCATCCAGCTCTTCGGCCAGACGGAGGTGCCGAACTGGGGCACCTCGCTCGGGAAGCGGGATCACGCGCTGGCCCTGGAACGTCCCGAACTGCTGCTCAGCTGCGGCACCCCCTGCATGCTCGCGTCGGTTCGTGTGGTCGACGAGGAGGGGAACGACGTGGGGCCGGGCGAAACCGGCGAGATCCTGCTCGCCGCCCCGTACGCGATGGCCGAGTACTGGCGCAACGAAGAAGCGACAGCAGCCACGCTCATCGACGGCTGGGTGCACACGCGGGACATCGGCCAATGGGATGAGCGCGGCTACCTGTATGTGCGCGACCGCAAATCGGACATGATCATCACGGGCGGGTACAACGTCTACTCCTCCGAGGTCGAGGCCGAACTGCAGCGCATGGAGGGGGTCGCCCAGGTCGCGGTGATCGGCATTCCGGACGCCGACTGGGGGGAGGCCGTCTGCGCAGTCGTCGTGCCGAGCGCCGGGGCGACGCTCGAGGTGCAGGAGGTGCTGGACGAGGCGCGCGAGCTTCTCGGGGCGTACAAGCGACCCAAGCGAATCGTGCTGGTCGACGAGATCCCACTCACCCCGTTCGGCAAAGCCGACAAGAAGGCGTTGCGAGCGCCGTTCTGGGAGCAGGCGGAGCGGGCGATCTGATGATCGAACGTGAGTTCGTCTCGACGCCGGGAGGTGCGCGGGTGCTGCTGGTCGACTCGGTCTCGTTCGTTCGCGACGAGGATCGCGATGCGGTCGTGGTCTGCGCCTCTCACGGCGGCGAGAGTTCGGGGCAGTACGCTCTGGAACGCAGGCCGGGTCTGATCTTCTTCAACGATGCGGGGGTCGGGAAGGGCGGCGCCGGTATTCGGGCCCTCGAACTGCTCGATGCGCAGGGTATCGCGGCGGCGGCCGTCTCCTCTGCGAGCGCGAGGATCGGGGACGTGATCGACCACTGGGCTGCGGGTGCGGTGTCGCACGCGAATGCCGCGGCCAGGGGAGTCGCTGCCGGGATGGCGGTGCCTCAGGCCATCGACGCCTGGATCGCGGCACAGCAGCCGGGCGGCTGAGATCATCTGCGCATCTGTGCGCAGATTCTGCGCCCCGCTGCGGAGACCGCCGGTCAGCGCTCCGTCTCGCGGTAGTACCCCTCGATATGCATGCGCAGGAGTTCGGCACCCCGCGCACCGTCTCCCTGCCGCAGGGAATCGAGGATCTCCCGATGTTCGGCACGCAGACGAGCGGCGGTCGTTGGCCAGTCGGGGATCGCTCTCGCCCGGGCCGCGGTGTGCTCGGAGATCGAGATGCGCATCGACTCCATCAGCGTGCTGATGAGTGGGTTGTCCGCGGCCCTGGAGAGCGCCACATGAAATTGGGCGTCGTGCGCGAGGAAGAGCTCGATGGGCAGTTCGGGGTCCTCCATCAGCTCCAGCAGCCGGTCTGCGGAATTCCAGTCGCCCAGGGTGGGGTTCGAGTGCGTTGCGGCCCACGTCTCGAGCAGTTCGCGAACCTCGGCGACGTGACGATGCTCGACGTGGCTCGTCGCGAGTTGCAGATTCAGTGCGAGCGAAAGCGCTTGTTCGGGAGCCGCGGTGACGATCGTTCCCGCGTTCGGGCCCGACCCAGTTGAGCTGCGTATCGCGCCGAGCGCTTCGAGCACGCGAAGCGCTTCTCTCAACGATGCCCGGGAGACTTCGAGGGTTTCGGCGAGGGCGCGCTCACCCGGCAGTCGGTCGCCGATACGAAGCCGACCGCTCGAGAGTTCATCGGTCACCCATGCCATGACCACCTCGTGCGCCTTCATTGCACAAGTATTGCAGTTCGCGGAGGTCGTCTACGCGGTGCTCGGTGCCTCCCAGTACCCGATGCCGGATCCGGGAGCCACGGCGACTCACCCCAGGTGAGCCGCGACTGCGCGGAGCACCTCGTCGGGGGAGGCCGTCGCATCGAACGACGCCACAATCACCCGGGACTCGGAGCGCTCGCCGCCGAACCACGGGGCGAAACGACCCATCAGCTCGACCAGTTCCCGTTCGAGCAGGCCGAACGCTCGGGAATCGTTCTGTCTCAGCCAGCGTCGGAGCGAGGCATTGTGGACCGCCACGATCGCTGCGGCGAGGGCGATCGGCGCCCACTCCGGCGTTCCTGGTTCGGCGGTGCGGCGCAGATAGTCTGCGAACACCCGCTCGTAGCGGTGCGTAATCACGAGTTCACGCTCGCGCAGCGAAGGGGTGCTGCGCAGCAACTCGGAGCGGACCCGTGCCGCGTCCGGGTCGCGAGTCAGCAGATGGGTCACCTCGAGTGTGCCGATCGCGATCGAGTCGTACGCGGAGCGGTCGGTTGTGGCGAGCTGATGCTGCAGGCGGGAGAGCGCCAGGTCGTGGTCCGAGAAGACGACATCTTCCTTGCTGCCGAAGCGTCGGAAGAAGGTGCTGCGGCTCATTCCGATCGCATCGGCGAGTGCACTGGCGGTGGTCTGCTCGTAGCCGTGCTCGGCGAGATAGCGCACCGCTGCGGCCTGCGGCGCCGGCGCAACCGAGTCGTCCCGGGGAGTGCTGATGCTCATGCGCCGAAGCTACCACAGAAGCTGAGACTCAGTACCAGAATCGCGTCATTTTTCGCTTCAAGCGCGGACTCTGGCCCATTGTTCCATAGAAAACTTGCCCCGGTACGCAGTCTCAGGCATACTTCCTAAGTAGATAGGTACGTGTCCTGGCACCTGCCTCCCGACCCTCGAACGATGGAGATCACAGATGGCGATCGATTCTCTTGCTCCTCACGCCTCGGCAGGCTCCGGGGTGTTCGTGCCGCCCGTCGGTGAGTACGCGTTTCTGCTCGGCGAGGCCTTCGGCACCGATCTCGTGGCGCGGTCGACCGAGGGAGCACTGAGCGCCGAAGACGCGAACGACGCGATCGGGGCGGCGGGCGAGTTCGCCGCGGAAGTCTTTGCGCCGCTCGACCGTGTCGGCGATCAGCAAGGGGCTCGCCTCGAACAGGGCAACGTACGCACCCCCGAGGGCTTCCCCGAGGCATATCGGGCGTTCACCGAGGCGGGCTGGCTCTCGGCTGCCGTGGCTGACTCCGCCGGAGGGGACGGGCTGCCTGGCTCGGTCGTCGCGGCACTCACCGAGTTCTGGAACGCCTCGAATGCGGCATTCGCGCTCTGCCCGGCACTGAGTCTCGGCGCGATCCGCGCCCTGCATGCGAACGGCTCGGAGCAACTGCAGGCGACCTACCTGCCCAAGATGGTCAGCGGCGAGTGGACCGGCACCATGAACCTGACCGAGCCCGAGGCCGGCAGCGACCTCGGCGCGGTGCGCACCATGGCGCGAGACAACGGTGACGGCAGCTGGGCGATCAGCGGACAGAAGATCTTCATCACCTGGGGCGACCATGACGTGGCCGACAACATCATTCACCTCGTCCTGGCGCGCACGGAGAACGCACCCGCGGGGCACCGCGGCATCTCGCTGTTCGTGGCTCCGAAGTTCTTGCTGAATGCCGACGGCACCCCCGGCGAGCGCAACTCCATCACCACCGTGGGACTCGAACACAAGCTCGGCATCCACGCCAGCCCGACCTGCGTCCTTCAGTTCGAGGACGCCACGGGCTACCTCGTCGGAGAGCTGCATCAGGGACTCATGGGCATGTTCGTCATGATGAACGAGGCGCGAGTCGGAATCGGAGTACAGGGACTCGGCATCTCGCAGCGCGCCTACCAGCGCGCGAACGACTACGCCCACACGCGACTGCAGGGTGCCGTGATCGGGCTTCCCGAGGGCACCCCGATCGCTGGACACCCCGACGTTCGCCGACTGCTGCTCTCGATGTCGAGCCGCATCTCCGCGATGCGCGCATTCTCCGTCCTGGTCGGCGACGTGCACGACCGCATCGACGAACCGGGCAACAACGCGCTCGCCGAATTCTTCGTTCCGATCCTCAAATCATGGTTTACTGAGCAGGCCGTGCTGATCTCCTCCGACGCCATCCAGGTGCACGGCGGAATGGGCTTCATCGAGGAGACCGGAGCCGCGCAGCAGTTCCGAGACTCGCGGATCCTGCCGATCTACGAGGGCACGACGGCCATCCAGTCGAACGATCTCGTCGGACGCAAGGTGCTGCGCGACGGCGGGCAGACCGCTGGTGACGTCTTCGCCGCGATACGCTCCCAACTCGATGCGCTTCGAGGATCCGCGGATCCGATCGCCGGGACCCTCCGTGAGCGCACCGAGCGCGCCGTGCAGTCCGCCGAGCGCGCAACCGCCGCGATCCTCGGTTTCGCCGAGACGTCCCGAGACGCATTCGCCGTCTCGGTACCGTACCAGGAGCTGTTGGCCACGCTCATCGGCGGCTGGATGCACGCGACTCTCGCGGCGGCCGTCCTGGAACACGAGTCGCTGTCGGACGAGGATCGCCGCCGACTGACCGAGGCCGACTTCTACAGCGCACACCACCTCTCGAAGGTGCATGCGCTCGCGGAAACGGTGTCGGCGGGCGAGATCTCCTGACCCTCGCCGCTCATTACTTAGTAGTTTGGATACGTACCCAACCGCGGCCGCGAAGTCGACCGCATCAGTGAAAGGGAATCGCAATGCAGCGTGAGATCTACGATGAGGACCATGAGGCCTTCCGCGACGTCGTCAAGGAATTCCTGCGGCGCTACGCCACCCCGGAGAAGATGCAGCAGTGGGAGGCGGACGGCGAGATCGACCGAGCCACGATGCTCGCTGCCGGTGAGCAGGGCCTGATCGGTCTGTCGGTTCCCGAGGAGTTCGGCGGCGCAGGAATGCTGCAGGACTACCGCTTCCGTGCGATCGTGAACGAAGAGGTCATCGGTGCGGGCCAGGGCTCGCTCGCCGGAGCGTTCGGCATTCAGGACGATCTCGCAGTGCCCTATCTCGTGCACATGGGCACCCAGGAGCAGAAGGAGAAGTGGTTGCCGCGCATGGCGACCGGCGAGATCCTCGGCGCACTGGCGATGACCGACCCCGGAGCCGGAAGCGACCTTCGCGGCGTGACGACCAATGCGAAGAAGGTCGACGGCGGCTACCTCCTCAACGGCGCGAAGACCTTCATCTCTTCGGGCAAGACGGCCGACATCGTGGTGACCTTCGTCAAGACCGGCGAGGGCAACCGCCCCGACGCGTTCAGCCTGCTCATCGTCGAGAACGGCATGGAGGGCTTCGACCACGGCAAGAAGCTCAGCAAGATGGGGTTCCACGGCTGGGACACCGCCGAGCTGTCGTTCACCGATGTCTTCGTTCCCGACGCGAACCTCATCGGAGGCAAGGAAGGCTTGGGCTTCATCCAGCTGATGATGAACCTGCCGCTCGAACGCCTGTCGATCGGCGTCGCCGCCGCGGCCGCCGCCGAGGCCGGTTTCAAGTGGACGCTCGAGTACACGACGAACCGAGAGGCCTTCGGCCAGCCGGTCGCCGACTTCCAGAACACCCGATTCCGCCTCGCCGACATGGCCACCACCGTCGACGTGCTCTGGGCTTACGTCGACCGGGCGATGGAGCTCTACCGCCAGGGCAAGCTCAGCGCAGACGAAGCCGCGAAGGTCAAGTTCTGGTGCACCGAACGCGAATGGGAAGTGCTCGACCAGGGCGTGCAACTGCACGGCGGATACGGCTACATCACCGAATATCCGATCGCCCGCGCATTCCTCGACGCCCGCGTGCATCGCATCTACGGCGGCACCAACGAAGTCATGCGCGAGATCGTCGCCCGAGCCGTCACCGGGCGCAAGTAACACGCGCTGCATTCCGCCCATCGGGCGGGCGCATCGAACGCGCTGCGATCGGAGAGCCCCATCCGTGGTGAAGATTCACTCCGGATGGGTTCTCGGGTAGGTTTGCGCAGGAGAGCATCGAGTCGAACCGAAGAAGCTGAGGAACATGAAAATCGTCGTACTGCTCAAGGAAGTACCAGACACCTACGGAGATCGAAAGCTGAACCTCGAGACCGGCCTGGCCGATCGAAGCGGTTCCGACAACGTCGTCGACGAGATCGGCGAGCGCTCGCTCGAAGTCGCGCTCTCGTATGCCGACGCCCACGAGGGAACCGAGGTCACCGTGCTCTCCATGGCCCCCGAGAGCGCCACCGCCTCGGTGCGCAAGGGTCTCGCGATGGGAGCCTCCGCCGCGGTGCACATCGCCGACGAAAAACTTGCCGGTGCCGACCTGGGACTGACCGCCGAGGTACTGGCATCCGCGCTGCGCGCCTCCGGGTTCGACCTCGTGATCGCAGGAAACCAGTCGACCGATGGTTCGGCAGGCATGCTGCCGGTCATGCTCTCCGAACTGCTCGAAGTGCCCGCCCTCACGAGCTTGTCCGCGGTGACGATCGAAGAAGACACGGTGTCCGGCACCCGCGCGTCCGATGACGCGACCATGCAGGTGAATGCGGCACTGCCTGCCGTCGTCTCGATCACGGAGGCGCTGCCCGACGCGCGGTTCCCGAACTTCAAGGGAATCATGGCGGCGAAGAAGAAGCCGCTCGAGGTGAAGACCCTCGCAGACTTCGATATCGACGTCGACGATATGACCGCAGCTCGCGGCATCATGATCCAGATCGCTGAGCGCCCACCGCGGGCCGCGGGCGTGAAGATCACCGACGAAGGCGATGCCGCCCAGAAGCTGGCAGCATTCCTCGCCGAGAACCGCCTGGTCTGACGAATCGAAAGCGTGAAGGAAACCACTATGGAATTTGCTGCAGACTCGATTCTGGTACTGCTCGACACGACCACCGAGGGGGGGCTCGCCAAGTCGTCAGCCGCCCTGCTCGGGGCCGCCGCCTCCATCGGAACGCCAGTTGCCCTGGTGCTCTCGGACGACGAAGCCACCGCCGCGCAAGCCGCCGACCTCGGAGCCGCGCAAGTCCTGCGCGCCGCACCCGCACCAGGACTCGGGCGGGGAGCAGCGGATGCGCTTGCGGCCGCCTCCGCTCTCGTGCGCCCCGATGCAGTGCTCGTCTCCCACTCGGTGGAGGGCCGCGAAGCAGCCGCACGCTTCGCCGCACGCACCCGCTCGGGCGTCATCGCCGACGCCATCGGCGTCGCACGCGACTCGATCGGCGTCACCGCGACGAACTCCGCATACGGCGGGGCATACACCGTCGGTGCAGCTGTCACCCACGGTGCGCCCGTCATCTCGGTCCGCCAGGGAGCTGTCGAGGCACGCGCCCAGGCGCAGCCGCTGCACGTCTCGGTGCTCGAAGTACCCGCGCCTCGCACACGCACCGCAGAGGTCTCGTCGGTCGAAGCAGCCGAGGCCGGCGGAAGCCGGCCCGAGCTGCGAGGCGCCAAGACCGTCGTGTCCGGTGGCCGTGGCCTCGGATCGAAGGAGCAGTTCGTGCTGGCCGAGGAGCTCGCCGACGCGCTCGGCGCGGCGGTCGGCGCCTCGCGCGCCGCGGTCGACGCCGGGTGGGTGCCGCAGTCCTATCAGGTCGGACAGACCGGTGTGTCGGTGTCGCCGCAGCTGTACATCGCGCTCGGCATCTCCGGTGCGATCCAGCACAAGGCCGGCATGCAGACTTCGAAGTTCATCGTTGCGATCAACAAGGATCCCGACGCGCCGATCTTCGAGGTCGCGGACTTCGGCGTGGTCGGTGACGTCTTCACCGTGGTTCCTGCGCTGATCACCGAGATCGAGAAGCTGAAGGCGTAGCGCTTTGGCCACATACACCGCTGATCGGATCCGCCAGGGATTGCCTCGCACCCCGGGTGGCCCCGCCTGGCCTGAGGTTGAGAACGCTGTCCGCTCAGAGGCGAACGCATCGCATTCGGTCGAACACGCGCACGCGGCTTCTGCGGCTCCGGGCATAGCCGCCGTGCCGAGCGCCGATGCCGAGACGCCAGCGGCCGCAGCGGCCGTGCCGACCGCGGACGCGGTCCTCCCGGCTGCCGCGATGACCGAGATGCCGTTGCGTCGAGGCTTGCCGCGTATCCCGGGTGGCGAACCGTGGCCCCCCGAAGGGTCCGCCCTCGTTGCGGGTCAGGGCGCCGCATCGGCGGCTCAACCATCGGTGGTCCCGGCGGCTGCCAATGCGACCGCGCTGGTCGAGGATGCGGCTGCGCCGACTGCGGGTGAGGACACCCCGGCTCGACCTGCAGCACAAGCGGACTCTGGGGAGCCCGTGGCTGCCTCTCGCTCGGCCGAGAGCTCCCTCGGAGCCACAGGGGCTCCCTCCGGAGCCGAACTCGACACGGTTGCAGAGGAAGTGACACTGCGACAGGGGCTGCCCCGTCATCCCGGCGGCGATCCTTGGCCTCCGGCGGGCACCGTCACCGTGCGACGCCAGGCAGCGCCGCCTCAGCCGACCGTGCACACCGCGGCGAGCTCGGCGACTTCTGCAGAGCAGCCGGGGGGCGCGCCGCTCGCGGCAGCCGTGGCGGCGCCCGACCTGCCCGCGGCTGTGGATGCACCCGCCGTCGCCCCTGCGGAGCACACGGGAACCTCGCGCTCGGAAACCGCTGGATCCGCTGCACCTTCGGCGACGACATCGGCGGTGGCATCGGCGGCGCTCGACCAAGCCGCGGCGGCCAAAGCGACCTCGACGACCACGCAGCGCACACAGGCCTCAGCTTCGAAGCCGGTTCGCGAGCCGATCGTGATCGGCGATCGCACGCTCGGCCAGTGGGTGAAGCTGGCCGTGCTCTGGGGAGGAGGAGCGATCCTCGCCGCGGCGATCATCGTGCTCGCCGCTCGCGGCGTCACGACCCTCCCGGGCGTGCCCGAGTTCATGAAGCGCTACCCGGGCGAGTACCACCTGCCCGAGTTCGTCGACCCCGGATTCCCCGCCTGGGCGCGCTGGTCGCATTTCCTGAACTTCTTCCTGATGGTGCTGATCATCCGGTCCGGTCTCCTGGTCAGGCAGCAGCAGAAGCCGGATGCGTTCTTCACGCCGAAGAAGGGCGGCAAGAAGGTCTCGATCTACCTGTGGCTGCACACCTCGCTCGACATCATTTGGCTCGCCAACGGCGTGTGCTTCGTGGTGCTGCTGTTCATCAGCGGTCACTGGGCGAGGATCGTGCCCACGAGCTGGGAGGTGTTCCCGAACGCGGCGAGCGCAATGCTGCAGTACCTGACTCTCGAATGGCCGGTCGAGAACGGCTGGGTAAACTACAACTCGCTGCAGCAGATCATGTACTTCACGGTCGTATTCATCGCCGCTCCGCTCGCAGCGATCACGGGCGTCCGCATGAGCGAGTGGTGGCCGAAGGACGCAGCTCGGCTGAACAGGCTGTATCCCGCTCCGGTTGCCCGGGCGATCCACTTTCCGGTGATGCTGTTCTTCGTCCTGTTCATCCTGATCCACGTGTTCCTGGTGTTCACGACGGGTGCGTTGAAGAACCTGAATCACATGTTCGTCGGCACGCCAGAGATTTCCTGGGTCGGGTTCTGGTGGTTCGCCGCCGCCGTGCTGGTGACCGCGGCGGTCACGTGGGCGGCGCGTCCCCTGGTACTCGCTCCGATCGCTGGCGCGTTCGGCAAGGTGAGCGAACGCTAGGCTCCCGCTCGCGCCGCACGAGGGCAGCGCCGGGTCCCGGGGCCGTGCCGCACGACGGCCATCGAAGTGTGCCGTGCGGCACATGCCCCGGTATTCTGGTCGAATGAGCACTGCAGCTTTCACCCCCATCGAGGCCAGCATCGAGCAGACCTTTGCGGCACTCGCCGACGGCAGGGTGACGTCGGTCGAACTGGTCCAGTGGTGCCTGGATCGGGCGGCCAGGATCGACCGGGACGGCCCCGCGCTCAACGCGATCCCCGTCCTCAACCCGCACGCGCTCGAAGAAGCCAAGGCAAGCGACGAGCGCCGCGCTTCCGGCCGCGTCGGCGCGCTCGAGGGCATTCCGTTCACGGTCAAGGACTCCTATATGGTGCGGGGCCTGACCGTCGCCTCGGGCTCACCCGCGTTCCGAGGCCTCATCGCGCAGTGGGATGCCTTCTCGGTCGAGAAACTGCGCGAAGCCGGTGCCGTGCTGATCGGAAAGACCAACATGCCGCCGATGGCCGATGGCGGCATGCAGCGCGGCCTCTACGGTCGAGCGGAGAGCCCGTACAACCCGGACTACCTTGCCGCAGCATACGCCTCGGGGTCCTCGAACGGGTCGGGCGTCGCGACCGCGACCAGCATGGGGGTCTTCGGCATGGGCGAGGAGACGGTATCGAGCGGGCGCAGCCCTGCCTCGAACAACGGCCTCTGCGCCTACACCCCGAGCTGGGGTGTGCTCAGCATTCGCGGCAACTGGCCGCTGTTCCCCGCACGCGACGTGGTGGTGCCGCACACGCGCTCGATGCCAGACATGCTGCGGCTGCTCGACGTGCTCGTACAGGACGACCCGATCACCCGCGGCGACTTCTGGCGCACTCAGCGGGTCGTCCAGCTGCCGAAGCCGAGCGACCATCGTCCGGCCTCGTACCGGGCGATCACCGTGACTGCCTCGCTCACCGGGAAGCGCTTCGCAGTACCCAGAATGTACTTGGGCGAGGATCCGGCGTTTCCGATCGCGGTGCGTCCGTCGATTCTCGAACGATGGGAGGTGGCGAAGGAGCGCCTCGAGGCGCTCGGCGCAGAGGTCGTCATCACCGACTTCCCATTGATCGAGCAGTATGAGGGAGACCGCCCAGGTCAGGAGAACGTCGGGGCGCTCGGCGTGCTGCCCGATGGGTGGATGGACACCGAGTTCACGGACTTCCTGGCCTTCGGATGGGACGACTTCTTGCGTGCGAATGCCGACGGTCGCGCAGACGACCTCGAGCCGCCCGTGTACTCGTCATTGGCCGAGGTGGACCCCGATGAGATCTTCCCGACCCCGCCGGGAACGCTTCCGGACCGCTACGAGGAGGTCGAAGACTACCCCAACCGCTACCGCGCAACCGTGGCGTATGCGAACCGTGGCATCCCCGATCCTCGAGAACGCGACGACTTCGCCCAGGGGGTGACCGCCCTCGTCCGGCTGCGCGAAGCGCTCTTCGAGTCCTGGCTCGATGCGCACGGCTTCGACGGGATCGTGTTCCCCGCCAACGCCGACGTCGCCGCGGAGAACGCGGAGCGAGACCCGGCCGCCGCAGATCACGCATGGTCGAACGGGGTCTTCTTCTCGAACGGCAACTACGCGCTGCGACACCTCGGGATTCCGACGGTGACGGTGGCGCTGGGCGTGATGGGCGATATCGCTATGCCTGTCGGTCTCACCTTCGCGGGCCGGGCGTATGACGACCCCGCCCTGCTGAGCTACGCAACCGCGTTCGAAGCAGGTCAGGGCGGCTCGCTGCGCGTACCGCCAGCCGTCGACGGCGAGTGATCACCAGGCCCCGCCCAGGCCGAAGATCATCACCACGCAGGCACCGAACCCGATAATCGGCAGGGCTGCCAGTCCGATCCACATCCCGATTCCGGTGCGACGAGTGCCGCGTACGATCGTGAGCACGATCGCGAGGATCAGCATGATCCAGAAGGGGATTCCGGCGAGCCCGGACGACAGGCCGTAGGAGCCCGCGTTCGCCGCCCAGAGGCTCAGCAGCACCCCGAGGATCGGCACTCCGGCGCCGATCAGAATGCCGAGCCAGATCTTGCCACCGGGCGGCTGAGGGGGCTGCCAGCCCACGGGAATCGGAGCATACTGCGGGGAGTGGGGCGGGTAGACGTGCTGCGCGTCGGGGAAGGGCTGCGAGGGAAACGGAGGCGGATACGGCGGAGGCATTGGCGGCAGCGGTTGCTGAGGGAAGTTCGGAAGCGACACGCCCGGAAGCCGCGGCGATTGATCAGGCGTCGTTCGCGACTGGGCCTCGGAGTCAGCGCCCCCGGACGGGTACTGCGGCGGGGGCGGAAAGAGCGGCCCTGGCGGAGAGTACTGCGCCGGCGGCTGGTATTGCGGCGCTGGCTGTGCTGAGGGGAGATCCGTGGCGGGCTCGTGCGTGTCTTCCGGCTCGCCCGGTTCAGGCGATTCAGGCGGGTTGGTGCTCACGGTGCCTCCTTGATCCGTTGGGGCTGAGCCTACCTTGCCCGGCCAGCCAGACGATCCTCGCGGCAAAAATCGGAATCGTCACCAGGAGAAACAATTGCGGCCTGGTCATGCCCAGCCACGCGACCTCGTTTCCGCGGACGAACTCGACGAAGAAACGGAACACCGCGTACGCGCCGATGTAGAGGGTGAGCGTTTCGCCCGCGCCGATGCCCAGATGCCGCAACCAGAACCACAGCAGCAGAAACGCAGCAGTGTGAAACACGATCTCGTAGATGAAACTCGGATGCAGACCGACCCCGGCCGGAACACCCAGTCGGGTCGCTGCCTCCACGTCGAGCACGACGCCCCAGCCGCCGGCAGTCGGCGTCCCCGGACGCTCCGTGAAGAAACAGCCGAACCGGCCAATCGCGAGCGCCACTGCGACCGCCGGAGCGAAGAGATCTCCGGTGCGATCCCGATACCCGACGATCTTCTTCGCCACATGGACCCCGAGCCATGCGCCGACGAGAGCGCTCAGGATCGAGGCATTGCCTCGGAGCAGCTGCTCGGCAAGACTCAGATTCTGCGCAGGATCCAGGTGCTGCAGCCAGGTACCCAGCCGCGCGAAGATCCCCGCCCCCACCAGCGCGCCGAGCACCAGATAGGGGATCCTCGGATCCTTCACCCCACGCCTGCGGGACTCCCACCAGAAGACCAGCCCGCCGACCGCCAAACCCAGCGCAACGAACACGCTGTGCGTGTCGAGCGCCGGGCCGAAGCCGAGGAGATCGTCGAGGCGGGGAAACACGGCTCAGCTCCCGACCACTCGTACCCAGAGCAGCACCCAGAACGGAATCGCGATCAGCGCGAGGATCGCCACCGTCGAGAGGTAGGCGAGCACCACTCGGGTATCGCCGAGTTTGCACTTCGATCGCATCAGGCCCGCTCGCCGGGCACGGGAGTATCCCGAGATCGCGAGGACCGAGAAGAAGAGCAGCGCGATCGGCCCGAGTATGCACGAGATCAGTGCAATCGTCGTGTTCACGCAGAGACGCAGCGGATCCAACCCCGGGGCGTCCGGCACACGCTCATCGCGTTGCGCGAGCGCAGGGGTGGTGGGAGTCAGATGCGAGGAGGAATCGGGGTGCATCGTACTATCGCTTCGACTTCACCGGGATCAGCCTGGACACATCGGCGGTGAACGCAGGCGATGGCTGCGTCGTCGGCTCGGTCGAGCCCGCCGCGGACCCGGGGGCGAAGGCCGGCGTGCGCTCGTCGCTGATTCCCGTCAGCGCAGGAGACCCGGTCGCAGTCGAGAGTCGACGATTCGACAACGGGGCCCAGGCCTGCACCGCGCAGAACGGTGCGCACTGGTGCACGGCGGTGCCGTCCTCGGCGGGAGTCTCGTTCACGGTCGCCACATGGACGCAGCACTGAGTGAGTCGTTCCTCGATCATGGTATTGATGTCCATGAACGGCTTGACGGTGATGCGCTTGACCCGCTCGCCGAGAAAGCTCCGGAGGCGCTTGTGCTGGCCGGGCAGTGCCGACGTGGCGAGCTGCGTGAGCGTTCCGATACCGAGATCGCAGCCGACGCAGATGTCCTTCCACAGGCTCCCGATCGACGGATGCGACAGCGAGGACTGCTCGCTGAGCAGATCGAGCAACGACTGCTTGACACTGTGCTTGAGCGCCTGATTGATACTGCTATCGGCGATGCGGTTCGCGATCAGATCGGGGTTCAGATCGAGGAACTCCTTGAGCCGCTCGTGGCCGACGAGCGAGGTCAAGGATCGCCAGGAACCCGAATCGTCGCGGAGGAGGTATCCGACGGAACAGCAGTGCGGATGCGAGCACGGCAACGCGGTCAGATCCTTCCACGTCACCTCGTCACCTGTCTGGGGTCCGAGGCGTGCCAGCACTCCCGTATGCGTCAGCCGATCCATCGTGTCGATGCCCGCCGAGCGACCCGATCCGAACACCGGCTGGATCGTGACACCGCCGACGAACGGGGTCTCCATGGCCCGGCGGATCACGGTTCCGATCTCGTGATCGTTTACTCCGAGCGCAGCGGTCATCGTGAGCGTGGTGAACACGCCAGCGGCGGAGAGCCGTTCGAGTGCCCGGGCCTTGAATCGCCGAATGTCGGCTCCGCGATGGTAGCGGGAGGATTCGGGTTCTTCGCCGTCGTACTGCAAGTAGATCTCGACCCGCTCGCGATACCGCTTCAGCACTTCGACGAATGCGTCATCGTTGGCGATGCGCAGCCCATTCGAGTTGATCAGAATGCGCACGACCGGGCGGGCAACCAGTTGTTCGAGCAGTTGTTCGAGCCACGGGTAGAGGGTGGGCTCGCCCCCCGAGAGCATGAGCACATCGATGCGATTGTTCTCCCGGGAGAGCCTCGCATCAACCGAGGCCAGCACCTCTGCCAGGGGAGCGACCGCGCTTGCCGCGGGGCTCGACTCGGCGAAGCAGGTCGGGCATTTGAGGTTGCAATGGTCGGTGATGTCCTCGAGCAGAATGCAGGTGTGCTGCGTCTGCATCTCGGGCAGTCCGTCTTCATAGGCCTCAGGAATGGGTTTGAAATTCCCTGCGAGGTCGGCCGAATGGATCTTCGTCGGCGCCGTCCACTGTTCGAGATAGGTGAGGATCTCTGCTGACTCGTCGTAGAGCGTGCGCTGCACCCCGTGTTCGCGACAACCTCGCTCCAGATAGATGACGCCATCGCGGTTCGCGAGCCATCCCGAGAGCCTCTGCACCTCGGAGAGCGGTCGATCGGGGTCCGCTTCGTGGCATTGCGGACAGAATGCATTCACGTACCGATGCACGCGATAATCGCGCAGAGGCATCCCGGATGAGGCGCTCGACTTCGCTGTCATGCCCTAACGCTAGCAAACAGCGCCAGGGGCGCTAGTCATCGATCGGGCTGAACCTGTCGACGCTGAGGGCGAGTTTGCGCAGCAGTGCGGCGAGGCGCTCGCGTTCGACTCGTGGCATTCCGCCGATGAGGCGTTCCTCCGCGTCGGCGAGTCGCGTCATCGCCGCATCGACCAGGGTCTGGCCCTGTGCGGTCATCTCGACGAGTACACCACGTCCGTCGTTCGGATCGGTGAGGCGGCGCACGAGGTCTCGCTCGACCATGCGGTCGATGCGGTTGGTCATGGTGCCGCTCGAGACCATGGTCTGCTGCACGAGGATCTTCGGGCTCAACCGATATGGCGCACCGCTGCGTCGCAGGACGGCCAGCACATCGAACTCCCAGGACGCGAGCCCGCTGCGCTCGAATGCGTGCACGCGAGCGCGATCGAGATGCTTCGTGATTCTGGTCATGCGTGAGAACACGGCGAGCGGAGCGATGTCGAGATCCGGGCGGGCTGCCGCCCACTCGCCAAGGATGCGGTCGACCTCGTCTTGTTCGTTCACTTCTCTATTATCTCGGGTCTCCGTCGAAACTCGATGTGTTCGCCGCAGCGCGGGGGAGCATCGACGATTCGGTCGCGGTCAACGGCGCGCCCGAAATCTGCCAGAATAGTACGGTGTCGCGTCGCGGCGCGGTCCGCCTTGGTGTAATGGCAGCACGACAGCCTTTGGAGCTGTGAGGTCCAGGTTCGAGTCCTGGGGGCGGAGCGGCCACTGGGAGGGCAGTGCTTTCTCGGGCTGCTCCGAAATGGGTGCCTACCGGCGCCGAGGTTCCGGGAAGCGAAGCTTCACCGCGTGTCGGGAGCGGTGAGTCGGCGACGTCCGGTCCGGCCACGACCGAAAGGAAGCTCATGGCACAGAAGCTCGCAGTCGTCATCCTCGCCGCGGGACAGGGAACCCGCATGAAATCCGCGGTTCCCAAGGTCCTGCACCGGATCGGCGGCAGGTCCCTGATCGCTCATGTGCTGGATACCGCTGCTGGGCTTCGCCCGGAGACCATCATCGCGGTGGTTCGCCACGACCGCGAACGGGTGGCGCAGGCGATTCTCGATCATGCGCCTGGCACGGTCATCGTCGATCAGGACGAGGTCCCGGGTACCGGCCGCGCCGTCGAGCAGGCGATCGCCGCGTTGCCCGGAGACTTCGATGGCTCGATCGTGGTGCTGAGCGGCGATGCTCCGTTGATCGATGTTCCGACGCTCGAGCGCCTGGTCGCGGGGCACGTGGAGAGCAGCCGCGGAATGACCCTGCTCTCGGCCATCTTCGACAACCCCACCGGTCTCGGTCGTATTCTGCGCGAGTCTGACGGAACGATGACGGGGATCGTGGAGGAGAAGGACGCGAGCGACGCTCAGCGGCGTATTACCGAGATCAACGGCGGCATCTACGTCTTCGCACGCGCTGCGCTGAGTCGTGCGCTCGACGAGATCGACACGAACAACGCGCAGGCCGAGAAGTACCTCACTGATGCCGCAGCGAGGATCCTCGCGGCCGGCGGAGTGGTGGACGCCGTGGCGACGGATGATCCGTGGCTCATCGCCGGAGTGAACGATCGGGCACAGCTTGCCGATGCGGGCCGTGAACTGAATCGGCGAATCGTCCTGACTCATCAGCGTGCGGGTGTCACGGTCATCGACCCCGGCACGACCTGGATCGATGCGGATGTCAGCATCGAACCCGATGTCGAGATCCGTCCGGGTACGTATCTGCACGGTGCGACCTCGATCGCAACCGGCGCGGTGGTCGGTCCCGATACGACTCTCGTGGATTGCGAGGTCGGCGAGGGCGCGCACATCCGGCGCAGCGAGGCGACGCTTGCGGTGTTCGGCGTCGGCGCCGAGATCGGTCCGTTCAGCTTCATCCGCCCGGGCACCGAGCTCGGAGATGCGGGCAAGATCGGTGCCTTCGTCGAGACGAAGAATGCGAAGATCGGCGACGGCAGCAAGGTTCCGCATTTGAGCTACGTGGGCGACGCCACCATCGGCGACGGCAGCAACATCGGCGCAGGCACGATCTTCGCGAACTACGACGGCGTGAACAAGCACCACAGCACGGTCGGCGATGCGGTCCGAGTCGGTTCGAAGAATGTGCTCATCGCTCCGGTTACCATTGAGGACGGGGCATATACCGCTGCCGGCACCGTGGTGCGAAAAGACGTTCCTTCGGGTTCACTGGCGCTGAACGTGGCGCCTCAGCGTAACCTCGAGGGGTGGGTGGCCGAGAACCGGCCTGGAACAAGCAGCGCACAAGCTGCAGAACAGGGCAGAGAATAGCGACATGAGCGCGATCGAGATGGCAGGCCAGAAGAAGCTGGTCCTGATCACGGGCCGGGCGTACCCGGCGCTTGCAGAGCGAGTGGCCGAAGAGTTGGGTGCCGAGCTCGTGCCCACCGATGCGCGCACCTTCGCCAACGGCGAGCTGTACGCCCGCTTCGACGAGAGCGTTCGCGGCTGTGATGCGTTCGTCATCCAAAGCCACACTCACCCGATCAATGAGTGGTTGATGGAGCAGCTGATCATGGTCGATGCGCTCAAGCGCGCTTCGGCGAAGCGCATCACGGTGGTGGCCCCGTTCTATCCCTACTCGCGTCAGGACAAGAAGGGACGCGGTCGCGAGCCCATCTCAGCGCGGCTCGTCGCCGATCTGTTCAAAGCCGCGGGAGCCGATCGCATCATGTCCGTCGACCTGCACGCGTCGCAGATCCAGGGCTTCTTCGACGGCCCGGTCGATCATCTCTTCGCAATGCCCGTGCTGCTCGATCACTTCAAGAAGACGATCGATCGGGACGACCTCTGCGTCGTCTCGCCCGACATGGGCCGCGTGCGTGTCGCCGATGTCTGGAGCGACAAGCTCGGCGCACCGCTGGCGATCATTCACAAGCGCCGCGATCCTCTCGTCCCGAACCAGGTCACCGTGCACGACATCGTCGGCGATGTGAAGGACAAGTGGTGCGTGGTGGTCGATGACATGATCGACACCGGCGGGACCATCGCGAAGGCCGCCGAGGCGCTGAAGGCGAACGGCGCGCGCGGCGTGACGATCGCGTGTACCCACGCGATCTTCTCGGGCAGAGCCACCGAGTACCTCTCCCAGGACTTCATCGATCAGGTCGTGGTCACCGATACGCTACCGATTCCGCCTGAGAAGCGGTTCGACAAGCTCACGGTGCTGTCGATTGCGCCGCTGCTGGCCCAGGCGATCCACGAGGTGTTCGAGGACGGCTCGGTCACCAGTATGTTCGAGGGTGCAGCCTGACGGCAGCGATCCTCGCGCGACCTCGCCTCGGTGTCTCCGGGGCGAGGTCGTTTTGCATAGAGCTGTCACGGAAATGCGGTCGGTGCGGCGCGACGACACATTCGTGACAGGCTTGCCGGGTTGGGTTGGGTTGGG
>JBEBSS010000025.1:0-38632 GCA_040394175.1 Leucobacter soli | reverse complement strand
GCGCAGTTCAGCAACGGTGAGACCGCGGTACTCGGTCAGCAGAACGGCAGTCGACGCTTCGAAATTCTTCTGAAGGTCGGCAACCGTAGCATCCTTCGTAGCCATGGCGCTCCTCTAGCTTGTCTATCCCGCGCGACGGTCGTCGCCCGGGGATCCAAGTCGCCCGCTTCATGCAAAAAAGCTCCGGCGCGCACGCACGGAGCTTCAGTTTCGACGAGGATCTCTCTTCGCCTGCTTCGAAATTCGTACCTGCGCAGGTCTTCACCGAACTGGGATCACTCTCGTGATCACCGGCTTGGCAAACGTTCCGGAATTCTCTCGAACTCTACCGGCGGTCTTGGGCCAAGGATTAGCTTAACACATGATTTGCACCTCGCTCGCTGAGCGGCAAATCAGTGCTTGCTGATCCGCCATCTATCGTATGCCGAACAGCGCCTCAGGCTCGTGCAGACTGAGTGCGTACAACAGCCGATACCGACAAGGCGAAGGACACGCACCCGCTTGCATTGCCCCGCACCTACCGTTTCTGCGAAAAGAGGATTAAGATAAATGTGTTACATGCAACATGCAACCAATTGCTGATTCAAAGGAGACTCACCGTGAGACGACCGACGAGACGAGCCCTCGGGCTCACCGGGCTTGCGATAGCTGCCACACTTGCCCTCTCCGGCTGTGGCGCTACCCCCGATTCCGCCGATGGAGGCGAAACGAGTGGCGAGATCAAAGTCGGCTATCTCATGTACAACCTCGGACTCGATCCCTTCATGAGTGCATTCCAGGTCGCACTCGAGGAATCAGCCGCAGAGCACGGAGTCGCACTGACCGTCGGCGATGGCCAGGAGGACATCTCGGTGATGAACGGAATCATGGATCAGTTCATCGTGAACGGCATGGATGCAATCGTCATTGCACCGCCGGACCCCGAGAGTCTCGTCTCGGCCTCGCTCAAGGCGCAGCAAGCCGGGATCCCCGTTTTCAGCGCTGTCTTCGCAACAAGCGAAGACGCCCAGGTGTCCTCACACATCGCACCAGACGACGTGGAGCTTGGCAGGATTCAGGGCGAGATCGTCGCCGAAGCACTCGGCGGCACGGGCAACATCGCGCTCCAGACCGGCAGTCTCGGCAGCAACATCGAGATCGAGCGCACCAGGGGCTTCAAAGAAGCCATCAAGGAGTTCCCCGGACTCGTGATCATCGAGGAGCAGCCAAACAACTGGCAGTCCGACACCTCGCTCGCACTCACCCAAAACTGGCTGAGCAAGTATGGCGAGGGCAAGATCGACGCTATCGTCGCGCAGGGGCCCGATCTGGTCGGCGGAGCAGAGTGGGCAGCATCGCAGGGCCGCGACGACGTCATCTTCGTGGGGCTCGATTACTCGCATGATGTTCGAAGTGCGATCATGGCCGGAACCGTCTACGCCACCGTCAATCAAGACCCAGCAATCACCGCACAGCGCACGATGGAAACCATCCTCGCCAAACTCGCCGGTGAAGAGGTCGACACTCGCGTGGTCATCGACGCACAGATCATCAATGCATCCAATGCAGAAGCGACCCCGGCGGCGTTCTAAACGCACAACGTGTGCAGAGAGGGGAGGGAGCGTCACGACGCTCCCTCCCCTCTCTGCACACGTGCCGGACTTCGCGCCCAGCAACTGCCTACTCCCGGCCCGCGCTCATGCTCCCGCTCGTAGAGCGCACGACCAGCGATCCGGCGATCAAGGTACGCGGCCGGAAGTCGGCCGAGCACTCCACCGCAAGAATGAGGTTCTCCGCCAGTTCGCGGCCAACCGCCCTCGGCTTCAAATCAATCGCAGAAATCGGCACGCTCCGAGCAAGCAACCGAGTGCTGTCGAACATGCTGATCAACTGCATCTCAGCAGGCACGGCAATACCAAGCCGCTCCAGCGCAGACTCTGCGGCAATCGCCAAAGAGTCATACGCGGTGACGATCCCGTTCACCGAGCTTCCTTCACTCTGCACATAGTCGGCAATGCGAGAGATCGTCTCATCAATGGTGAGTTCCGACTCAAGCGCAAGCTCACGCGCGGAAAGCCCCGCCCGTTCACACCATTGCCGATACGCGCTCAGCACGTCCTGCACATATGACGCCGGACGAGCGTAATAGATCAGCAAGGGTGCCAGATCTTTTCTCTCAGACAAATGCCGCATGGCCAGCCCCACCACAGCGCTCAAGTCGTTGTCGACATAAGCCGAGTGCGGAGCACCTTCGATGCGCCCAAGTGTAATGAGCGGTAGATTCTGTTGCTCGGCGAATGTCACCAGAGGATCGCCCTGCATCGGGTCAATCACGATCATCCCGTCGCACACCACCTCCGGCAGTGCCGATCCGGGATCAAATGGCAAATAGGCCACCACGTACCCGCGATTCATCGCAAGGTCTGACGCACCGCCAAGCACTTGCAAGAAGAACTCGCTGTCCCACCCGTATGCAGCGTAGTCTTCGTTGCGCACGATGCCCAGCAGCAGCACACCACTGCGCCCCGCGTTCAAGCTCTTCGCCGTACTGCTTGCCCGGAAGTTCAGTCGTCTGGCAACTTCTCCCACGCGCTCCCGGGTCGCATCAGAAATGCGCCCCTTTCCGCTGAGCGCATCTGAGACTGTTGTCACCGACACATTGGCTGCCGTTGCGACGTCTCGAATGGTTGGTCGTTTCATTGCATGTGCGCCTTCGGATCCACCGTGACCTCACCCAGGATTCTGTTTCGGCGAAGGCGAGGAACTGCACGATCGCTCAGTTCCTCGCCGCCGATCAGAACCTGCGCAATCACGCGCTCAGCTGCTTGGCTCCGGTAATCATAGCGATGATCTCTTCCGGTGTGGTCTCGGCCACCCGGACATCACCGACGATGACACCTCGCCGGAACACGTACACGCGATCACACAATTGCATCACTTGATCCATATTGTGGCTGACGATCATGACCGCGATGCCACGACGCTTCAGCCCCCGGATGATTTCATGTACATGTTCGGTCTCTTGCAGGCCGAGCGCCGCGGTCGGTTCGTCCATAATGATGAACTTCGAGCCCCAGCCCGCTGCACGAGCAATCGCAATGCCCTGTCGCTGGCCACCGGACAATCCGCCGACGATGCTGCCGGGTTTTGGCACGTTGACACCGATCTCCCCCAGAAGCTCTTCTGTGCGTTTGACCATCTTGGCGCGGTTCAGAATGCTGAGGTCGCCGAGCTTCACAAGATACTCTTCGCGTCCCATGAAGAGATTGGAAGTCACGTCGAGATCATCGGCAAGCGAGAGATCCTGATACACCGTCTCGACACCAATGCTGCGGGCTTCAACCGGCGACCCAAAGCTGTCGTACTGCACACCATCAAAGTGGATCGACCCGCTCGTTGCCGGCTGTGCACCCGAAAGAATCTTCACCATTGTCGATTTTCCGGCACCGTTGTCGCCCATGATACCCACGCATTCGCCTGGATTCACGTAGAGATTCGCGTTCAGTAGCGCGTGAACGCCCCCGTAGCGCTTGGTAATGTTTCGCGCCTCAATAATGGGCGTCGGAGATTGGGAATTCATGTTTCACATCTTTCTTCGCAGTGTGCTGCCCTGAATGCGTTCGGCATCTCTCGGGCATCGATGGATCAGCAGCTGACCCGAATCATTTCTTGCGCATGCGCCCGATCGACTCGGTCGACACCGCAGCGAGCACGCCAAGTCCCATCACGAATGGCTGCCAGTGCGCCGAGATGCTGTAGAGCGTGAGCACGTTGGTCAGCACGGTCAGCAACAGCACACCGAGCACGGCCGAGCTGAGTCCGCCAACGCCGCCGCCCAGCGGAGTGCCACCCAAGATGACCGCCGCAATGGCAAGCAGGCTCCAGGTGCTTCCAGCTGATGGGCTGCCCACACCGGAGAGACTCACGAGCAGAATGCCCGCGATGGCTGCGGTCACGCCACCAATCGCATAGGTGGTGATGAGCACGCGGGACACTCGCACGCCAGCACGTCGCGATCCTTCGCTATTGCTGCCGACCGCGTACACGTGCTTGCCGTAGCGAGTGAACTTCAACAATCCGAAGAGCAGCACCATCACCAAAATGAAGACGATACTCACGAACGACAGCCCCGAGATGTTGAACAGGCCGAGCTGGCGCCACTCCGCGGGCAGCGGCGCGATCGGCTTTGCGTCAGTGGCGACAAACAGCAAGCCGGTAATCACTGCCTGCATACCGAAGGTGGCAATGAAGGGGTTGATTCTCACTTTCGCGATCAAGATGCCATTGCCAATTCCAGCGACCAGACCGACCAGCAGGCCGATCGCAATGCCGAGCAGCAACCCGCGTTCAATCGAGACGAACGCCGCCGCACATCCCGCCGCCGCTGCCGTAGCACCAACCGAAAGGTCGAACCCACCGGAGATGATCATGAATTGCATGCCACCCGCGACGATTCCCACGAGAGATGCTTGCTGGATGATGTTCAACAGGTTCTGCGGTGTTCTAAACACCGGGCTTGCAATCAGCAATGCGACCACGCCAACCACCAGTACCACCAGCATGACTCGTTGCACGAGTTCTGCGGATGACTTGGGCCGGAGCCAGGCGATGAAGCCGTGGCTCTCACCTGTTCGTTGATCTGTCTGAATAAGTTCGGTTACGGAAGTCATTCTGTAGTCCTCTCCGATTTCATCTCGGATATGTATGTGATGGGTCACCGGGCCGCCATCACGCGAAGTTCACGCGAGAGGGCAAGCGGCGACTGGTCTGCCTGCGCCGCACTTGGTTCGCGAGGAACGCCGCTGGCCTGCCGCATGGGATCAGTAGAGTTCGGGCCTGCGGGACTTCAAGAAGTCCGCTTGACCGGGCCGAAGATCGTGCAGTGCGAATGAGAGATACGCCGTACTCTCGACGTTGCTCTCGGCTTCGAACCCGACGGTGCCATCTGGTCGCACCCAGCAACTGCCGCCGACGAAGAAGAGTTCTTCGCCCTGCCCGACCTGATTGACATAGACGTGGTTCACTCGGTTCTCGAGCGCGCGAGCGATCGCTGCGACACGATGATCCCTGAAATACGGGGTCATGTTCGCCGAAGCGCTGATGAGCACTTCACACCCGTCTGAAACGAGTGCCCGAGCGGGCTCCGGCAGTTCGATCTCGTAGCAATTGAGCAATCCGATCGTGACGCCGTGCAGCTGAAACTTCGCAAGTCTGTCGCCGGGCACAAATCCCATCTCTTCACCCGGAAACAGATGGGATTTTCGATAGTTGATCAAGTCGTTTCCGTGATCATCGATCACCAGCAGCGAGTTGAAGTGACGGCCCTGCTCGTCCGCTTCGGCATATCCGAGCACCAGCGAGGTTGCATTGCGCACGCAGGCCTCGCGCAGTTCTTCCAGCTGTGCCGCGTCTGGACGCAGCGCAAGCCCGGCCAGATCCGTGCAGACATACCCGCTCAGGTACAACTCCGGCGTCACGATAAGGCTCCGCGCTGGAGCGGAGTCAATAATGCCGAGCAATCGTGCAAGGTTTGCCGCGAGGTTTCTTGGCTCGGAACGCAATTGGCAGGCGACAACATGCATTCTGCGCTGTCCCGAATCAAGCGGAAGCTCACGAATAGTCTCGTTGGTCATCGTTCAATCCTTTGGTTTGCATGGAGAGTGCTTCTCTCTGGATGCGTCGTCTCTTGCCTCTTGATGCTGCCGGGCAACGCGAAGCTGGGTTCGCTAGCTGTATTGCAGTCGGGTTGAAGTGCGGAAGGTTCGCTCATCGCAACCCGCGTTGAAGGCAAGCGCCTCAAGCGCGACTCGAGTGGTGATCAACTGCGTGCGGGAGCTCTGGTCGAGGCTCGGAGCGGTTTCGGCGACATCGATTCCCACGAGACCTGTTCTGGCGGCCCCACGCACAATCTGAATGAGTTCCCGCGTGCTCATGCCACCGGGTGTCGGCACGCACACACCGGGCGCGAACGCCGAATCGAGCACGTCGATGTCAACCGTGAGGTAGTTCCCTTCTGATCCCTTGACGATGCGAGCGATCTCACGAATGGCCCATTCGACACCGTATTCCCAAATATCTTCGAGCCAGATCACCGCGACCCCGCGATCAATACACACCTGCAATTCGCTGCTCGGGTTCATCCAGCCACTGATACCCACGAGAATGGTCTTCGCCGGATCGACACCACGCTCAAGGGCCCGAAGCACAGGGGTGCATGAGCTGACCGTTTCGCCGCCCACGTCATTGGCGGTATCAAGATGCGCATCGATATGGATCAAGCCCATGTTTGGATACTTCTTGTGCACTGCCGCGATCGCGGGCAGCGAGATCACGTGGTCACCACCAAAGACGACCGGGATCGCCCCGCCTTCGACAATGCCCGAGATGTCGTGTTCTGCGATTTCCACGGTGCGACGCGCGTTGCCGAGCGCGACGTGGCAGTCTCCGCTATCTACCAGCTTGATGTGATCGAAGAGGTTGAAGTTGAAGGTGGCCTGGAAGGGACTGAACTGCACCGAGGTCTCACGGATGCCGCGAGGGCCGTAGTTTGCACCACTACGGCCGACGACGGTGCCGTCGAAGGGAATGCCATAGATCGCTGCGTCGGCGCCGGCTGCCCGGATCGCTTCTGCTGTCGGGGGAACCGCGTCGACTCCCATGAATGAACCACCAAGACCAAGATGCAGGATGCTGTCCCACATGTACGCGTCTGAGCTGTGTTCTGTCGCCATTGATTTCTCTTTCTCAGCTGTGGTGGTGCTGTCTCACCCGAGAAAAACTCAGGTGATTCAGAACCGACCATACTTAAGCAGAACCGTTTCTGCAATATGAACTTCTGGGTGTCTTTGCCGCCAGCTCTGGCCGCAAAGAGCGTAAAACGCCTACAGGGCCGCTTCCTGGACAGCCTCACGAATCTTCGCGATCGCCTCGCGAATCTCCTGCTCACTCGCGACCGCAGGCGGGGCCATGCGCAGGGTGATCCCCTGGGTGTCCTTCACCAGCACACCCTTGTCACGCAACCGCTCGGCAATTGCTTTTGCTGGAGCAAGACTCGGATCGATGTCCACACCAGCCCAGAGCCCTATCGAGCGAACCGCAGTCACTCCCCGCTGCTGTGCGAGCTCTTCAAGCGACTCCCGAAGCACCTCACCCAGCGCAGTCACACGATCGAGGAAGCCCGGCTCATTCAGCTCGGCAACCACCGCGCGAGTCACTGCCGCCGCCATGGGACTGCCGCCGAAGGTACTTCCGTGGGTCCCCGGCGAGAAGACCTCTAGAAACTCGTGATCCCCCAGCACCGCGGACACCGGCATGATGCCGCCACTGAGCACCTTGCCGACAGCGTACAGATCCGGCACCACCCCAAAATGCTCGCAAGCGAAGAGCTTCCCGGTTCGACCCATTCCAGACTGCACCTCATCGGCGATGAACACGATCTGCTCTGCTGCAGTGAGTTCACGAAGATCACTCAGGAACCCATCTGGAGGAAGGATCACTCCGGCCTCACCCTGCACCGGCTCAATCAGCACAGCCACCACCGGCACCGAAGCGACCACCTCGCGAACCGCATCGATGTCACCAAAGGGCACAGTCACGTATCCCGGAGTGAAAGGTCCATACCCCTCGCGGGCCAGCGGATCATCCGATCCAGAAATGATCGAAATCGTTCGACCATGAAAGTTCTTCGAGAAGGTGATGATGACACCCTCGCCCTCGGGAATCGAGCGGTGCCTGCTGGCCCACTTGCGAGCCGCCTTGATCGCGGTCTCGACCGCCTCGGCACCCGTGTTCATGAACACGACGCTCTCTTTCCTCGAGAGCTCGGTGATTTCCTTGGCGCAGAATGCAAGCTCATCGTTGTAGAAGGCCCGACTCGTGAGGGTCAGACGATCAAGCTGCGCATGCGCGGCAGCGGTGATCCTCGGTGGCCGATGCCCAAACAGCATGGTCGAGAAGCCGCCCAAAAAATCCAGATACTGGGCGCCATCCGCATCGGTGACATAGGCGCCGTCACCCGCAACCAGCACCAGGGGCACCGGGGCGTAGTTGTGCGCAGCATGCGCTTCAGTCATCTCGATCAGAGAGGCGGTGGTGGTTTCATGGCTCAGAGTTGAGGTCATTGCTTACCCCTTTCGAAGGGTTGAGGTGGGAAAGTGATGAGAGGATTAGTAAGGCTGTTCGTTCACAGGACATACGAGGTGGTCGTCACCAAGCACCTCGGTCACGATGTACTCGGCGATTGCCAGCGAAGAAGTTGCGGCGGGCGAAGGGGCATTTCTGATGAACACGGTGTTATCCAGCCGCTCAACCACAAAATCATCGACCAGTGTGCCGTCGCGATCCATGGCCTGAGCTCTGATCCCACGCGGCCCCCGCTGAAGATCCGCAGATTCAAGCCCGGGCACGAATGCCTGCGCACCCTTCACAAACTCCGACTTCGCAACCGAACGCAATTGACCAACTGCGGCCCCAAAGTTCTGTGAAGCGAACCGCCAAAAGGCAGGCTGGAGCGCGGTCTCAAGACTGTCGCGCAGGCTGAAACCAGAGCGACCGTACTGCTCCCTCGCAAACGAGAGAAACGCATTTGGTCCCACGGTGACCTCACCATCGATGGTGCGCGTCAGGTGCACACCCAAAAAGGGGTAGTCGGGATCAGGCACCGGATAGAGCAGACCGCGAACCAGATCCGCTTTCTCTGAAACCAGCTGGTAGTAGTCGCCGGAAAAGGGAACGATGATGGGAAAACGTGAGGCGCCTGACTCACGAGCCACCCGATCAGATTGAAGTCCGCTACACACGATCACATAGTCGTAGGCCTCGGAGCCGCTTCTGGCCTCAACCACCTGTTCACCATTTCGACGCGTGACTCGACGCACTTCTTCACCAAAGCGAATCGTGCCCTGTGCCGCTTGCACTAATTCGAGCAAACGCTTCGCCACCATCGGGTAATCGACGATCGCGGTGTGCGGTGAGTGAATCGCAGCAATGCCGGTGCTGTGTGGCTCGATCTCGGCAATACCCGACTGATCTACGACCGCCACTCCCGGCACCCCGTTCGCCAAAGCCCTCTCGCGGATAGCTTGCAGCAGCGGGCGCTGTTCCGGCTGGTGGGCGACGACCAGTTTGCCGCACTCCTCGTATCGGACGACATTCTGTTCGCAGAAATCCTTCAGCAGAGTCACTCCGCGCCGGGTCAGCCGAGCCTTGAGGCTACCCGGGGTGTAATACAGGCCTGCATGCACGACCCCGCTGTTGTGCCCAGTCTGATGCTGCGCCGGGCCGTCTTCCTTTTCGTAGACCGTGACCTCATTCGCGGGGTCGCCACCGATGAGCTGTGCTGCGACAGCCGCGCCGATGATTCCACCGCCGACCACGGCGATTCTACGTTTCTGCATCGTTTTCCTTCCAGAAATGACATAGTTAGAGAGTGGAAAAGCTCTCGCAAGGGGAAAGTCTCGCAACCCTCGCCCTGGAAAGAATCCGTCAAGAGATCATCAGCGGTCAGCTGACGCCGGGGACCGTGGTTTCTGCGAGCCTGCTCGCTGAGCGATTTGGTGTCTCGCGAACTCCGGTGCGCGATGCGCTGCTGCAACTGTCGCAAGCAGGCATGGTTCGCATGGAGAAGAATCGCGGAGCGACCATTCTGGCGACGAGCCTGGAAGATCTGCTGGAGGTCTTCCAGATCCGTGTGATGCTTGAAGTTCCGCTTGCCGGCAAAGCGGCTGACGCACGGAGCAACACACAACTCGCGGGTATCGAAGAGTGCTTCTCCGAGATGAGGGCGGCACAGAACGATCCCGAGCTGCTGCTCACGCTTGACCGCGATCTGCATCTCCGGATCGCGGCTGTCGCCGGAAACGACCGAGTCGTCGGCATGCTCAAGGATCTTCGAAATCTGGTGCTCACTCGCGGCGTCGGCACCACCTCGACCGCACGCACCGGCAAAGAACTGGTTGACGATCACCTGGGTGTCGTGGAAGCGATTCGCGACCGTGACTCGGCGAAGGCAAAAGCCGAGATGCGCCGACATGTGATCAACACCGCGCACCTCCTGATCGCGCAAGAGGCCAACGGGAATTCGGACTACGGCGACGACTGGGTCACTTCCCGACTGAACTGGCTGTAGTTCATCGGTAGGGGCAATTCGGTGCCGCACAGCTCTCGCCCCTTCGCTTTGCTTGGCAGCTTCGCGCTACGGCTTGCTGCGCGGCGCTGCGTTTCAGCACCGGTTTCATGTAGGATCATAGCATGTTGCATGCAACATGCAGCACACGGCACTTTGAGCCACTGCGCCCCCACCCGAGGAAACCAATGCCACATACACACAGCGAAACGCTGCAACACCACAACGACTTTCTCGCGAAACTCTCCACCCGGCTCCGCACCGGAGTCAGCCCAACAGATCTCCCCCACTTCCCAGTGCACGATCCGGGCACCGGGAAAGAGATCGCACTCGTGCCAGATGCCCCAGCCGAACTCGCGACACAAATACTGGACGATGCCGTCCGCGCGCACCTGCTGTGGGAGCGCGAAACCGCTCGCGCCCGCTCAAACGTGCTGCTCAACGCATCACAATTGCTCCTCGAACGCGAAGACACCATCGCCGCCACCATCACACGCGAAATGGGCAAGCCCCTCCCCGAGTCGCGGGCCGAAGTACGTTTCTCGGCAGACTACTTCCGCTGGTACTCAGAAGAAGCCCCCCGAGATGGAGGCGAATACCGCGAAGTACCGGGTGGCGGCGCAAAGCTCATCATCACGAGAAAAGCCATCGGCCCTGCCCTGCTGATCACCCCGTGGAACTTCCCACTCGCAATGGGCGCCAGAAAGGCCGCCGCCGCGCTCGCCGCGGGCTGCTCCGTCATACTGAAACCCGCTGAATTGACCCCTCTCAGCTCGCTCCTCCTCGCCGACGTACTGGCAGATGCCGGCCTCCCAGAGAACGTGTTCCAGGTGGTCACCACCTCGCGTTCAAGCCTCTGGTCATCTGCGCTCATGGCCGATGCAAGACTGCGCAAGATCTCCTTCACTGGATCCACTCGCGTTGGCTCGCTCCTCATCAAGCAGTCCGCCCAACACGTGCAAAAACTCTCCCTTGAACTCGGCGGAGACGCCCCCTTCATCGTGTGCAATGACGCGGATCTCGATCGCGCCGTCGACGCCGCAATGATCTCAAAAACCAGAAACGGCGGACAAGCATGCGTTGCCGCAAACCGGTTCCTCGTGCAACGCGAGATTGCTCCCGATTTCATCGCAGCACTCGGCGAGCGACTCGCCGCCTTGCACCTCGGCCACGGCTTCGATGCCGGATCTACCCTCGGACCTATGATCAGTGCACGAGCCAAAGCCTCCACCGAAGCGCTGCTGCACGACGCGATCGCGCACGGAGCAACGCCCCGGATCGACCCGTCACAGCCCCCGAACGAAGGCTATTTCTTCGCCCCACAGCTGATCACCGGTGTGCCCACAACCGCCGATATCAGCACAGCAGAAATCTTCGCGCCGATCGCAATGGTTTCCGAGTTTGACCAGCCAGGCGAAGCCGTCTCCACCGCAAACTCCTCGCCGTTCGGTCTCGCCGGTTACGTCTTCTCGCAAGACATTGATCAAGCGATGAGCATCGCTCACGCACTCCATACGGGCGTGCTCGGTATCAACAAGGGCCTCGTCGCAGACGCATCAGGACCTTTCGGCGGCACAGGCTACTCCGGGTACGGACGCGAGGGCGGCACCGAAGGCATGCAGGATTTTCAAACGCTACGCCAATTCAACCTCGACGCACCAGCAGCACGCTGGCAGTACTAGCGCGCGTCATCGCGGGTCGAGCCCAGCCTCGGCCCGCGTTCGCTGACCCGCAGGCCGCAGCACATACCCCGCTCCCCGCACCGTGTGGATCATGGGTTCCCGACCGGAGTCGACCTTCTTCCGCAGATAGGAGACGTAGAGTTCCACGACCGTCTGCTTCCCTGCGTAGTCGTAGCTCCACACGCGGTCGAGGATCTGCACCTTCGAGAGCACTCGCTTCGGATTGCGCATGAAGAACCGCAGCAACTCGAACTCGGTGGAGGTGAGTTCGATCGGTTCACCGCCACGAGACACCTCGTAGCTGTCTTCGTTGAGCACGAGGTCTCCGACTCGGAGGATCGGATCGGGCGAACTGTGTCGAAGCGTCTGCGAGCGACGTACGAGCGCGCGGAGCCTCGCGATCAGCTCCTCGATGCTGAACGGCTTCACCATGTAGTCGTCCCCGCCCGCCGTGAGTCCCTTCACCCGGTCGTCGACCGAGCCGAGCGCGGTGAGGAAGAGGACGGGGACCAGATCTCCTTTGCTTCGCAGCCGGGAGAGTACCTGCATGCCGTCGAAGTCCGGCAGCATCACATCCAGCACCATAACGTGCGGAAGGAAGTCCTCCGCCGCTTCGACCGCCTCGGAGCCGGACGCCGCGACCCTGACGTGCCAGCCGTCGTAGCGGAGCGCCATCGCGAGCAGTTGCGAGATCGACGGTTCATCGTCGACGACGAGCACTCTGAGCGCGCCATCGTGCTCCGCCTCGTGCTCCGCCTCGTGCTCCGCGCTCACCATGAGTCCATTATGGCGGGGCGCAGCACGTCGTTCCCGAGAGCGGCCGGGTCGCCCGCCGCAAGACACGCACGCGCGATGACGCTCGGACCCCCTCCCGGTGGAAGAATGGATCGAGATGAATGCCGTTACTCCGAACCATCTACGTCGAATCGTCACGGACGGGACTGATCGCGGCGCCTGGATGCGGGCTCGCTCGCGCGGGATCACGGCGACGGATGTCGCAAAGCTCTCGACGCCGCGTTCGATCGATGCGGCGGCGTGGGAGAAGCTGCACGGTTCGAGCTTCACCGGTAACGCCTTCACCCGACACGGCACGGAGCGCGAGCCCGAGATCGCTGCCTGGGTGCTCGGCGAGCACGGCATCGAGCCGAGCCGGGCCTTGTTTCACGCGGAGACCGACCTGCGGCATCTGGCGACGCCAGACGGACTGGTGCTGCGCGACTCCGGCTCGCTCGAACTCGCGGAGATCAAGACCACCAACAAGGCCTGGCGCACGATCCCTCGCAGCTACATGCGCCAGATCTGGTGGCAGCAGTACGTGCTGGGGGCAGAACGCACGCTCATGGTCTGGGAAAGGCACGAGAACTTCGTTCCGGTCGGCGACCCGGAGTGCCGGTGGGTCGACCGCGATGAGAACGAGATCGCGAAGCTCGTGCACCTCGCCGGCCAATTGATCGACACGCTCTACGCACGCACCAGCTGAGGGCGGGGCGCTCGAAGGGTCCGAAGCTATCGCGGCAGAATCGTGGTGTCGCCGAAGTCTGCGGGGCCGGGTGCGTCGGGGGTGTGCCTGGCGGGGAGCGGCTCCCCGCCGTGAACCGGGTGCTGACCGAGCCAGGACTGCGAGTGCGGGGCGCTCAGATAGTTCTGCTCGATGAGCTCCTGCAGCGCGTCGACCACGGCGATCGGCCCGGGCACGTCCTGCAGCACTGTCGGCGCCTCCGGTCCGACGAAGAGCTCGATATCGCCCGACCGGAAGAGGCGCTGCGCGGGGCCGCGTCGCGACCGGACCTCGCGGATCCGGCTGAGCGGTATCTCGCTGCGCCGATGCACGAAGAATCCACGCCGCAAGATCACTCTTCGATTGGTCACGGTGATCCGGTTCGTCAGCCACCCGAGCACGGGGCCGACTCCGAGCAGGAGGGCGACGGCGAGCGCACCCAGGCCTGCCGCCCAGTTCATCCAGGGCTCGGGCAGTGCGCCGACGAAGTAGCCGCTCGCCCCTGCGAGCGCGATCAGCAGCAGCACCGGCAGGGTCAGGATTCTGCCCTGCCGACGCAGACTGAGGATCGGCTTCTCCACATCAAGTGGCGCCTCTGGGTGCCTATTCACGAACTCTATTGTGCCGCTCTCGCCTGATATTCAGGTCGAGGCGCGGCGGGTCAGGACTCGGTGCCCTGCGCAGCCTCGGGTGCGGCGGTCGTGGGCTGCGAGGCCACAGCAGCCTCTGCGGCCTCCACCGCGTTCGACGCCGTCGCGAGCGCGGAGTCGGCCCGGTTCAGCGCGTGCGACGCGTTGGCACGACTGCGTTCCGAGGTCGCCTTGTTCGAAGCTCGGCCGGCTGCGGCTCCCGCTGCGCCACCGGCGACCGCGCCGTTGAGCATGCCTGCAAGGTCGATGCCGACGGTATCGCGCGCCATGTCGAGCAGTCCCTTGAGGTTGCCCATCGCCTCGCCTGCAACCTTCGAGGTGCCGTCGGTAGAGACCACGGTCATGGTATCGATCGAACCGATCGCCTGCGCGTACTCGCGAGCGATCTCGGGCAGCAGGTGGATGAGCTCCTGGGCGAGCACGGACTCGGCCTGCGCTTCGAGGGCGCGCGCACGAGCATCGATCGCCTGAGCTTCCGCGAGACCCTTGGCTTCGAGGGTGCGGGCCTCGGCGAGACCCTTCGCCTCGACCGCACGGGCCTCGGCTTCGGCGGCGGCGACCGTGGCTGCCGCGTTCGCTTTGGCGAGGGCTTCCAGGCGGTACGCTTCGGCCTCCGCGACCGCGCGGACCTCAGCGTTCAGGTGCTCCTTCTTCAGCGCGACCTGGCGCTGCGCGGTGATCTCCTGCTGCTGCACGATGGACTGCTGCTGGATCGCCTGTTCGAGCGGGTCGGCGGCCGCGGCCTGTGCGCTGGCCTTGTCGGTCTCGGCTTGGATCTGGGCCTGACGCAGCTTCAGCTCACGATTTCGATCGAGCAGCACCTTTTCGGCGGCGATCTTCGCTTCCTGCGAAGCCTGGTAGGCATTCGTCTCGGCGACCTCTGCGGTCTGGCGCACCTTCGCCGCCTCGGGACGGCCGATGTTCGCGATGTAATCGGCTGCGTCGCGGATCTCCTGGATCTGCAGGGTGTCGACGACCAGTCCCTGCTTGGTCAGCGCTTCTTCGGCCGCTTCGAGCACGCTCTGCGCCACCACCGCACGGTCGCGAATGATCTGCAGCACGGTCAGGCCGCCGATGATCGAACGGAGCGAGCCCGAGAGCACTTCCTGGGTCGATTCATCGATCTCATCCGAGTTCGAGAGGAATCGCTGAGCAGCCGCTCGGATCATCTCCTGGGTGCCGCCGACTTTCACGACCGCGACGGCCTGCGCCTGCATCGTGATGCCGTCGGTGGTCTGAGCCTCGGTCGTGATCGAGAGTCGACGTGATCGGAGTGAGATGGTGAATGACTTCTGCACGAAGGGGAGGACGAACACGCCGCCACCGGTGACGACCTTCTGCCCGGAGAGGTCGCGGGTCTTATGGCCCAATTCGTCGACAACCTCTTTGCCTTTGCCTCCGGTGACGATGATCGCCTCATCGGGCTTCGCGATTCGATAGCGCTTGATGATGATGAGGGCGATGAGCACCAGCGCGATGATCGCGCCGAAGATGCCGACTGTGGCGGATGTAAACAGAAACATGGATTCTCTTCCGGTGGACGGACGGGGTCAGGCTGGGGGTGCGGGAGCTTCGACGGGCTCGACGCAGACGGAGGTGGCGGTGAGCGTTTGGGTCACGCGCACGCGGGTTCCGCGCGGGATCGCGGCGGTCGCGGTGGCGGAGAGCGAGATTCGCTCGCCGTGGCGGACGAGGGCGACTTCGCCGAGGCCGCCGGCGGGGATGGCGAGGACCACGCTCGCCTCGGCTCCGATGAGTTCTTCAGAGCTCACCGAAGTGTTGGATTCGGCGCTTCGAATCAGGCGGCTCAACCACCAGGCGATCGCGCCCCCGGCTATTCCGGCCACCGCTCCGACCACTCCCGCGACGGTCGGGGTCGCGCCCGCGCCGACCATTGCGAAGGCCGCAAAGCCGAAGATCGCGGTGAAGGCGGCGATCGTCGTCAGGCTCAGCGGGCCATCGCCGAAGTCGAATACCTCGAATATGCCGTCGAGCACGACAGAGATCACCAGGAGCAGTGCGCCGATGATTCCGATGATGAGAAAGACGCCGCCCTGTACGAGCGAACCGTCGAGCAGGCGTTCGATCCAGTTCATGATCGCCATCGGCCACCCCCTCATCTCACTCCGCGCGTCCCTGTCGTTCGCTCCAGTCTATCGAGGGGCCCCGGGAACCTGACAGCCCCAATCCGGCCGCCGATATGCGCCGGATAGACTGGAGGGCGTGAACGAGACCCTTCCCGCAGCGCCCCAACGGTCCCTCATCGTCTTGCAGTTCCTGCGTGCGATCTGCCATCTGGGAGCGGTCCTCATCGTCACGTTCTGGGCACTGAACGCCTGGCCGCTGCCGTTCCCCGGCCTGCTCACCGGCGCGGGCGCGCTCATCCTGACGGTGCTGATCTGGGCGCTCTTCCTGTCCCCCCGTCCGGTGCTGCACACGGATCGTTTCGGGCAGTCGCTGATCGAGCTGCTGTTCATCGCGGGAGCGGTGGGTGCGCTGCTCGCGCTCGGCACGAACTGGATCCTGGCCGCCGTGCTGGGTGTGATCGCCGCGGTACTGGGATTCCTCAGCAACGCCGGCCCGTCCGACTGACCGCGGCTCCAGCGAATCCGGCAGGTCCGGCCGAGGGCTCGTCCAGGAATACGGAGCGCATCGGGCCCGTTGCACCCTGCATGACTGACGTACTCCTCGGACTGGACAGCTTCGGCGACATCACCGTCGATCTCGACGGCACACCGCTGCACGCCGCGCAGGTGCTCCGCAATACGGTTGAGCAGGCGGCACTCGCCGATCGTCTCGGCGTCGACGCGATCACGCTTGGCGAACATCACCGCGATGACTTTGCGATCTCGAGTCCCGAGATCGTGCTGGCGGCGATCGCCGGCCGCACCGAACGAATACTGCTCGGCACAGGAGTCACGGTGCTGTCGAGCGATGACCCGGTGCGCGTCTACGAACGGTTCGCCACTCTCGACGGGGTCAGCGGCGGCCGGGCAGAGGTGATCCTCGGACGAGGATCGTTTACCGAGTCCTTCCCGCTCTTCGGCTATGAGCTCTCCGACTACGATTCCCTGTTCAGCGAGAAGCTCGACCTCTTCGCACGGCTTCGCGAGGAGGGCCCCGTGACGTGGTCGGGAACGCACCGCAGCGCACTGACCGATCAGCAGGTCTATCCGAAGACCGAGCATCCGGGCGGCTTGCCCGCATGGATCGGCGTCGGCGGCAGCCCGCAGTCGGTTGTGAGATCGGTGCAGGTGGGCATCCCGATGATGCTCGCAATCATCGGCGGCGATCCCTCCCGCTTCCTTCCGTTCGCGAATCTGTACCGCCAGGCGCAGGAGGAGCTCGGCACCGACCCGATGCCCCTCGGCGTGCACTCGCCGGGGCACGTCGCCGCGACCGATGCGCAAGCTCGCGACGAGCTCTGGCAGCACTTCGCCGCGAACCGCAATCGCATCGGCCGCGAGCGCGGGTGGCCCGAGACGACTCGCGACGAGTTCGAGCACGAGGCCGATCGCGGGTCGCTCTACGTCGGATCCCCCGAGACGGTGGCCCAGAAGATCGCGTCAACCGTGCGCACGCTCGGCGCGGACCGCTTCGACCTCAAGTATTCGAATGGCACCATGCCGCACGAGCAGCTGATGTCGAGCATCGAGCTCTACGGCACGACCGTGGTTCCGCGGGTGCGCGAACTGCTCGCCTGACCCCGGGCGGGTTGCGGTCAGCCTACCGATCTGCGTTCTCCGCGTCGGATCCGGGCCGATTCGGGTCGCCAGGCGCAGGGCCGCCCCTGCCGTGCCCTGCACGCAGGGGAGGACACGGCAGGGGCGGCGGCAGGACGGGGCACCGGCCCTCAGGATGGACCGCCGTCTCGAACTCTAGACCGTCAGCACTCGCCACGCGCCGGTCTCGGCATCCGTCGGCTTGCCGTCGAGTATCCGGATCGTGCGTGCGTCGGGATCCGTGAGCACGGTGGCGAGCGTGCCCCACCGCTCACCGTACGTCAGCGACATGTCGGGGATGCAGGTGAGCGGCGGTTCGCCGCTTCCGGAGACGAGCAGCTGCACCATCGCCGCAGCCCGATCGGGAAGCCCTCCGGCCAGCCGTTCTCGGACGAGCTTCAGCCGGGCGGAGGAGTCGGGTTCGAATATCTCGCTCTTCTGCAGCAGCAGCGGGTCCTCGTGCTGGAAGTGGTTGGTCCGCTGCACGGATCCAGCGGATTCGTCGATCACGAAGACCCCCACAGGGCTCATCTCGACGGAGACCGCGCGGTGCGCGTCGAGCATCGTGAACGCCGAGGACGACCCGATGGGTGCCGCCTGGATCAGGGTGATTGCCTCGTCGACCGTCGCGCACTCACTCAGCACGACGGCGGACAGTACGTGCATGGGCACACCCGAGGCTCCGTCTTCGCGATGGCCGAGGATGTTGAAGTGCAGAGCGAGGCCCGCCTCGTTGAGACCGATCTTCGAGAGGATTCCCTGCTCGGTGAGACCTGCGTACCGGTATCCAGGGCCGGCGACTTCTTGGGTATGCCAGAACTGGTCGAGTTCGATGTGCCAGTCCCAGGTCTGGACTCCAAGCCGATGCTCGTCGATCTTCGCGGTCACCGTCGAGCATTCGCTCGCCGCCTTGGGCGACAGCGCGATGATCTCGGTGCGGGCGTTCAGTGCAACGACCTGCTCGATCGTCACGCCTGCTCCCTCCGCGATTCCCGTGAACTCGGGAAGCATCTCGGGACGCCACGACTGGAGGGTGGCCAGCACCCGCCGCACCCCTTCGCGCTCGATCTCCTCGTCCACGCCAAGCGCCCGAAAGAGCTCGGCGTACTTCACGTACGCCGCGGGCAATGTGCTGCGCAGCGCCGTGCCCCGGGCGATGCCGAGCTCGTGCCTGCTGGTTCCTGTCAGCGTGAGATGGAGTCGTTCGGTCTGCGTCATTCTTCTCTCCTTGTATTCGGGCCGTTGAGCCCCGCACGGTCAGGGCGATCCTGTCGGCATGCCGTCTCGCTCGGTGGTGAAACGCGCGAGTTCACGTTGCGGCTTCGCTGAGCAGCGCGTCCCGTAGCCGTCTCCGGGGTTTCCATCCGGGCCGCGGCGCCGAGGCGATCAACAGCTTCGTGTAGGGCTGGCGTGGCCGGTCGAGCACTTCGTCGACCGTTCCCCGTTCGATGATCTGGCCTTTGCGCATCACCACCGCGTCGTCTGCGATCTCCCGCACCACGGAGAGATCGTGGGTGATGAACAGATAGCTGAGTCCGCGCTCCGAACGCAGTCGTTTGAGCAGATCGAGCACCTGCGCCTGCACTGACACGTCGAGCGCGGAGACCGCCTCGTCGAGCACGATGATCTTCGGGTCGGCGGCGAGCGCCCTGGCGATTGCGACGCGCTGCTTCTGCCCGCCCGACAGCTGAGAAGGACGAGCGTCGGCTTGGCGTTCCGTCAGTCCCACCTCGTTGAAGAGCTCCAGGGTTCGCGCCCGACGCTCGGTGCGCCCGAGGTGCGGAGCATGCGCTCGCAGCATCTCATCGGTCGAGGCCGATACCGGCAGGGACCGGTTCAGCGATCCCTGCGGATCCTGGAAGACCATCTGCACGAGCTTCGCGCGCGTCCGCAGGGCGCGTCTCGATGACGTGGGTCGAGATTCCACGCCGTCGATTCGAACGGTCCCGGAGTCCGAGCGTTCGAGTCCCACCACGACACGCGCGAGCGTCGACTTGCCGGAACCCGATTCGCCGACGACGGCGAGGCAGCTTCCCTCGCGAAGCTCGCAGGAGACGTCGTCGAGCGCCCTGACGCTGGTGTGCCTGCCGAGATGGAAGGTCCGGTGCAGATGTTCCACTTCAATGATCGCGCTCACCGTGCGTCCTCGCTTCCGGGTTCCATGTGCAGCTCCGCCGCGACCGCGGTCGACAGCTCGTGGCCAGGTGGATAGAGCAGGGGCCTCGCGTCCATCAATTGCCTGGTGTATTCGTTTTTCGGGTGATCGCGGATCTCGTCGGGGGTGCCTATCTCGAGAATCCTGCCGTCCTTCATCACCGCGAGCCGATCGCAGACCGCAGCGGCGAGGTCCAGGTCGTGCGTGACGAAGATCATCGAGAGTCCGTGCTCTCGACGTTTCTCGTCGAGGATCGCGACGACCTCCGCCTGGGTCGTCACATCGAGGGCGGTGGTCGGTTCGTCGGCGAGGAGCAGCTTCGGATCGCCCGAGATCGCCCCGGCGATGACGATGCGCTGCAACAGTCCTCCCGAGAGCTGGTGCGGGTAGGAGCGGAGGACACGCTCGGTGTCGTCGATGCCCACCTGGGTCAGCAGTTCAGCTGCTCTCACTCGCGCTGCGCCCCGATCCATCTTGCGGGCGTCGCTCATTCCCTCGATCAAGAAGCGCTCGACCCGGAGCACTGGGTTCAGGGCCGCATGCGGGTTCTGCGCGATAAGCGAGAGATCCTCGGCGCGAATCTGGCGGAGTCCTTCGGCGCGGGCCTCGCGCAGTTCCCTGCCGTCGAGCTCGATGCTCCCGGTCACCCGTGCGCCCGCGGGCTCGATCCCGAGAATGCAGCGCAGCGTCATCGACTTTCCCGAGCCCGACTCGCCGACGAGTCCGAGCGACTCCCCCTGTTCGAGTGCGAACGAGTTGCCGTGCAGGATCTCGGTCGTGCGCCCGCTCTCCGGGTCGACCACCGAGAGCGCCAATTGGTCGATGTGCAGCATCAGCGGAACCTCCTTGCGACTCGGCGCGTGCTCAGTTGCTCGCCGACGTAGCCGACGGCAGCGACAGTGGCCACGATCGCGATGCCTGCGAAGATGCTCTGTTCCCAGAACCCCTGCTGCAGCGACGCCTGGCCGTTCGAGACCATGAGTCCCCAGTCCGGGGCGGGGGGCTGCACGCCGAGGCCGAGGAAGGACAGGGCGGCGAGCTCGATCATGGCCGCGCCGAAGTTGATCGTCATTCCGGTGAAGATCTGCGCACGAACATTGGGCAGGATGTGACGGATCGTGATGATGAACCCTGAGATTCCCTGGAGTTGAGCCGAGGTGACATAGGGAAGGTTCCGCTCGCGCAGCGCGACCGATCGGATGACGCGCGCGCTGTACGGAGTGAAACCGATGGCGAGCGCGATCGAGGCCGTCAGGAGCGAGGGACCGAAGATCGAGACGGCGAGGATCGCGAGCAGCATGTTCGGAAACGCGAACAGGATGTCGAGCACCCGGCTGATGAGCGCATCGACTCTGCCGCCGAACCAGACCGCGGTGAGGGCGAGCGTCGTGGCGAGCGTCGCCGCCACCGCGATCACGATGGTCGGTCCGAGCAGGCTGGTGCGCGCGCCCCAGATGATACGCGAGAAGATGTCGCGACCGGATTGGTCGGTGCCCATCAGGTGCGCGAGACTCGAGGCCTGATGCCGGTCGGTGACGCTTCCGACGAACGGATCGTACGGCGCGATCCACGGAGCGAGCACCGCCATCAGCACGACGAGCACGACCAGTGCTGCACTGATCACGCCGACGGGGCCGAGGCGGCGGGCGAGCGAACGCCAACCCGAGATGGGCGCGAAGTCGCGCTGTTTGCGCAGTTGGATCGCGACCGTGCCCGCTTCGAGCGAGTCGGTGGGCTTGGAGGGTGGACTCTGCTGCGTCATCGTGTCTGCGCTCCTTTGCCGAGTCGGACGCGTGGGTCGATCACCGCGTACAGCAGGTCGACGATGAGGTTGATGAGGCCGAAGGCGAGCACCATGATGAGCGCAATCGCCTGGACGACCGCAAAGTCCTTCTTCTGCACGGAGTTCACGAGCAGAGAGCCGATCCCGTCGAGGGTGAACGCGTACTCGATGACGAACGCGCTCGCCAGCAGTCCCGCGATGTGCGTGCCGAGCACCGTGGTCACTGGCAGCATCGAGTTCCGGATCGTATGCCGCCAGAGCACGATGCGCGCGGGGACTCCTCGTGCCACCGCCATCTCGACATGCTCCGAGCCGTGCTCTCCGTGTATCGCCGTGCGGGTGATCCGGGCGACGACGGCGATCGAGGGCAGCGCGAGCGCGATGGCGGGAAGGGTCAGATGCCACAGCCTTCCGAGGAAGCCGGCGCCGGAGCCCGAGACCGGAAACCATCCGAGTTGGGATCCGAACAGCGCCATCAGCAGCACCGCGGCGAAGAACGTCGGCACCGCGATGCCGAGGTTCGACCCGAATACGACGAGCTTCTCGACGACGCCCGCGCGAGTTGCCGCAAGCACACCGAGTCCGATTCCGAAGACGGTGATCAGGATGGCGGCGTAGAGCGCCAGGTACATCGTGGTGGGAATGCGCGAACCCACGAGTGTGGAGACGTCCTGCTGTGTCACGAGCGAACGGCCGAGGTTGCCCTGGAAGACGTCGAGCAACCAGTGCCAGTAGCGAAGAAGAAAGGGATCGTCCAAGCCGTACTGCGCGCGAATCGCGGCGAGCACTTCAGGACTTACCGTGCGGCCCTGCACCAGGAACTGCTCCGGGCTTCCGGGTGCGAGGTACATTCCCGCGAACACGATGAAGCTTGACACGAGCAGCACGAGCGCGAGCGCCGATAGGCGTTTGAGCAGGTATGCCATGGACGATCCCTCTCTGAGTTCTCCCGCGGGGCCTACTCGGCAGCGCCGAGATCGGCCGCCCACGGGTAGTTGAGGTAGACGAACGACGCCGGAGCGCCGGTGACGGACTGATCGAGGTAGAGACGCGAGTTCAGCACGACCACCGGGACCCAGGGCTGCTGCTCCATCACCAACTGCTCAACCTTGACCGAGAGTTCGCCCCGCTTCTCGGGATCGGTTTCGGCCCGAGCGGCGGCAATCGCTTCGTCAACTGCCGGATCCGAGAACCCTGAATAGTTCTGGTCGCTGCCTGTGCCCGCGATCTTCTTCAGGTAGTTGACCGGCTCCGAGCTGCTCGGGAAGTTGGTGGTCACCCATCCGTCGTATCCGGCTCGGGCGGCGGGATCGGAGAAGAACGCTCCGAACTGCGCGCTCGGCACGCCCGCGGGCTCGAGTGTGAGACCGAGTTCCTTCGCTCCGTTGGCCATTTCGTTGAGAATGTCGGCGTAGAACGAACGCTCGCTCGGGTACGCGATCTTGATGGGCTTCGAGAGATCGACCTCGGCCTTTTCGAGTTCCTGCTTCGCGGCTTCGACATCGAAGCCGAGATTCGGCAGCGATTCCTCGCGCAGCTGCGCTGCATCGGGGTAGAGGCCCCATGCGGCGTCGGAGACGAGCGACTTCGCGGAGGAGGCGGTGCCTTCGTAGACGGTCTGCGCGATGGCCTCTCGGTCGGTCGCCATGGTCAGTGCGCGACGCACTGCGGGGTCACCGAAGACGCCCTCTCCGGAGGAGATCACGGCCATGATCTGGGTGCCCTTGCCGTTGTAGAGCGTCCCAGTCCCGCTCGATTCGAGTTGCGCGAGCGCCGGCAGCGGCACATCGTAAGATCCCTGGATCTCTCCTGCCCCGAGACCGTTGCCGCTCGCAGTGGGGTCGACGACGAAGCCGATCTCCACCGAGCCCGCCTTGGCCTTCTTGTCGGCATTCCAATAGTTCTCGTTCCGCTGCAGCGTGATCGACTGGCCCTGCTTCCAGTCGCCGGGAACATAGGCGAAGGGGCCAGTGCACTGCACGCCGGCTTCGGGGTTGCCGTGGTTCTCTCCTGCGGCTGCACGATACTCTTCAGAGACGACCACCCCGACCGGCGTCGTGAGCAGGTCGGTGAAGATCGCATCGGGCTTGGTCAACGCAACGGTGACCTCCCAGTCACCCGTCTTCTCGACCTTCGACATGATCGACGCATCGGTTGCCCAGTAGCTTCCCTCGCTCGCGTCGAGGTGTCGCGTGAGCGAGTACACGACGTCATCCGCGGTCATCGGGGTGCCGTCCCAGAAGTTCACGCCCTCACGAATCTTCAGCACATAGGTCTGTTCATCGATCTGTTCGGCCGATTCCGCGAGGTTCGGCTTGACCGAGAAGTCGGGCTGCTGCTGGAAGAGCGGCTCGCAGAGGTTGGCCGTGACCAGGTTCTCCGGATAGTTGAGACCCTTTGCAGGGTCGATCGTGGCAGGCTCGCCGTAGGGGTTGTTCCATACGACTTTGTCGATCTCGCCCACGGGTGCCGGCGTCGTCGTCGCGAGTTCGGCATCGGACCCGCTGACGCTGCCGCTGCTCTGGCCTCCACGATCAGCCGCGCACCCGGTGAGCACCAGCCCGCCGACCATCACGAGAGTGATCGGGGTACCCCAGTTCTTGAAATTCACCTTTGACCTCCATAAAGATTCGCCATTGAACCCCATCTCCGTTCAGGAGTGGTTCATTCAGAATGTACTTACCCAAATCGATTTGTGCAAATCGATTTGGGTCACAGTCCGATTACGATATCCGCGGCATCTCGGCGAGGACGACACCGCCGTTCGCAGCGGACTGGGGCCGGAGCACCGCAGACGCCGCCCCGCAAGGCCATCGCCGCCCTGCCGGTCCGCTCGCGAGCATTTCCCGCCCATGCGCCCCCGGCGAGCGCAGGCCGAACCGTGGGCGATCCTCCCCCTGCCCGCAACGTAGTATGGTGCCGTGAACCCTGGAGAGAGACGACCCACCATCAAGGATGTGGCTGCAGCAGCCGGAATCTCTCCGACGACGGTTTCGCAGGCGCTGAACGGGAAAGGCGTGGTGCGCAAAGAAACCGTCGAGCTCGTGCAACGCGTGGCGAAAGAGATCGGCTACCAGCCCAGTGCGCTCGCGCGCGGACTGCGTTCCTCCAGCATTCGCCTGCTCGGGCTCGTGATCCGTCCGCTCGACTCACTCGATACCTTTCTCCCTCCAGGCGTGGACTTCTTCATGCGCCTGACCGGAGCGGCCTCGGTCGCGGCGCTCGAGCACGGCTACAGCCTGATGCTGATCGCCGACCCCTCGCGCCCGGATACCCCGCTCAGCGCGCTCGCCACCGACGCGTACATCGTCTTCGAACCGATCGAGAACGACCCCGTGCTCGACCTGCTCGTTCGCGGGCAGATCCCGTTCATCACGCTGGGTGAAGATCCCGCGCGGCCCGGACAATTCCCCGCGTTCAACGCGAGCGGCGCGTGGCAGACCGACGACATCCTGAGCCACTTCGAAGAGCTCGGAGCACGACGCGTGGCCATGGTCAGCGGAACCGACCTCAACGCATGGAACCACGAATCCCGCACCGCCTACCTCAGCTGGTGCGAAGCGCGGGGACAGCAGCCCCTCCTCGTCTCGCGCTCGGAGACCGAGGGGGAGGACGTCGGAGAGTCGATCCTCGCCGAACTCATGGACTCATCGGCATTCGAGCAGCCGGACGCGATCTACTGCATGACCGGTCGGCACGCGAGCGGCGTGGTCGAAGCAGCGCGGATCCGAGGCATTCGGGTCCCTGATGAACTGCTCGTGGCAGGCGGATCCGGCACGACGCAGAATGAGACCTCGAGTCCGTCTATCACCGCATTCGACATGCAGCCGGAGATCCACGGACAGCTCGCCGTCGAGGCGGTGGTCGCGCTGCTCGAGGGACGCCTCACCACCCGCCGCCTCTCCGCGCCGCGTCCGAAGCTCGTCGTGCGGGACTCCACCAGACGCACGCGCTAGACGCCCCGGAACACTCCGGTGCGTCTCAGGCGCGCCCCAGCCGCAGAGAGCCGGTGCCGCGGAGAGCCGGTGCCGCAGAGAGCCGGGGCGATCCGGGTGGCGTCACGCAGAGCTGCCCCTGCCGCGCCCTCCATGCAGGGGCAACGACAGGGGCAGCGGGGCGCGACGCGCTACGCGAGTCGAGCCGACAGGTTCTCGTCGATCGCGGCCAGGAACTCCTCGGTCGTGAGGTAGCCCTGCTCCGGGCCGACCAGCAGTGCGAGGTCCTTGGTCATCTTGCCCGATTCGACGGTCTTGATGACGACGTCTTCGAGCGTGCTCGCGAACTCGATCAGCGGCTGGTTGCCGTCGAGCTTGCCGCGGTGCTGCAGGCCTCGGGTCCAGGCGAAGATCGAGGCGATCGGGTTGGTCGAGGTCGGCTTGCCCTGCTGGTGCTGACGGTAGTGACGGGTCACGGTGCCGTGCGCGGCCTCCGCCTCGACGACCTTTCCGTCGGGAGTTGCGAGCACGGAGGTCATGAGGCCGAGTGAGCCGAAGCCCTGCGCCACGGTGTCCGACTGCACGTCGCCGTCGTAGTTCTTGCAGGCCCAGACGTAGCCGCCCTCCCACTTCATGGCCGAGGCGACCATGTCGTCGATGAGGCGGTGCTCGTAGGTGAGTCCGGCCTCTTCGAACGCGGCCTTGAACTCGGTGTCGAAGATCTCCTGGAAGATGTCCTTGAAGCGACCGTCGTAGGCCTTCAGGATCGTGTTCTTGGTCGACAGGTAGACCGGGTAGTTGCGCGAGAGGCCGTAGTTCAGCGAAGCTCGGGCGAAATCGCGGATCGACGCGTCGAGGTTGTACTGCACCTGTGCGATGCCGTCGCCGGGCGAGTGGTAGACCTCGAACTTCTGCGGCTCCGAACCGTCGTCGGGGGTGAATTCAACGGTGAGCGTGCCTTCGCCTGCGAAGCGGAAGTCGGTCGCACGGTACTGGTCGCCGAAGGCGTGGCGGCCGATGATGATGGGCTTGTTCCAGCCGGGGACCAGGCGCGGGATGTTGGAGATGATGATCGGCTCGCGGAAGATCACACCACCGAGGATGTTGCGGATCGTGCCGTTCGGGCTCTTCCACATCTGCTTCAGGCCGAACTCCTCGACGCGCGCCTCGTCGGGGGTGATGGTCGCGCACTTGACGCCGACGCCGTGCTTCTGGATTGCGTGGGCCGCGTCGATCGTGACCTGATCGCCGGTCTCATCGCGGTGCTGAATGCCGAGGTCGTAGTACTCCAGCGTCACATCGATATAGGGGTGGATCAGCCGATCCTTGATGAACTGCCAGATGATGCGCGTCATTTCGTCGCCATCGAGCTCTACAACAGTGCCTTCAACCTTGATCTTCGCCAACGCTACTCCCGTGTCTTCTCGCGCGCGCGGCCGGATAGCGGCGGCACGCTGCGGTATCTCGAGGATCGCAACCGGTGGGTTGCTGCCCATGGCTCTGTTGGAGCCAACATATAGCTTACCCGAGTCTCGGAGTTATCTCGACGTCGAGATAGTTTCCGGTGCTGCGCCGCCGAGAAGCACCTCGCTGACGCGCAGGTCGGTGTCGAGCACGACGAGATCTGCGCGCTTGCCCGGAGCGAGGTCCCCGACGTCTGCCCAGCCGAGGGAACGGGCCGGTGTCGTCGATGTCATACGCACCGCCGCGACGAGGGAGGCGTCGTCTCCGAGCGGAAGCGTCGCGTCGGGGTGGGGGGTGTCGAGGATCGCCCGCCGCCTGAAGAGCGCGTCCATGGTGGCGGTGCTGCCTGCGATGGTGCTCGTGCCGACGATCGTGGCCACCCCGTGCTGCACCTGAACGTCGAGCGTGCCGAGACGGTACGATCCATCGCCGCATGCGGCTGCGCCCATCGCGTCGGTCACCAGCATGACGCGGTCGGGGCCGGCCGACCGCTCGACCCAGCGCACGAGGTCGGGGTGCAGGTGCACTCCGTCTGCGACGAGTTCGATGGTCACGCGCTCGTCTTCGAGCAGGGCGAGGACGGGTCCGGGCGCGCGGTGCAGCAGTGGGGGCATGGCGTTGAAGAGGTGGGTGGCGACGGTGGCGCCGCAGTCGATGGCGCGTCGCGTGGTGTCGTAGTCGGCGTCGGTGTGGCCGATCGCCACCACGGTGCCCGCCGAGGCGAAGCGCTCGATTGCGGCGAGCGCACCGGGGAGTTCGGGGGCGATCGTGACCATTCGGATGGCTCCGGCGGCGGCGGCAAGCAGCGTTTCGATCTCTCGGGGATCGGGTGGACGGAGCGCGGCTTCGTCGTGTGCGCCCTTTCGCGCGGGGCTCAGCCAGGGCCCTTCGAGGTGGATGCCGCGGATGATGCCGGCCTCGACCAGCGAGGTCAGGGCGATCACTTGGTCGCGCAGTGCTTCCGGGTCTGCGGAGACGAGGCTCGCCATGGTGGAGGTGGTGCCGTGGGCGAGGTGCGCGTTTCGCGCCAGGAGCGCGGCCTCGGTCGTGGCGGGGTTGCGCGCTTCGGGGTAGGAGGCGCCTCCGCCGCCGTGCACGTGCCCGTCGACGAAGCCTGGAACGAGGGTGGCGTCGCCGAGTTGCCTGGCCGGGCCGGGCGGAGATCCGGCGCCGACCTCCGCGATGACGGCACCTTCGATGCGCACCCATCCGGGCGCATGCACGCCGCCCGAGGTGACGACCCTCGAAGCGGCGAGCGTCTCGTTCATGGCCGGCTCGCCCCGTGCGGCTGGTGGCGCTCGATGTGCTCGTAATAGTCGCGCATCGTGAGCTTCTGCGCGGCTTCCCGGTCGATGACGACGGCGGCACGCGGGTGCAGTTGCAGGGCGCTTGCGGGGCACATGCTGGAGAGCGGGCCTTCGATCATTGCGGCGACGGCGTCGGCCTTTCCGGCTCCCTGCGCCACGAGCAGCAGGTGCCTGGCGTCGAGGATCGTGCCGATTCCTTGGGTGAGGCAGTGCACTGGCACTTGATCGGGCGACTCGAAGAATCGGGCGTTGTCGGCGATGGTTTGCGGCGCGAGCGTTTTGGGGCGCGTGCGCGAGGCGAGGGACGAGGTGGGCTCGTTGAATCCGATGTGCCCGTTCGCCCCGAGGCCGAGCAGTTGCAGGTCGACTCCCCCGGCTGCGACGATGGCCTGCTCGTAGTCGAGGCAGGCTGCGTCGAGATCTTCGGCGAGTCCGTCGGGCACGTGCACGAGGGCCGGATCGAGGCCGAGCGGTTCGGTCACCGTGCGATGGATCACTGCGTGGTAGCTCTCGGGGTGATCACGGTCGATGCCGACGTATTCGTCGAGGGCGAATGCTCCGACTCCGCGCATGTCGATGCGTTCGGCGCGGACTTTTTCGGCGAGCGCGGCATAGGTGCCGAGGGGCGAGGATCCCGTTGCGACTCCCAGAACGGCTGTCTGTCCGGCGGCTCGGCGTTCGCGCACGACGGCGGCGATTCGCTCGGCGGCTATGTTCGCGACCTCCGCCGCGTTCTCAACGATGATGACACGCATGGGATCAGCCTAATGCCCGTGAGCGGTTCGGTTCCATTGCGGAGGGGGTCTTGCCGGATCCGCGAGCAGGTGCATCACAGTTCGGTCACGACCTGGCCGGGATTCCCGCAACCGGGTTGCAAATATTTAGTTCGTAAGCTTTACTAACTCGCATGAACGTCGCAATGCAGCGCAGCAGCCTCGGTGCCACCCCCGGTGACGCCAAGCAGCACAATCGCTCCCTGATCATGCGTACGCTCTACGCGACCGGCCCGGCGAGTCGCGCGGATATCGCACGCGCAACCGGCCTCACGAAAGTCACGGTCTCCGGCATCGTCGCCGAACTGATCACCCAGTCGCTGCTGCACGAACTCGGCCAGCAGGAATCGCAGCGCCCGGGCAAGCCCGCGATCCTCGTCGACCTGGCGCGTAGGAACCATGCCGTGCTCTGCCTCGATCTCAGCGATCACGAACGATTCCGCGGCGCACTCCTCGACCTCGACGGCAACGTACTCGTGCGGCGCGACGCCGAACGGCATGATGCGACGGGCGAGGCGGCTGCGACGCTCGCGATCGAACTCGCCCTCGAACTGCTGCCGCTCGCCCCAGTGCCGCTGCTCGGCATCGGGGTCGGCACTCCCGGCGTCGTCGACGATCACGGCGTCGTGCGCACCGCACCCAACCTCGGCTGGACCTCGATGCCTCTGCAGCAGCTGCTCCACGAGCGCACCGGCGCGCCGACCGTCGTCGCGAACGATGCGAACGTCGCCGCCCTCGCCGAGTACAGCTTCGGCGACACGAGTGAGGACTTCATCCTCATCACGATCGGGCAAGGCGTGGGATCGGGCCTGATCCTCAACGGACACCCCGTGGCGGGCAGCAACTTCGCCTCGGGCGAGATCGGTCAGGTCATGGTCGGCACCGACCTCGGCATCGACGCTTCCTACTCCCGCGAACAGGTGCTCGAGCACTGGCTCTCGGTACCGGCGCTGAATCGTGCGCTCGCGGAGGCCGGAGCCGCCGAGCACCCCGACGAGGACAGGCAGCGGGTCCTGCGCGAGGCCGGACGACGGCTCGGCATCGCACTCGCCCCGGTGGTCGGCGTGCTGAACCTCCCCGAGGTCGTACTGGCCGGACCTTCCGAGCTGATCGAAGGAACGCTCGCCGAAGCCACCCTCGACATGCTGAGCCGACGGACCATGCCCGACTCGCACGACGACCTCGCGCTGCACACCAGCACGCAGGGCGAAGACCTCGTGCTGCGGGGGGCCCTGGCCACCGTCCTCAAAGTACGGCTCGGTATCGCATAGACAACTCCATCCCCCGAACGGCGTCGCTCCCGACGCAAGCTCGACATCAACCGCGACGCGACTCCAGTCGCATCGCACACCGAAAGGAAACACCATGAAGAGAAAGTTCGCAGGCCTCACCGCAGTGGCCGTGACCTCGGCTCTGCTGCTCGCCGGATGCAGCCCGAGCGGCAGCGGTTCGGAAGGCGGCGAGGGCGACGAGATCACCATGTGGGTCATCGGCGGAGACACCCCCGATGCGCTGCGCGAGTACCTCAAGACCGAGTTCAACGAGAAGACCGGCGCGACCCTCAAGATCGAAGAGCAGACCTGGGGTGACATCATCACGAACCTCACCACCAAGCTGCCCGACGCGAACAACACCCCGGACGTGACGGAGATCGGCAACACCCAGTCGCCGACCTTCACCAACGCGGGCGCATTCCTCGACATCAGCGACATGTACGACGAGCTCGGCGGAGACGACCTGCTCCAGTCGTTCGTCGAGGTCGGCGAGGTCGACGGCGCGAACTACACGCTCCCCTACTACTTCGGCTCGCGCTACGTGTTCGCCCGCAAGGACGTGTTCGCCGAGGCCGGAGTCGAGCAGCCGAAGACCCTCGACGAGTTCAACAGCGCCGTGGCGACGATCGCCGAGACGAACCCTCGCAGCATCGAGAACTTCTCGGGCTTCTGGCTGGGCGGCCAGGACTGGCGCAACGGCATCTCCTGGATCTTCGCCAACGGCGGCGACATCGCCCAGTACCAGGATGGCGAATGGGTCGCGACCCTCGACTCGCCCGAGTCGCTCACGGGGCTCGAGCAGCTCCAGGCGATCTACCAGACCGCTTCGAAGGCTCCGAACGACGCGAAGGACGAGTCGATCTGGACCTACGTCAACGACTCCGACAAGCGCGGCGAAGAGGGTGCTGAAGAGCAGACCAGCCTCGGCGCGGCGAGCATTCTGGCACCGGGCTGGGCGCACTGGTCCATCGGCGACCTCGATGGCGAGACCCGGGTGTGGAACGACGACAAGTTCGCCGCGTACCCGCTGCCGGGCAACGACGGCAAGCCCGCCCCGGTGTTCGCCGGCGGTTCCAACGTCGGCATCTCGGCGAAGACCCAGCACCCTGAGCTCGCCAAGGAACTGATGCGCATCATCTTCTCCGAGGAGTACCAGACGATGCTCGGCGAGAACGGTCTCGGACCCGCGAACTCGAAGTTCACCTCGTCGCTCGGTGACGATCAGTTCGCCAAGGCGCTCATCGACTCGGCTTCGAATTCGAAGCTGACTCCCGCAGCGCCCGGCTGGGCGGCGATCGAGGCGAAGAACATCATGGAGGAGTTCTTCTCGCAGATTCGCGACGCGAAGGATCTCGAAGCTCTGGCGAAAGACACCAACGCCAAGCTCGACGCGCTCCTGAACCAAAAGTAGTATCCAGGCGGGGGCGATCTCAGGTCGTCCCCGCCTGTCCTCCAGAACGACAGACACCGGCGAACCCCGAGTTCGCGAAGAGAGGCAACCGCATGACACGGGAACGCAGCCGTCGGAGTCTTGCTCCCTATCTGTTGCTGCTCCCCGCGATCGGCATCGTGCTGCTGGCGCTCGGATACCCCATCTTCTGGCAGCTCCTGACCTCGATGCAGAAGTTCGGCCTCGCCCAGCAGTTCGGCCAGCCACCCGAGTGGGTGTGGTTCGCGAACTACCGCACCCTGTTCGCGGACTCCACGACCTGGGTCGTCGTCGGTCGCTCGATCGTCTTCTGCCTCGTCACCGCCTCCGTCACCATGATCGTCGGGGTCGGTCTGGCCCTGCTCATGCGCGCGGTCGGCACCGTGGTGCGCGTCATCCTGCAGATCGCGCTGCTGCTGGCCTGGGCCACTCCGGTCGTCGCCGCGATGACCATCTGGAACTGGATGTTCGACTGGAACCGGGGCCTCGTCAACTGGCTGCTCTCTTCGTTCGGATTGCCGTTCAACGGCCACAATTGGCTCCAGAACCCGCTCTCGTTCTTCTTCGTCGCGATGATCATCGTCGTCTGGATGAGCGTGCCCTTCGTGGCGTTCTCGATCTACGCCGGTCTCACCCAGGTCTCCACGGAGGTGCTCGAAGCGGCGCAGATGGACGGTGCCACACCGGGACAGCGCCTCCGCCTCATCATTCTTCCCATCATCAAGCCGGTGCTCGGCATCGTGATGCTGCTGCAGATCATCTGGGATCTGCGGGTCTTCACGCAGATCAAGCTGCTGCAGGATCGTGGATCCATCGCGAGCCAAACCGATGTGCTCGGCACCTACATCTATCAATTGGGCATCGGCTCGAGCGACTTCGCGATGGCCAGCGCCATGTCGATCTTCGTCCTGATCCTGACCGTGCTGCTGAGCTGGCCGTACGTTCGCAATCTGCTCAAGGAGGATGAGGCAGCATGAGCACCACCTCGAAACTGTCGGGCACGCAGATCGGCCCGGCCTCCATCGAGATGACCGCACCGCTGTCGGTTGTCGCGCAGCGCGGACGAAGCACCCCCCGCCGTCTCACCAGGGCGCTCCTCGCAGTGCTCGGCGTGATCGTCGCCGCGGTCTGGGCGTTCCCGGTCTACTGGATGATCAACTCCTCGATGCTTCCCAGTACCGTGCTGGAGCAGAAGACACCAACGCTGCTACCGTTCGGCGGATCGTTCAAGAACTTCACCGCGGTGCTTTCGAGCGGGACGTTCGTGAAGTCGCTGGGGCTCAGCCTCTCCATCGCTCTGATCACCGTGGTGGTCTGCCTGCTCTTCGCATTTCTGGCGGCGCTCGCGATCAGCCGGTTCCGCTTCAAGGGGCGTCGCAGCTTCGTGCTCGCCGTCCTCTTCATTCAGATGCTTCCCGCCGAGGGCCTCTTCATCGCGCAGTACAAGCTGATGGGCACCCTGGGGCTGCTGAACTCGGTGATCGGCGTGAGCATCGTCTATATCGCTGCGGTGGTGCCGTTCACCATCTGGATGCTGCGGGGCTTCGTCGCGGGTGTGCCCGCCGACCTCGAAGAAGCGGCGATGGTCGACGGACTCAGCCGAACGCAGGCGTTTCTGCGAATCACGTTCCCCTTGCTGGCCCCGGGGCTGGTGGCCAGCGGCGTCTACGCGTTCCTGCAGGCGTGGAACGAGTTCACGATCGCACTCGTGCTGCTCGACTCGAGCCACCGCACGCTTCCGCTCTGGCTGCGCGGCTTCATTCAGGAGTCCGCGAACCGGGCGATCAACTGGGGCGAGGTCATGGCGGCCTCAACGCTCGTCGCGATCCCCGTCATCGTCTTCTTCCTCTTCGTGCAGGGTCGCATGACCAGCGGCATGGTCAGTGGGGCGGTCAAGGGGTGAGCTCAGATTTTTCGCAGGAGCATACGTTGCCTTCGAACGAAGCCCTCGGCGAACCCGCCGTCTCAGGGAATCGAACAGCGCTCAGGGAAGACATCTTCGCGACGCTCATGCCCGGGTTCTCTGGGCTCGGCATGCCCGAGTGGGTGCCAGGGGTGTACGCGGCGGGAGTGCGGTCGTTCTGCATCTACGGCGAGAACGTGCAAGACGCCGAACAGCTGCGATCGCTCGGCGCACACCTGCGGAGCGCATGCCCCGAGTCGCTCGTCGCGATCGACGAGGAAGGCGGCGAGGTCACCCGTTTGCACTATTTCGAGGGCTCGCCCTACCCGGGTGCCGCGGTGCTCGGACGCATCGACGACCTCGAGTACACGGAACTGATCGGCGAGCGGGTCGGGCGGGACATCCTGGCCGCTGGCTGCAACCTCGCCCTCGGACCCATCGCCGACGTCAACAGCAACCCGCTGAATCCCGTGATCGGCACCCGCAGCTTCGCGGCGGACCCCGAGCTCGCGGCGCGTCATGTCGCCGCATGGATTCGCGGCCTGCAGCGCACCGGAGCGATCGCCTGCGCGAAGCACTTCCCTGGGCACGGCGATACCGCGCAGGATTCGCATCTCGCGCTGCCCGCCGTGGACGTCCCGCTCGAGGTGCTCGAACGCCGCGAGCTGCCGCCGTTCCGCAGCGCCGTGAATGCTGGCGTCGCCTCGGTGATGACCTCGCACATTCTGCTTCCCCGGATCGACCCCGCTGGCCCGGCGACGTTCAGTCGCCCCGTATTGCAGGGTCTGCTCCGCGACGAGTTGGAGTTCGAGGGCGTCATCGTCTCCGATGCGCTCGACATGGCGGGGGCGAGCGGCGAAATCGGCATTCCCGAGGCGACCGTGCGCGCGCTGATCGCCGGGTGCGATCTGCTGTGCCTCGGCACGCAGAGCAGCGTCGATCTGCTGCGGGAGATCCAGGAGACGGTGCTCGCGGCCATCGACTCCGGCCGGCTCGACGAGGATCGTGTGCGCGAAGCCGCTGCGCGCGTGCGCGCGCTCGCGGAACGCTCGCGCATCGAGGCTTCCTCGATCCGGGTGCTCGAATCATCACCGGATCCCTCGATCGGGGAGCTGGACCGGATCGTGTCGAGCTTCGACGGGCTGCGGCGCAGCCGTGACTGGCTCGCGCGTTTTCCGAATGCCTCGGTGATGCGGGTCGATTCGGACGCCAATATGGCCGTCGGCGAGGTCCCGTGGGGGCCCTTCGCGGCCGAGGCAGCCCCGTTCTCGGGCCTCGCGGCGTCCGTGCGGGAGGCGGCCGGGTTCTCGGTTCGGGCACGCCTCGGCACCGAGGATCCGGAGGAGGAGGCCCGTCATGCGGAAGGCGTCCTGGTGATCGGACGGGACCTGCACCGATCGCCGGCGGCGAGGGCGAGGATCGACGCGATGCGCGCGGCGGGTACCCCGGTGCTCGCCATTGAAATGGGTTGGCCCGGTGAGGGTTCTGCAACCGCATATGCTGATCTCGGCTGCTACGGATCCTCCCGGCTCGTGGGCGCCGCCCTGCTCCACCTGATCGAAGGAGACTCAGCATGATCGTCGGTGACCACGCGCAGCGCACGGTCACTCCCGGAGTGCGACGCGGATCGAGCGGACTCTCCGTCGGGATGGATATCGGTGGCACGAAGACGGCCGCCGTGGTGATCGACGCGAACGGCAACCCCGGCGCTGAGACGCTGCTCCCCACCGCGCAGGGGAACGAGGGTGTGTTGCAGACCGCGGAGCGGGCGATTGCCGTGCTCGCCGAGCAGACTGGCTGCGATCCGAGCGTGTTCGCGTCGGTCGGAGTGGGCATTCCGGGCCAGGTCGACTCCGAGCGGGGAGAGGTGCGCCACGCGTACAACCTCGGGGTGAAGTCGTTGGCGCTCGCGGCACTGCTGAACGAGCGCACCGGGCTCGATGTCTCGATCGAGAACGACGTGACGGCGGCTGCGGTGGGGGCGGCGCATCTCATGCAGCTCGGCGGGTCGGTGGCGTACGTGAATCTGGGCACGGGCCTGTCTGCCGGCCTGGTGATCGATGGTCGCCCGTGGCGCGGCGCCAACGGACTCGCGGGCGAGGTCGGCCATCTGGCGGTGGATTCTCGCGGGCGGGTCTGCCCGTGCGGTCAGCGAGGCTGTCTCGAGACGGTCGCGAGCGGTTCGGCGCTGAAGACCTATTGGCCTGCGGGTGGCGACCACCCGGGGCGGGTGCTCGCGTCCGCGGTGGCGAACGGCGACGAAGATGCGAAGCTCGCCTTCGACTTGCTCATCGAGGGCGCGGCATCGACGGTGCGCGCTCTGGGCGTCATGATCGCTCCAGACACGGTGGTCATCGGCGGCGGTCTCCGCAAGATCGGCGCGCCGCTTATCGAGGGTATCTGCGAAAAGCTGGTCGAGTGGGAGACGGAATCGCCATTTTTCAGCGGATTCTCCCTCTCGCAGCGCCTGCAGGTGCTCCCCGAGGGCATGCCCGCGGCCACGGTCGGGGCGGCGCTCTCGCCGCGTTTCTGACCCTGCGTCTCTGTCCGGTCCGCACGGCGTTCGTGCTCTGGCGAGCGCATCGTTTTCCGATCGGGCGCGCCTGCGTCCGCCGTCCGATGTGGCAGTCTGAACCGTTGCCGAACGTTTCGCCGGAGACTTGCGCTCTTTCGATGAGGCGCTAGCCTGTGTATATGAACGCGATCCGACTCGAAGAACTCTCCGCAACGACGATCGTCGCGGTGAACAGGCTCGGCCTGAAGCCCGGACAGGAACAGTTCGTCAGCCCGGTCTCGTACGCTGCTGCGGCTGCGGTCACGCCGGCGCACTCGGCGTGGCAGCGAGTGGTGCTCGATGGGGATCGCGTGGTGGGTTTCATTCACGGAAATTTCGATCCCGATGCGCAGCAGGAGGAATTCCGTGCAGCACTGTGGCGCATCAATGTCGATGCCGAAGCGCAGAGCAAAGGTGTCGGCTCGTTTGCGGTGCACGCCCTGATCGATGAGGCACGTCGCCGCGGCGTCGATCGCTTGACGGTGCTCTGGGAGCGTGGCGAGGACGGGCCCGAGGGGTTCTTCTTGCACGTGGGCTTCACGCCGATCGGCGAGACGCCGTACGGCGAGGTCATCGGCGCAATCGACCTGTAGTTCGTGGCTCAACTGGGGCCGAAGGGCTCCGGTCTCTCGGCAAGTGCACGCGGTATTGCCCTCTCGGTCGCTTCTTCGGCCGCGTTCGGACTGATCTACTTTCTCACGCCGATGCTGTCCCCCATGTCGGGGGAGGCCGTGTGGGCGGTGCGAGCACTGATCGCGGTTCCGTTCGTCACTGTCGTGCTGCTCGTTTCGCGGGAGTGGCGGCTCGCTGCCGAGTTTGGCAGGCGCATGCGGGGGAAGCCGGTGCTTGTCCTCGGAGCGGTCGTGTCGTCCGCGCTGCTCAGTCTGCAGCTCTGGCTTTTCGCCTGGGCGCCGCTCAACGGCAGGGCGATGCAGGTGGCCTTGGGCTATTTTCTGCTGCCGCTCGTTCTGGTGGTGGTCGGTCGGCTCCTCTACAAGGATCGCATGTCCTGGTGGCAGTGGGCCGCTGCGGGGATCGCATTGGGCGGGGTGGTGTACGAGATCGCGCGAGTGGGTGGCGTCAGCTGGGAGACGCTGGCCGTCGCCTTGGGGTATCCGGCCTACTTTGTGCTGCGTCGTGCAATGGGTACCGGGCATTTGGGCGGCATGTGGTGGGATTTCGCGATCATGTCGCCTCCCACGCTGGTCGTCTTGGTCTGGTCGTTCGCTGACGGCGCCTGGTTGTCGGAGAATCCGGCGCTGTGGTGGACTGCGCCCGGCATCTGCCTCTTTGCGGTGTTCGCGCTGCTGCTCTATCTGCTCGCTTCCCGGCTTCTGTCGATGAGTCTCTTCGGGCTCCTCAGCTACGCCGAGCCGGCGTTGCTGCTCGTCGCTTCGTTGTTGATGGGCGAGCGGATCGCTCGAGGCGAATGGTTCACCTATGGCGCGATCTGGGCGGCGGTGCTCGTGTTGGTCGTCGGGGGTACGGCGGAGGTCGTCCGTATGCGTCGCGGGTAGGCGTTGTCTGGAACGACTTGGGCGCGAGGATCCTTGTGCGCCGGTGCGACTCCGCCGTCAGCGATATGGCTCCTCGTGCGGCCTCGCACGGGGTAGAGTGACGGCATGCATGACGAGGCCCCCGTTCACGGTTATAGCGAGCATAAGAACGATCTGCTCAAGCGTCTGCGCCGTGCCGAGGGGCAGGTGCGCGGCATTCATCGCATGATCGAGCAGGATGAGTACTGCATCGACGTGATCACTCAGGTGTCGGCTGCGACCAAGGCACTTGAGCGCGTCGCTCTGGCGTTGCTCGATGATCATCTGAGCCACTGCGTGGCCGAAGCGGCGTCGGAGGGCGGCGAGGTGTCGGTTGAAAAGCTGCAGGAGGCCTCGGCGGCGATAGCCCGTCTGGTGCGCTAGCTCGTTCTGACTTGGACGGTTGGCATCTCGCCTGATTGTGTCGAGGTCGCCGGTCGGTTTGGACGGCCGCATGTCTGCTCGCGTGGTTGTGAAGCGCGGGTGCGCGCGGGTGTGCGCGGGTGCGCGCGGGTGCGCGCGGGTGTGCGCGGGTGGGGTGTGGCGATGCGAGGAAAGAGCGGCGAATCCCGTGGTCGGGACCCGCCGCTCTCTCATCTGTCACCTCTCCGTTTCAGGAGGGGATTCTCGCATCAGCTGTCGATGACCTCCTTCTTCCGGCGTGTGGTCAGCAGCAGCACGGCGCCGAGGAGCAGGAGCACTCCGCTGCCGATCCCGAGGGGGAGCAGCGAAGCGCCACCGGTGTTGGCGATGCCGGTTTCGGCGGTTCCGTTGGCGTCGGCCGTGCTCGGGGAGTCGGCGTCATTGCTGCCAGCCGTAGCCGACGCATTCGCATTCTCCACGACCGGATCAGCACCCGCATCCGA